>NZ_JASIAL010000148.1:0-9606 GCF_030042015.1 Trebonia sp. | reverse complement strand
ACGCCGTGGTCGATGATGAACACCCGGTCGCACAGGATGTCCGCCTCCTCCAGGTAATGCGTGGTGAGGAAGACGGTGGTGCCGGCCTGCGACCTGAGCCTGCCGATGTGCTCCCACAGGTTGCTCCGGCTCTGCGGGTCCAGGCCGGTGGTCGGCTCGTCCAGGAAGACGAGCGGCGGCTCGTGCACCAGGCCGAGCGCGATCTCCAGCCGCCGCCGCTGCCCGCCGGACAAGGTCTTGACCAGCCGGTCCTCCAGGCCGGTGAGTTCCATCTGCCCGATCAGCGCCTCGGCGCGCCTGGCGGCTGCGCCCGCCCTGATGTGGTACAGCGCGGCCTGGTCGAGCAGTTCCTCGATCACCAGGCAGGACCGGTCGGTGCCGCCCATCGTCTCGCCGATGGCCTGCGGCACGTACCCGATCCTCCTGCGCACCCCCACCGGGTCCCTGAGCAGGTCGGCGCCCGCCACCGTGGCGGTGCCCGCCGTCGGCTGCAGCAGCGTGGTCAGCATCCGCAGCGTGGTGGTCTTACCCGCCCCGTTCGGCCCGAGGAATCCCACCACCTCACCGTCGCCGACGGTCAGGTCGACCCCCCTGACCGCCTCCACCGTCCGCCTGCGGCTCTTGAACGTGCGCGCCAGCCCCCGCGCCTCGATGATCCCCACGTCCCGCCTCCGTCCCGGCCCCCGTCCCAGCCTCCACCAGGACGCCTTATCAAGTAATATCTCGTCTAGTCGAGCGGGTTCTCGGTGAGCGATACGGGCTGGCCGGGCACGGCAAGAGGCGGGCCGGGCAGGGGCGGCCCGGGAAGAGGCGGCCCGGGAAGAGGCGGCGGGGTGCCGCCGAACTCCGGGCAGAGCGCCTTGTGGTTGCACCAGTCGCACAGCCTGCTCGGCCGGGGCCGCCAGTCACCTGCCGCCCGCGCCCGCTCGATGGCCTGCCACAGCGCCGCGACCTTCCGCTCGGTGGCGAGCAGGTCCGACTCGTCCGGGGCGTAGCGCAGTATCTCGCCCTCGGCGAGGTACATGAGCTGCAGCAGCTTCGGCACCTGGCCGCGCAGCCGCCACAGCACGAGCGCGTAGAACTTCATCTGGAACAGCGCGCTGGCCTCGTAGGCCTCCCGCGGCACCCGGCCGGTCTTGTAGTCCACGATCCGGACGTCGCCCGCCGGCGTCACGTCGAGCCGGTCGACGTAGCCGCGCAGCCGCAGCCCCGACTCAAGCTCGGTCTCCACGTACCACTCGCGCTCGGCGGGCTCGATCCGCCGGGGGTCTTCGAGCGTGAAATACCCCTCAAGAGCGGCGGTCGCTTCACGGAGCCAAACGGCTCGTTCGGAATCATCGGCGAAGAGTGCGGCGAGATCGGGGTCGGCGGCGGCCAGCCGGTCCCATTCCGGCACGATCAGCCGGCGGGCGGCCTCCGGGGTCCGCTCGGCGGCCGGGTGGTCGAACAGCCGTTCAAGGACCGCGTGCACCAGCGTGCCGCGCGCGGTCGCGGGGGTCGGCGGCTCGGGGATCTTGTCGATCACCCGGAACCGGTACAGCAGCGGGCACGTCATGAAGTCGGCCGCGCGCGACGGCGACAGCGCCGCGGGCCGGTCTGTGCCAACAGGAAAGCCCGGCTGGTATTCGAGGTCCACAGCGCAACCGTAGGGCAGGGCACCGACATTCCGCAGCCATGTGCCGCGCTCCGCGAAGCGGGCGCGACAACGGCGACCGGCCCGCAACGGGCGCGGATGCACGTAGCATCGGTGGTGTGGCAAGTGGCCAGGAGGAGAAGCCGCAACGGCAGGGGCAGCACGGCATCGTGGTGGCCCGGCCGTTCGGGATCCCGGTGTACGTCTCGCCGTACTGGTTCGTGATCGCCGGCGTCTTCATCGTCATCTACGCCAACGACCTGAGCACTTCGCTGCACGGGAGCACCCGGTACGTGGTCGCCGCGGCCTTCGTGGTGCTCCTGTACCTGTCGGTGCTCGTCCATGAGCTGAGCCATTCGGTGGTCGCGCTCGGCTACGGGCTGCCGGTGCGGCGGATCCTGCTCTACCCGCTCGGCGGCATCTCCGAGATCGAGCGGGAACCGCAGACGCCCGGCCGCGAGTTCTGCGTCTCCGCGGCCGGTCCGGCGCTCTCCCTGCTGCTCGGCGCGGCCGGGTGGGGGCTGACGCGGGTCGTCACCGCCGGCATCGGCGGGTCGCTGGTCCGGCAGCTGATGTTCGCCAACATCATCGTCGGGATTTTCAACCTGCTGCCCGGGCTGCCGCTCGACGGCGGCCGGATGCTGCGCGCCCTGGTCTGGAAGCTGACCGGCCGCCCGGCGACCGCCACGATCGCCGCCGCCTGGGTGGGCCGGGTGCTGGCGATCGCGCTGCTCGTCATCCCGTTCTACTCCGGCGAGCTCTCCGGCGGGGACATGGTCAGCACGCTGTGGGTGGTGGTGATCGCCGCGTTCATGTGGATCGGGGCCGGGCAGTCGATCCGGGCGACCAAGTTCCGCGAACGCCTGCCCGAGCTGCAGGCGCGCCGCCTGGCCAGACGGGCGATCTCGGTGCCCGCGAGCACGCCGCTGGCCGAGGCGATCCGGCAGGCGGACGCCTCGCGCGCCCGCGCGGTCGTCGTGGTTGACCACGACAACAGGCCGATCGCGATCGTGAACGAGGCCGCGGTGATGGCCACCCCGCCGCAGCGACGGCCGTGGATCGACGCGGGCTCGATGGCCAGGACGATCGAGCCGAACCTGGTGCTGTCAGCCGACCTGTCAGGGATGGCGCTGCTCGAGGCGATGCGGCGCGCGCCCGCCAGCGAGTACCTGCTGGTGGAGTCCTCCGGCCAGGTGTACGGGGTGCTCGCGGCGAAGGACCTTGACCACGTGTTCGCCGGCGTCTGATTTCGCTTCGCCGAGTCGCTACCCTTACCGGATGACCACTCGCGGGCCGTTCGCGGCCGGAGACCTGGTGCAGCTCACCGACCCCAAGGGCCGCATGCACCAGATCCTCCTGCAGCCCGGCGGCACGTTCCACACGCACCGCGGCTCGCTGCGGCACGACGACCTGATCGGCGCGCCGGAAGGCAGCGTGATAACAGCAACAAGCGGCACCGCCTACGTGGCGCTGCGGCCGCTGCTCGCCGACTACACGCTGGCGATGAAGCGCGGCGCCACGATCGTGTACCCGAAGGACGCGGCGCAGATCGTCGCGTACGCCGACGTCTTCCCTGGTGCGCGGGTGATCGAGGCCGGGGCCGGTTCCGGCGCGCTGTCGTGCTGGCTGCTGCGCGCGCTCGGCTCCGCCGGGCAGCTGGTCTCGTTCGAGGCCCGCGCCGACTTCGCGGAGATCGCCCGGGCGAACGTGTCCCGCTTCTACGGCGGGCCGCCGCCGCACTGGCAGCTGCGGGTCGGGGAGCTTTCCGCCGCGGCCGCGGGGGAGCCCGCCTCGTTCGACCGGGTGATCCTGGACATGCTCGCGCCGTGGGAGTGCGTCCCCGACGCGGCCCTGACCCTGATCCCAGGCGGGCTGATCTGCTGTTACGTGGCGACGACCACGCAGCTGTCGCGGGTCGTGGAGGAACTTCGGGCCCATGGCGGCTTCGTCGAGCCGGCCGCCTGGGAGACGCTGGTGCGCGGCTGGCACGTGGACGGCCTGGCGGTCCGGCCGGACCACCGGATGATCGGGCACACCGGCTTCCTGGTGACCGCGCGGCGGCTCGCCGACGGCGTGACGGCCCCGCCCCGCCGCCGCCGTCCCGCCAAGGGCGCCCATCCAGAGGCGGCTGGCCTGGGCATCACGGAGGGCCAGGAAGCCACGGAATGAAAGCGTTACGATCCGCGATGGATATTTGACTCTGCGTTGAGAATAGGCTGTTATCCTGCGGATTCTTTCCCAAAGCCGGCAGGTGTGATCAATTGGATAGACGCCAGCAGGTTTGGAGAAGGTCATCAGATAGGTAGGGTCTAGGTAGTTCGTGTTACCCGGGAGGAGGTGAGGGCCGTGGCAGCCAGGGATGACAGCGGCCGTGCTTCGCGGCACGAGGATGAGGTGAGCAGCCTTACCGCGCAGATCTCCTTCCTCGACGAGGAGATCGCGGTGCTTCGCAGGCGGCTCGCGGATTCACCGCGCCAGGTGCGCCTGCTTGAGGAGCGGCTCCGCGAGGCAGAGGCCAGTCTCACGTCGGTAACCGGCCAGAACGAGCGGCTCGCATCGACGCTGCGCGAGGCAAGGGACCAGATCGTCGCCCTCAAGGAAGAAGTCGACCGGCTGGCACAGCCGCCGTCGGGGTTCGGGGTGTTCCTGGGCGCGCGCGAGGACAGCACCGCGGACGTTTTCACCGGCGGCCGCAAGATGCGGGTCAACGTCAGCCCGAACGTGAACCTCGAGGAGCTGCGGCCCGGCCAGGAGGTCGTGCTCAACGAGGCACTGAACATCGTCATCGCGCAGGGGTATGAGACGGTCGGCGAGATCGTGATGCTCAAGGAGGTGCTCGCCGACAGCGAGCGCGCCCTGGTGATCTCGCACGCCGACGAGGAGCGCGTGGTCCGGCTCGCCGAACCGCTGCTCAACCAGACCCTGCGGGGCGGTGACTCGCTGCTGCTCGAGCCGCGCTCCGGCTACGTCTACGAGCGGATACCGAAGGCCGAGGTCGAGGAGCTCATCCTCGAGGAGGTCCCGGACATCTCCTACCACGACATCGGCGGCCTCGCCACGCAGATCGAGCAGATCCGCGACGCCATCGAGCTGCCGTACCTGCACGCGGACCTGTTCCGCGAGCACCAGCTGCGCGCGCCCAAGGGCGTCCTGCTCTACGGCCCGCCCGGCTGCGGCAAGACGCTCATCGCCAAGGCCGTGGCGAACTCCCTCGCCAAGCAGGTCGCGGCCAAGACCGCCGCGGACGCGGCCGAGGGAGCCGGCGACGGCGGCAAGCACGCCGAGGGGAAGAGCTTCTTCCTCAACATCAAGGGCCCAGAGCTGCTGAACAAGTACGTCGGCGAGACCGAGCGGCACATCAGGCTCGTCTTCCAGCGGGCCCGCGAGAAGGCCAGCGAGGGCATGCCGGTGATCGTGTTCTTCGACGAGATGGACTCGATCTTCCGCACCCGCGGCTCGGGCGTCTCTTCGGACGTGGAG
Source organism: Trebonia sp. (assembly GCF_030042015.1). Lineage (GTDB taxonomy): Bacteria > Actinomycetota > Actinomycetes > Streptosporangiales > Streptosporangiaceae > Trebonia. Next base: position 4,493 of record NZ_JASIAL010000148.1, on the reverse strand, counting down.
AACACGATCGTGCCGCAGCTGCTGTCCGAGATCGACGGCGTCGAGGGCCTGGAGAACGTCATCGTGATCGGCGCCTCCAACCGCGAGGACATGATCGACCCGGCGATCCTGCGGCCAGGCCGCCTGGACGTCAAGATCAAGATCGAGCGGCCGGACGCCGAGGCGGCCAGGGACATCTTCTCCAAGTACGTGCTCACCGCGCTGCCGCTGCACCCCGACGACCTGGCCGAGCACAGCCACTCGCGGGAGGCCACGGTCGACGGGATGATCCAGCGGGTGGTCGAGCGGATGTACAGCGAGTCAGAAGAGAACCGCTTCCTCGAGGTCACCTACGCCAACGGCGACAAGGAGGTCCTGTACTTCAAGGACTTCAACTCCGGAGCGATGATCGAGAACATCGTGGCCCGCGCCAAGAAGATGGCGATCAAGGAGTTCCTCGACACCGGGCAGAAGGGCATTCGGGTCGCCCACCTGCTGGCCGCCTGCGTGGACGAGTTCAGCGAGAACGAGGACCTGCCGAACACCACCAACCCGGACGACTGGGCGCGCATCTCGGGCAAGAAGGGCGAGCGCATCGTCTACATCAGGACCCTTGTCTCGGGCAAGCAGGGCACCGAGGCGGGCCGTTCCATCGACACCATCGCGAACACGGGTCAGTACCTTTGAGTTACGAGCGGAGCGTGCCGGGCGACGTCGGAGTCAGCCGGTATTACGCTGAACAACTATGAGTGTGCTGCGGGTTATGGGCACCGAGACCGAGTACGGCATCGCCGTACCGGGACAGCCGGGTGCCAACGCAATGGTCACGTCGTCGCAGATCGTCAACGCCTACCAGGCGGCGACGGCCGCTAGGGCGCGCCGCGCCCGCTGGGACTTCGAGGAGGAGAACCCGCTGCGGGACGCGCGCGGGTTCGACCTGGCGCGGGAGGCCGCGGACTCCACGCAGCTGACCGACGAGGACCTGGGGCTGGCCAACGTCATCTTGACCAACGGGGCGCGGCTGTACGTCGACCACGCGCACCCGGAGTACTCCGCGCCCGAATGCACCAACCCGCTGTCGGTGGTGGTCTGGGACAAGGCCGGCGAGCGGATCATGGCGGAGGCGGCGGCCAAGGCCGCCACGGTCCCGGGCAGCCACGGCATCCAGCTGTATAAGAACAACACCGACAACAAGGGCGCGTCCTACGGCTGCCACGAGAACTACCTCATGCGCCGGTCGACGCCGTTCGCCGACATCGTGCGCTATCTCACGCCGTTCTTCGTGACCCGGCAGGTGGTCTGCGGCGCGGGCCGGGTCGGGATCGGCGCCGACGGGCGCGGGTCGGGGTTCCAGATCAGCCAGCGCGCGGACTTCTTCGAGGTCGAGGTCGGCCTGGAGACGACGCTCAAGCGCCCGATCATCAACACCCGCGACGAGCCGCACGCCGACCCGGAGAAGTACCGGCGGCTGCACGTGATCATCGGCGACGCGAACATGAGCGAGGTGGCCACCTACCTGAAGATGGGGACCACGGCGCTGGTGCTCGCGATGATCGAGGACAAGTTCCTCAACGGCGACCTGTCGCTCGAGGCGCCCGTCGCGGACCTGCGCGCGGTATCGCACGACCCGTCGCTGCGGCACCTGGTGACGCTGCGGGACGGCCGGAAGATGACCGCGGTGCAGCTGCAGACCGAGTACCTGGAGCTGGCCCGCAAGTACACCGAGGACAAGTACGGCACCGACGTCGACGACCTGACCACCGACGTGCTCAACCGCTGGGAGTCGGTGCTGGGCCGGCTGGCCGACGACCCCATGCAGCTGTCCAGGGAGCTGGACTGGGTCGCCAAGCTCGAGATCCTCAACGGCTACCGCAGCCGGGACGGGCTGAGCTGGGACCACCCGCGGCTGCAGCTCGTCGACCTGCAGTACTCCGACGTGCGGCTGGAACGGGGCCTGTACAACCGGCTCGCCGCGCGCGGCCGTGTGATCCGGATGACCGACGAGCACGCGGTCAGCTGGGCGATCGACAACCCGCCAGAGGACACCAGGGCGTACTTCCGCGGCCGGTGCCTGCGGCAGTACGCGGACTCGGTCGCCGCGGCCTCCTGGGATTCTGTGATCTTCGACATCCCCGGCAGGGAGTCGCTGCAGCGGGTCCCCACGCTCGAGCCGCTGCGCGGCACGCGTGCCCATGTCGGTGAGCTGCTTGATCGCTGCCGCACGGCCGCCGACCTGGTCGCCGCGCTGACCGCCCAGGATTAGCGGACGAGCCAACTTGGTACCAATACCCCGGCGCAGGATTGGACGGGCTCGCCGCTGGCGACGATAACGTTGGAGCTGTCGGGGGGCCCACCCCCGGAACGACGGAGGTACCACAGATGGCAACGAACAAGGACACCGGAGGCCAGCGGCAGACCACGCGGCGGGCCGAGGAGACCGAGGAGGACCAGGCCGCCTCGGTCGATGAGGTCAAGGAGCGCCACGAGAAGCTGTCCGACGACGTGGACGCCATCCTCGACGAGATCGACGAGGTGCTCGAGGAGAACGCCGAGGAGTTCGTCCGCTCCTACGTCCAGAAGGGCGGCCAGTAAGGTCCCGCCGGGGTTCGCGGTGGGCGAAAGAAGCGCGGGTCCCGGCATGTACATTCACACTCCGAACGGGCAGTAGTGTCTGCTCAGGAGCAACAGACTCGGCAGGGAGGCGGCGTGGGCGGACACTTCGACGGCACGGCACGGCAGCCGGCGGCGTTCATGGCGGCGCGGATTCCCTCGTTCACGCACTTCCTCGCCTCGTACGCGCCCGACCTGCTGCCGGCAGGGTTCGGCCGGGAAGCGATCGTGCTGCCCGCGGGGAGCGGCGGCAGCGACGTCATCAAGACCCTGCCGCGCGCGACCACGATCGTCGCCGCCGCGTGCCAGCGCGGCGTGGTGCTGGCCGGCGACCGGCGGTCAACGGCGGGGAACATGATCGCCAAGCGGGACGTGGAGAAGGTGTTCCGCAGCGACGAGTACTCCGCGATGGGCATCGCCGGCGTGGCGAGCGTTGGCCTGGAGTTCGTCCGGCTGTTCCAGGTCGAGCTCGAGCACTACGAGAAGATGGAGGGCCGGCCCCTGTCCCTTGAGGGCAAGGCGAACCGGCTCGCGACGATGATCCGCGGCAACCTCGGCGGCGCCCTGCAGGGGCTGGCTGTTGTCCCGCTGTTCGCCGGCTACGACGAGGCGGCAGGCACCGGCCGGATCTTCAGCTACGACGTGGCGGGCGGCCCGTACGAGGAGCACCGCTTCCACTCGATTGGCTCGGGGTCGGTGTTCGCCAATAGCTCGCTCAAGAAGCTGTACTCCGACGACATGCAGGTCAACGACGCGGTGCTGGCCTGCGTGCAGGCGCTCTACGACGCGGCCGACGACGACTCCGCCACCGGCGGGCCTGACCTCACCAGGCGGATCTTCCCTGTCATCGCCACGATCACGGACGACGGCTTCAGGCGGCTGCCCGACGCGGAGTCCGCGGAGTACGCCCAGGAGGTCGTGGACAGCCGGATGCGCTCGCCGGACGGCCCGCTCGCGCAGCTGCGCGGCACCAGCTAGCGGCTGCCCGGTTAGACCCCTTCCCCCCACGACGACACGACGACACGACGACAAGCAAAGGAAGCGCCCGCGGTGTCCATGCCGTTTTACGTCTCGCCAGAACAGGCCATGCGGGACAAGGCCGACTACGCACGCAAGGGTGTCGCGCGCAGCCGCAGCTCCGTGGTGCTCCAGTACGCGGGCGGCATCTTGATGGTGACGCCGAACGTCTCCAGCGTGCTGCACAAGATCAGCGAGCTCTACGACAGGATCGCGTTCGCCGCCGTCGGCCGGTACAACGAGTACGAGACCCTGCGCAAGGCCGGCGTCACCTACGCCGACGTGACCGGCTACCAGTTCGACCGGGGCGACGTCACCGCCCGCGGCGTCGCGAACTGGTACGCGCAGACGCTCGGCGGGATCGCCACCGACAGCAGCAAGCCGTACGAGGTGGAGATCGTGGTCGCCGAGGTCGGCGCGCAGCCGGACGCCGACCAGATCTACCGGATCACCTGGGACGGCTCGGTGACAGACGAGCCGGGCTTCGTCGCCTTCGGCGGGCAGGCCGACGTGGTGTCCGCGCAGCTCAAGGAGCGGTTCTCCGACGGGATGTCGCTGACAGAGGCGCTCGGTGCGGCGCTCGCCGCGCTCGCGGCGCCGTCGCAGGGCGCGTCAGGGTCGTCCTCTGGGTCGTCGGCCTCTGGGTCTTCGTCTTCGTCGTCGTCGTCCGGGTCGGCGGCCGCGGCCAACGGCGACCAGGCCGGGCTGACCGCCGCCCAGCTTGAGGTGGCGATCCTGGACCGCGCCCGCGCGCACCGCACGTTCCGGCGGCTGCGCGGCGCGCGCCTGGAAGAGCTGATCGCCGAGAGCCGCGCCGCGGCAGCGTCAGCCGACGCATCGCCTGCGGCGGACGCCGCGCCCGCCACGGACACCGCGCCGGCCGCGCC
>NZ_JASIAL010000147.1:0-11588 GCF_030042015.1 Trebonia sp. | reverse complement strand
CATCCTCGGCCAGTACGTCAGCGCGGCGATCTGCGGCGGCCTCGGCCACGAGATCGCGATGGGCGCCGGCCACGTGACCAGGGGGAAGGCCTTCGGCGACAGCGAGACCGAGCTTTTCGCCGGGGTCTGCGGCCCCACCCCGACCGATGTCGTGCTGACCTGGGCGCAGGCCAGGAAGCTGCTGCGCATCGCCTAGGGTGGGCCGGCCGCTGGCAGGACCTGGTCACGTTCGGCGTCTACCCTATGGTCAGCTCGGCTGAGGCTGGGGAGGCGGCCGGGATCGTTCGGGATAAAAAGGGGTGAGAGCGTGGCGCTGCGTGCGGCCGTTGTCGGCGGCGGGATCGGGGGGACCGCCGCGGCGCTGGCGCTGACGCGGGCCGGCGTGGACGTGCGGGTCTACGAGCAGGCGCAGCAGCTGACCGAGGTCGGTGCGGGTGTGTCGCTGGCGCCGAACGGGCTGCGGATGCTGGACCGGCTCGGGCTCGGCGAAGGGATCGCGCGAGTGGGCGCGCGGCACCTGTCGGCTCAGCTGCGGCTGTCCGACGGGCGCCCGGCGCCACACCAGCCGCACCAGTTCGCCCAGCCGGGGCGCAACGTGGGCATCCACCGGGCCGACCTGCTCGCGCTGCTCGCCGGGCGGCTGCCGGCCGGCACGGTGGCGACCGGGCACCGGTGCACGGACTTCAGCCAGGACGCCGGCGGCGCGACGGTGTTCTTCGCGAACGGGGCGGCCGCCAGCGCGGACGTGGTGATCGGGGCGGACGGGATCCATTCGGTGCTGCAGGGATTCGTGGTGGCGCCGGCGGAGCCCGTGTTTTCCGGGGTGGTTGCCTACCGCGGCCTGGTGCCCGGCCTGGCTGAGTACCCGGCCGGCACGATGCGGATGTGGGTGGGCGAGCGCAAGCACTTCCTGGTGTTCCCGGTGCGGGCCGGGCAGCTGCTGAACTACGTGGGGTTCGTGTCGTCGGACACGTCGGTGCGGGAGTCCTGGTCGGCGGCGGGCGACCCGGCCGCGCTCGCCGCGCACTTCGCGGGCTGGGACCCGGTCATCGGGCAGGTCATCGCCGCGATCACCGGGCCGGGCGGCAGCGGGTTCGCCTGGGGGATGTACGACCGCGCGCCGCTGCCCCGGTGGAGCAGCGGGCGGCTGACGCTGCTCGGCGACGCGGCGCACCCGATGCTGCCGCACCTGGGCCAGGGCGTGAACCAGGCCCTGGAGGACGCGGTGGCGCTCGCGGCACTGCTTGGTTCGTGCGCCGGTCCGGCCGGCGTGCCGCGGGCGCTCGCCGCGTATGAACAGCTGCGGCGGGAGCGGACGGCGCGCGTGCAGCTCGGCTCGCGGCGCAACGGCGCCGGCTACGACAGCTCGGGCAGCCAGCTGACCGACCGGCGGTGGATCTACTCCTACGACGCGTGGGCCGAGGCGGCCGCGCTCGCCGGGACGCTGGGCTAGGAGGTGACCGGACGCGCGCGATGGCCGAGCCCGGTCACGAGTCCGTGACGGGCACCTCGCGGCCGTGCTCGAACCGGCGGATGACCGTGCTCTGCCTGTCGGCGACCACGGTCACGACTTGCGGCGGCCCGTTGTAGCTGCGCAGCCGGGCCTCGTCGAGTGCCTGCAGCAGCGCCTGGAGCGTGTACGGGTACATCCGGTACACCTTGCCAAGCCTGCCGGGCGATCCGGCGTCCCGCACGACATAGGCCCTGCTCCCCGTGGCCACGGCGACCGCCTCGCGGGCCCGGTCAGTGACCGGCGCTCCGCCCGCCGTCGACGTGCAGGATCTCGCCGATGATGTAAGGCGCCGACTCCAGGAACAGGGCCCTGGTGGCCGAGGCCACGCCGCCCTTGGTGAGGGCGGCGAGCACCGAGAGCTCGCTGGAGAGCGCGTATTCGGCGACGGTGGCGGAGATGTTCACCACGTGACCGCCGCCCCGCTTGAGCATCTCGGCGATGACGTGCTGGGTGAGCCAGAAGAATCCGGTGAGGTTGACGCCCACGACAAGGGCGTAGTCGTCGGCGGTGAAGTCGGTGAACCGCTTGGAGATGAACACCCCGGCGTCGTTGACGAGCGTGTCGATCCGCCCGAACCGGTCAAGTGCCGCCCAGCCCTGCCCGCGGTACCCGGCGACGAGGCCGGCGCCGATTCCCTGCGAGCCCCCGGTGATGATCGCGACCCGCTGGCCGGTATCGCTCACGGCGTCCTCGCTCAGCCGACGGCGGAAGCCGGGTCGGTCGGGTGCGGCGAGAGCGGCGTGATTTCGGTGTTCATGAAGGGGTCGAGGGGCAGCGACTTCACGATGGCCGCCATCTCGGCGCCGTCTCGCGCGCGGTAGACGCCGAGGGCGCGCCCCTCGCCCGGCAGCGTCCACAGCCGGACGAGGTGCCCCTGGCCGGCCACCTCGCGGGCGCGGACGTCCGCGACGGCTTGTTCGGAAGTCCCCGGCGGCACGCGTGTGGTCATCGTGACCAAGTACTCCATGGAGAGCGCCTCCCCCGCGGCAGTCCCATCCCAGGAGTTCACCTTAGCAACCTGCTTGCCGCGACCCCGCGCGGGCGATGGGCCGCTGTCAGGCAACAGCCGCGACAGCGGCCCATCGGCCCTGGTTATGGAGCGGGGGCGAAGGCGATGCCGGTGATGGCGGCGTCCAGCGTGGACGTGCCCGGGCCGCCGCCGACGGTCGCGATGACCGAGTTGGCCGCCGTGGCGATGATCGAGACGGAGCCGGAGAAGCCGTTGCCGACCCACACCTGCGAGCCGTCGGGGCTGACCGCGACCGACATGGGCAGGCGGCCGACGGAGATCGTCCCGGTCACCCGCAGGGTCGCCGCGTCGATCACCGAGACCGAGTCGGAGTTCATGTCGGCGACGTAGAGCGTGGACCCGTTCGGCGTCACCGCGACCGCCTGCGGCTCGGCGCCGGCCGGGGTGCTGCCGATGATCCTGCCGGTCGCGGCGCTGATCTTCAGCAGCGTGCCGGCGTCGGGGTTGGTGACGTAGAGGGCCGAACCGTCGGGGCTGACCGCGATGCCCTGCGGGCTCCCGCCGAGGTCGGGGATCACCTGGGTCACCGCGGACGTCGCGGTGTCGATCACGTAGATCCCGGTCTCCGTGGTCACGTACGCGGCCGAGCCGTTCGGGCTGAACACCACCTGCCGCGGGGCGGTGCCGACCGTGATGTCGCCGGTGACGGTGTTGGTCGCCGGGTCGATGACGGCCACGGCGTTAGACCCGCCCGGACCGGTGTCGCCGCCGGTCACGGTCGCGTACACGAGGTTGCCTGACGGCGACACGGCGACGTCCTGCGGGTACGGCCCGACCTCGATCTTGGTCTCGGCCCCCGTCGCCGGGTTCGCGGCGAGGACGTAGTACTGGCCGGTGTCGGCGATGTAGAGCTCGCTGCCGTCCGGGGTGGCGGCGACGCCGTCGGCGGTGTCCGTGCTGATCTCGCCGACGATGGCGGCGGCGGCCACGTTGACCTCCACGACCTCGTCGCCGGTGGAGGCGGCGACGTAGGCGTAGTAGTCCGGATCCGGGCCCGCGGCCTTCGAGATGGCCGTGAGCGCGGCCTTGGTGAGCGCGGTGCGCGACGTCCATCCGGCGCTCGCGACCGGGGCGTTCGCCGCGGGCGTCCCGTGGCCGGCGAACGTCCCGGTCAGCGCCATGGCGGTGATCGGCGCGCCGATGACCACCAGGCCCGCGGCGGTGGCGGCGGCCACGATCGTGGCGCGCCGCCTGCCCAGGCGCCTGGGTGTCCCGTTGTCAGCTGACATGTGCGGATCTCCTTTGCGACGACGGCGGCCGGTCACGCGGGCGTGCCGAGCGGATGGGGACGGGGGCCGGTCTGCTGGACCGGCGGTGTCTGGCTGGCACCGGGGAACACCGCGGGCGGCAGCGTGGTGACCTCGTAGACGGCCCGGGCGAGCTGGGCCTTGGTGTCCGGCAGCACCGGGAACGGGCCGCCCGACGGGTAGGCGCCGAACGCCGACGTGAGATCCCCGAACGTGGCGCGCCGCCACGGCGTGATGTTGGGGATCGTCACGCCGGTGAGCGTCTCGAGGAAGCGCAGCACCGAGGTGTGGTCGAAGGTCTCGCTGGCGATCCAGCCACCCTGGGTGAACGGCGACACGATGATGCACGGCACCCGGAACCCGGCGCCGATCGGGTCGGTGGGATAGTCGACGGCGTATTCGCCGGCCGTGCCCGCCGGCGCCGTGGGCGGGACCACGTGGTCGAAGATGCCGTCGTTCTCGTCCCAGTTGAGGATGAACACGGTCTTGGCCCACACGTCGGGGTTGGCCGCGATCGCGTCGATCTTGCTGGCCACGAAGTCCGCGCCCGCGGCCGGCGTGTAGTCCGGGTGCTCGGACTGGTAGCTGGTCGGGATGATCCACGAGACGGTCGGCAGCCGGTCGTGGATGGCGTCGTACTCGAACTGCCCGGAAGAGAACGTGCGCAGCCCGCTCTGGTACAGGGTGGAGCTGACCGGTGCGACCTGGAAGGAGTTGAACATCTCCAGCAGGTTGCACTCGTAGTTGTCGACCTCCTGGTACACCTGCCAGGGCACCCCCGCGTTGGTGAGCGCCTCGGGGTAGCTCAGCCACTTGTACGGCGTCGGGTCGATGTTGGAGGTGATCGGCCCGCCGGCCACGCCCAGGGGGTCGATCCACGCCGACATGTGGTACAGCCGGTTCGGCCAGGTCGGGCCGAGCACCGAGCAGTGGTAGTTGTCGCAGATCGTGAAGTTCTCCGCGAGCGCGAACTGGAAGGGGATGTCGTCGCGCTCCAGGTAGCCCATCGTGTAGGGGCCGTTGACGCCGTCCGCCGCCAGGTGCGCGGGCAGCCAGTTGTTCATCAGCCCGCCGTTCCAGGCGGAGTGCTGGACGGTGTAGGCGTGGCTGGTCGACGGCTGCGCCTGCGCGCTTGTGGTCTGGGTGTCGAGGTGGAACGGCAGCAGGTAGCCGTCCGGGTTCTCGGGGTCTGGCTGGTAGAAGACCGAATTGCCGGTGCTCAGCGTGATCGCGGCGGGGTCGGAGAACCCGCGCACGTTGGGCAGCGTCCCGAAGTAGTGGTCGAAGGACCGGTTCTCCTGCATGAGGATCACCACGTGCTTGATGTCGCTGAGTCTGCCGCCCTGCGAGGGACCGACAGCCAGCGCGCGGCGGACGTTCGACGGCAGGAATTCGGCGGCGAATGCCGCTGCTCCGGCCGCGCCGAGGCCCTGCAGCAGACGACGGCGTGAGATTTGAGGCACGAGCATGCTCCGTCCGGTCGGGGGAACAATTACCGCCACTCACCCTTTTCCTTCCTGATGAGCGGGCAGTGAGCGCCTCCGGATCATTGGGCAAACTCATGGCCGCGTTCTGGTGAAAGAACAGTAGCGTTGCTGTTTACCCGGGATTCGGCTGCACGTTTACTCGTGGGCGGCCGTGTTGATCAGCGTTTTTCCTGCGTGATTAAGACCCGTAACATGGCGTCCAGCCGGTATCGGATGCCCAGCTCTCCGCGGCGATCATCAGGATCTCGGTGGGACCGGCTTTGGCCTGCCCGTACTGGTAGATGTCCGGGGCGATCAGCCCCAGGCGCAGCTTGAAGTCGCCCCAGGCGTCGCGGGCGGTGGCGTTCGCTCGCAGGAAGTCACGGAACAGCAGGTTGCGGCGCGCGGTTTCGCTAGCGCTCTCACGCACGTGAACATTGCTGGCCCGCTCGCCAGCCGGAGGCGCGAAGACCAGCTTTGCCCATCGCCCGCCTCGCGTGGTCTCCGTCCGGTTCCACGGCTCGGGCCGCACCCGAAAGCCGATTCGCTCAAAAAGGCTGACGATTGAGTCCTCATCGAGCGCGCCGACGCGGACCTGGATGTCGATGCAGTCCTTGGCCGCGAGCCCGGGTCGTACGGCACTACGGACAGGCCGCGGGCCAGCTCGTCGGGGAATGGCATGAGGCCGAGCTTACGAGCGCTGTCGCCTGCCTGGCCGCCCGCCTTACGGGTGGGCGGTCCCGACGACCGGGGAGTCAGGCGAGAAGCCAGCGGCCCTGACCGTCCTGCGCAGCACGGCGGCCTGCTTCTCCAGCGGAAGGATCTGCGAGTCGATATCCGGGTAGGCGTCAAGCCAGCGTCGCAGTGCCTGCTGCATGTCCGCCACGACAAGGTCGTCAAGGACGACGACGGCCACCGGGCTGAGCGCCCCGTTCAGCAACGGCAGCGCCGGGTAACGGGCCCGGCGGCCCGTGGCCGCGGGCGGCCCGTCGACGAACAGGAGGTCGATCCCCATCAGGTTCTCCCACGCCTGCCTCGTGTACCAGGAGTAGGTTTCGCCGTCGAGGCTGAAGCTCTCCAGCGGGGCGTCGCGTACCTCGGCCAGGTCGCTGACGTTGTGCCTGGCCAGGAAGTCGCGGGTCTTGCTGGCGTAAACGGGGTCGTGATCGAGGGCGATGATCTGGCCGTCGATCCCGAACCGGCGCATCGCCAGCGCGAGCCACAGCGTGGACGCGCCGCTGCCGCACTCGACGACGAGCGACGGCCGTTCGGTGATGATGAGGTCGACCAGCACCATGAGCAGGTCCGGCGACGCCGCCCAGCCCCGGGTGGCGGGCAGCACGTCGTCGGCTGGCACGATGGCGGTCAGGTTCTGCAGCGCTTCCAGCTGGCGGTACGTCTGCTTGATCTCTTGCCCAAGACCGCTGCCGGTCCGCTTCACGTTCTCAAGCGTGCGGGCCGTTGTGCTGTCCAGGTTCCCGATCCGTTCGGCCAGCTTGAGGCTGTGCGTGAACTGAAGGAGCAGGCCGCCGAGCAGCGGCCCGAGCGCCATCAGCGTCGCTGTCGGCACCGCGCCCGCGCGCGTTGCCAGCCCGAGCACGAGCGCGCCCGCCAGCCACGCCACGACTAGTGCCGCTACGGCCTCGACGCGCACCCGCCGACGGACCAGTCGGTGCATCGCGACTCCTTCATCCTGCGTAACCCGCGTTATTCGCCTGGCCAGCGCGCCGCCTGCGAAGATTCCATACCTTATTACAGACAGCCATGACGATGGGCCCGCGGCGAGAATTCCGCCTTCGGAAATACCGATCCGGGGTGGTCGGGGCCATTGACCCTCCCCACCCCGGAACCGGCATCCGCCGATTGCGACCGGTTGGCCTAGGTGAGAGTTACCGGCCTGGAGGTCGCGCCTGGGCCGGTTCCCACCTTGTTCTTCGCCACCACCGTGAAGGTCCACGCGACCTTGAGTGCCAGCTTCCCGAAGGTCGCCTTGGTCGTGCCGGCGCTCTCGGACTCAGAGACCGGCTTCTCACCCTTGGCCCTGGCGGTCACCACGTAGCCGGTGATGCGCGTGCCGCCATCGCGGGCCGGCGCCTTCCAGGTCACCGTCACCGACGCGGTCCCGCTCCCGGCCCTGGACGTGACGTCCCGCGGCGCGGAAGGCACTGTGTCGGCGTAGGTGAAGGTCACCGCCGGGTTGACCGGGCTCTTCCCGTTGTCGTAGTTCGTGGCGAGGCTCTCGATGGTCGCCACCCGGATGTCCACCGTCGACCCGAGGGTGCCCGCGGGGACGACGACGGTGAACTGGCTCGTGTTCCCGGATTCCCAGAAGATCGCCTGGTTGAAGTCGGTCGTCTTCACGGTTCCGAAGTAGACGGCCTGGATGTACCCGAGGTTGTAACCGTTCACGGTGATCGTCGTGCCGGCCGGGCCCGTCATCGGCGTGTCCGACGTCAGCGAGGGATTGCCTGGCAGGTAGTAAGTGAAGGACGCGGTGGACGGGAGCGAGCAGCCCGACACCCCGCACACCTCCAGCGTGTAGATCCCGGTCAGCGCCGCTGGCGTGACCAGCTCGATCTTGGTGTTGGAGACCACGTCGAGCACATACTGGGTGGCGGGGAAGCCGTACTTGGTGTCCGTGAACAGCACCAGCTCGGCTCCGTCGAAGCCAGCGCCGGTGATCGTCAGGTCCGAGCCGCCGCTCGTCGGGCCGGCCTTGTAGGAGGTGCCCGCGACCGAGAACGACGAGACCGAAGGAGTTGGCGCGTAGGTCACGTCCACCGTCGCGGACGGCGGGACGGGACCTCCGAGGGTGGCTCCCGGGGCAACGTTGGGGCTGCCGTAGGTCTGGACGGTCACCGGGAACGTGGCCGGCGCCTGCGTGGGAGCCTCCGGCGGGAACAGGACCGTGAGGCTCGTCGAGCTGATCGCGACTGGCGAGTAGCTGATCGAGTTGGCGTTCAGGTAGGTGCCCACGTTCAGCCACTCGAACCCGAGCGCACCGAGTCCCGTTCCGGTGATGGTCGCCTCGGTGCCACCCTCTTCGCTCATGTAGTTGCCTGGCGTGGTGAGGGTCGTGATCGTGGAGATCGTCGGGACGGGTTCGTAGTCGAACTCGAACGGCGCCGCGTAGAGGCCCTCGCTCGACGTCGCGTTCGCGAGCTGGCCGCTGAACTCGAGCGGGATCTGGCTGAGCGAGCCCTCGCTCGTCAGGCCGCTGCCCGTGCCGTTGAGGGTGACCTGCACGAACACCTGGCAGACACCCGTCGCCGGGTTGTCCCCGCTCACGCAGTTGCCCGGCGAGGGCGTTGCCGGGGTCGTCGCCGTGATCGTGTTGTCCGAGGTCACCGTGAAGCTCGCCGCCGGCGTCCCGCCGAAGGTGACCGAGGCGACGTTGGCCGTCGGGCTCGCGCCCGTCGTCATGAAGCCGGACCCGTAGATCGTGACCTTGTTGCCGCCGGCATCGACGCCCGCGTTCGGGAACACGCCGGACACGAAGGGAGACGTGCCTGACGTGTTGGCGCCGGAGTCATAGAGGATCAGGCGCGACGCCGAGCTTGGGGCGCTCGTGGCACCACCGGTCGCCGTCACGCTCACCCCGTAGGTCCCGGTCCCGTCGGCGGCCCCGCCCTGACCCTCCTCCAGCGTGAGGAGATTGTCCGGGATCGCCGTCACGTTGATCTGGGTGTCGCTCGCGACCGAGTAGTCGGCGGCGGGGAGGGTGACGTCGCCGATGCTGACGGCGGCGACCACCGAGGTGCCGGCGGACTCGAAGTTGCTGCCGGTGATCGTGAGTCTTGCCGTGCCGCCGCTCACAGCATCGCTGGACAGCGCAGGTGAGCTGAGGCTCGCGATGGTCGGCGGCGCGACCGCCGGTGTCGCGCACAGGTAGTAGGCGAGGCCTTTCGCGCCGCCCGCGCCCGTCACCTTCGGCGTGCCGATGCCGCTGGCCATGTCGTAACCCGTGGTGGCCGGGTACATGCCGTCGCCGACACCGAAGTTGTCGTTGTTGCCGACGGTTATGTCGTCGAAGGACGCCGCGTACTCAGCCGGGACCGAGGCGATCGCGTAGAGCTTGGGGGAGATGAAGCCGACGCCGCCCGAGCAGCTCGACTGGGAGCTGATGTCCGCGGTGATGGCCGCCCAGGTGGGGCTGGACAGCGAGGTGCCGCCCCAGATCGACCACTGGCCGTCGGTGACGATGGGGAACCCGCCGGTGTTCGGCGAGGCCTGTGCGCTCACGTCGGGGACCTCGCGACAGACCGAGTTCGTGTAGGTGTCGGCGCAGAAGTTGTCGTCGACGACGCTCTCGGCCGTGCTGACGACAGAAGCGTTGTCGAACCCGGGCACGGTCGAGCTGGTCTGCCACGGCGGGGCAGGCCAGATGTCGGAGATGCCGCCGCCGCCCGAGCCGCCTGCCGCGCCGTCGTTCCACACGTCCTGCTGCGGCGGGTCGGTCGCGGCGGTGATCGCGGTGCCTCCGACCCCCGTGACGAAGGGCTGGGTGGCGGGGTCGCTCGCGGACAGGTAAGGCGCCACCGGCTGACCGCTGTCGCTCGAGCAGGTGTCGTCGCCGTTGTCGCCGGTCGAGGCGAAGACCGTCTTGCCCATCGCCGCGCCCTGCTCGAACAGGTAGTTCTCCTCCTGCGCGTAACCGGGCGACTCTTCGAGGACCAGCTGCTCGCACTCACCGTACGAGATCGACTCGATGGAGGCGCTGCTGTCGGCCATGGCCGCGATGGCATCCAGGAAGCCCGGGTCGCTGTCCGGCGCCTCGTAGACGTCGACGAGTGCCTTGGGCGCGTAGGCGTTCACGGTATCCACGTCGAGCTCGGTCTCGACCGAGCCGCCCAGGCCATCACCGGGAGAGGCCCCGCCGTCGATGTTGGTGTAGCTGTCCCTGGCGGCGACGGCCGGGCCGTTGGTCGTGCCGTAGTAGCAGTCGTCGAACGCCGTGATGTCGGCGACCGAGTACCCGAACAGGTCGAGGATGTCGACCGTCTCGCCCTGGCCGAAATCGCCCGCCGAGTAGAGCGGGTCGAGTCCGTAGGCGTACGCCACCTGGTTGGCGGTCAGGCCGCCGCCGTCGGCGGCGATGGCCGAGGCCGCGGCGCACGCGTCGGCCGCCCCCGCGGGCGGCGTCTGATCGGGCGCGGCCGTGCTGGTGCGGGTCGTCACCGAGGAGCGCACCGGCGCGGCTTGCGGGACCGCGAGGTCGTTCAGGCCGACGATCGCCTGCACGAAGGGGGCGATGCTGCTCGGCAGCTCCACCGCGCTGTCGTTCGCGTAAACGAGGCGTCCGCTGCTCAGCCGGTAGCCTTCGAGCGAGGTGTGGAACGCCGCGTCGACCTTCGAGGCGGTTCCGCTGAAGCCGACGAGCAGGCGGTCCGCCGACACCGAGCCGACCTTGAGGCCGTCCGAGCGCAGGTCGCTCTCGACGGCACCGAGCATCGCCGTGGTCGGCGCGAACTCCTCGTTGAACGAGCCGAGGCTGAGGTAGCGGCCGTAGTAGAGCGAACCCCGCTTCGAGACGCCGTCGGCGTAGGCGGCAAGACCCGGCGCGTTGCGCGGAACGAGGGCGACGTCGCCGGAAATGACCTTGCCCGACGCCACCGCTCCGATCGCGGCGGCACCCCGGGGTATCGCCGGTGCCACCGCGACCCTGGTGTTCGGCACCGACGCCTGCGCGGCAGGGGCATTGGCGAGAAAGACAAGCGCGAGACTCCCGACGCCCAGGCAAATCGCCGAAACCCCGGTTACCAGGCCGTACAGTTTCCCGCTGCTTCGCGTCGACCCCGTCGACGGCCTCCGCAAGTTCATGCCCGCGCTCCTTTGCCCGCTAAAGACCTTGCCTCGACCTACGGCTGATGATTGAGGCGACTGGCGAGCCGCCGTTATTTAGCGATTCATCGATACATGAGGGTAACGCCCTCGAAAAACGTTTAATGGGGATTGTAGACCCGAAATTACGTTGGGAGCTGGGACGCAATGTCCCAGATCGGTATCGCTGCCGGCATCCTGGCGAAAGGCGGGACACAGCCTGGAGTTCGTGCTCATTCCTCGTTCTGCGCGAAGCAAGAAAAGGGAACAACGGCGTGTTTAGTTTCGCGAGAGACGCGTTTAGTTTCGCGTGAAGGGGGCGAGCCGGCCTGTAGGCCGGGTTCTGTGCGCCCGCTTGCGCGGGGCGGCGGTCATCCATCTGGGACTGCCGTTGCCGGCAGCCTCGTGCGGTCTACCCGCGAGCATCGGGCGGGCAGCCCTCGAGCGCTCGCGCAGGCCGGCGCCTTGCGGCACGGGCCCTTTTGACCTTGCTCCGGGTGGGGTTTACCGAG
>NZ_JASIAL010000146.1:0-9152 GCF_030042015.1 Trebonia sp. | reverse complement strand
GCGAACGTGGTCCGGCATGCGCGGGGTCCGTACCGGCTGCGGCTGCTGCGCAGCCGCAGCCTTGTCTGCGAGGTGTTCGACGGCAGCCTGACCACGCCGCGCCCCCGGCGGGCGTCCTGGACCGACGAGGGCGGCCGCGGCCTGCAGCTGATCGCCGCGCTCTGTGACCGCTGGGGGACCAGGAATGTGACGACAGGGAAGGTCATCTGGACCGAGCAGTCCCTGCCCGCGCCGGTTGCCTAGGAGGGGTCCGCGATACAAATGCCGGGACGGTGATCCCCTTCATTGCCTTCATTGCCGACTGCATCGCAGTCGCCATGGGCACGCCTGCCACCCGAGCGCCAGCGAGGAACCTCAGCGGTCAACGCCGTTCCGGATCAGCCAGGCCGCCGACCTCGCCTACGGCGAATCAGCAGGGGGGGTAGGTTGTCCAGGTTCTCCAGGTTGTTGTCTTGCTACCGCGTCGGCGGCGGAGCGGAGCGTGCGAAGGCCGCCGCAGCAGTCCAGCGTGTGAACGCCGGCCGTCATGCCCGTTGACGGGCTGTACGTGTAGAACTCGCAGTTGCCGCTGCGGAGTGATTGTCCCACCGGTCACGTCGCGGACGCGGCACGCCACGCCGGGCGCGGTCACTGACACGCGCCCGGCGTTGTGCTTCATGGCTGCATTGACTGGCGTGTTTCTGAGACGAACGTGCCGCGCCCGTGAATCGTGGTGATCAGGCCGCGCTCGCGGAGCACTTCCATCGCGCGGCGCACGGTCCCGTAGGAGACCTCGTAGTGCTCGGCAAGGTCCCGCTCGCTGCGCAGCCGCGCGCCCGGCTTCACCTCGCCTGAGCCGATCCGCGCGGCGATGTCGCTGGCCACGCGCATGTAGGCAAGATCCGCGTCACGCCCGCCGGCCGCCTCGATCTCGCTCACGGTCAGCACGATAGCTACCCCCGACCTGCACAGATGACTCCAGTAGCTATCATAAAGCTCCGATAGAGCTATACAAGAGCATCTTGAATGAGTAGCGTGTCGGGCATGATGGTCGCAGGCGATCCCGAGTACGTGGACCAGGTGCCCCGGCGCGGCGTGCGGGGCTGCCCACCCCGGCGTGAGGATCACCCGTGGCCGTGGCCGTGGCTGGTGGCAGGCCGTCATGCCCGTGGACGTCGGCGAGACCGTCATCAGCCGGTACGAACTGGAAGACCTGCTCGACACGCTCGAAGCGCTCGACAGGGAGCGGCGATCACGCCGCGCGCCGTGGATCGTCTACGAGGTCCCCGTGGGTAGACCAAGATCAGCCATCCTCGTTTGCGTTGACGCGGTTAGCATGTCCCTCTCAGCACGACAACCTGTCTAGTTTCTCGTGTTACGTTGTTGAGTACGACACGCCGCAAGGCTGGTTGACAGACGTTCCCTTGGTGGGGTAAGGGGCAGGCGGTAGCGGTGCAGGCAGAGTCGGCAACACCCTTGGCAGAGGCTGTGTTCAGCCGTACGGCGGATCGCCCGCCGCTTCGAGACCGGACGGGGCGACAGTCGCGCAGAGTGGACTCTTATAGTGCGGGTCGGACCCGATGCCTTTGATGCCGAATGGTGGCTGTGGCGTCGTAAGCATCGCAAGGTCCCATGAGACTGTCCGACCTGCCCGCGGCAAGCGTCTCTGCCCAGAGACCGAGACTGACAGAAGGGGTGACGGTGCCACGAATTAACATGCCAGGCAGCGGCGAGATCGAAGTAGACGAAGTCGGTTTCGAGCCTGTCCAGGAGTCCTGGAACGAGTACCGTCTTGCAGACGGGGCCACTTTGCGGCTGAGACTGGTTTTGGCTGCCGTATATCGTGTTCCGGGTGCCCAGGATGCGGAAGGCAATCCAGTGTATGCGGCTCGATCGACGAACGTGATGTCCGTCGAAGCACCCGATAGCCTTCGCGGGGAGAGTTGATTGCCGTGACGATGACAATCACGGAAGCTCCGCGAGCGTGGCACTGGCAGCAAGGCGGAGACACAGACGAAGTATCAATCGACTCAACGCTAGCACCTCAGACCTTCACTTTCAGCGAAACCCTGATTACTGTCCGACCTACGTCACCTCCATCTCCGCAACCATCCGATCATGGAGTTGAGCAAATATTCAACGCTCTCTCAGCTCAGTGGCTTAGGGAAACCTCAATCGAATCGGATGTCGAGCGAATCGTCTTCCATCCGGCTTATCAGCGGATCATAGGGCTCGGGCCGCAAGCACTGCCCTTCATCCTGAAAGACCTCACGCAGTCTCATCATCATTGGTTCTGGGCGCTCACGGCGATTACCGGCGAGGACGTTACGGAAGCCCAGACCACCGTAGGCGGAGCCGTGGAGGCGTGGCTAGCCTGGGGGCGCAGCCACGGACTCATAGATGGATGACGCAGAGGTAGCCGGACATTTTCCCAAAGTAAGCGAGCAAGGTTTCAGGATCACAAGTGAAATTGATTTTGACTATAATTGCATCGCATGGGCCGTGGGCGACACGCATCGCTTCTGGTGGCCGGGCGTGCAAGGCGAGCGCCGTGGCCCCTATTACTGGCCGGAGGGGGTTCCGTACACAGTAACCCTTGAAGCGTTTGCCCAAGCGTTGGCCACCGAAGGATATGAGCCGTGTGCCACCGGCGATCTTGAGGATGGCATCGAGAAGGCGGCCATCTTTGCCTGGCCCAACGGCAGGCCCAGGCACGCTGCGAGGCAGCTAGAGGACGGCACCTGGACGAGCAAGATTGGCGAAGATGTGGATATCTGCCACAACTCGCTAGAAGGAATGGCAGGAGCCGCCTATGGACAACCTGTGATGTTCTTGAGCAGGGCACGCCCAACCTCGAGGCGGCAGGGAGGATTGTTAATTCAAGGCCTGGTCCGGCTGCCCTCGCGAGTTAATAGATGGTTGGGCAGGGGACCGCTCCGCCTTGCTTGACTGGGGTAACCATCACGGAATCTTGGGGTACGCCCTCGCGCCGGTCGGCCGTGAGATCCCCTGACCCGCACCGGAGGGTTTCGCGACACCCTCCTGGCAACGGGGTTGACGGAAACGCTTGCTGTTCTCGGGCACGGTCAGCGGATCGCGCGGACCCCGAGTCTTTCCAGGCGGCTGTTGCTGAACCGCCCTTGCGGGTCGAGCCGTTCGAACAAGGCCCGCGCGTCGCGAAGGCGGGGGTACAGCGGTTCGAGCTTTTCGGCTTCGATGTGCGAGACCTTGCCCCAGTGCGGCCGGGTCGCAAACGGCGCCAGTGCCGCCTCGACTTCCCGCACCGCGCCATCGACTGGGCCGGGGCGGTTGCGCCAGGTGAAGTGGATGGCCAGTGTCTCGCGATCGTACGATCCGCTCAGCCACAGGCCGTCCGCGGCGGTCGCGCGGATCTCGGTTACGAGCAACAGCGGCGTCACCAGGGAAGCCAGCCGCCGGACGGCGGCCAGGCACGCCGGCCCGTGACGCCTGGCCACGAAGTACTCCGACTGGATCTCGTCCCCGTTGCTCGGCCTGACATCGGCGCGGAAATGCGGGAGCCGCTGCGACCAGGGGCCGGCCGCGCCGTGCACCGTGAGATTGTCAACAGGGGAATCGGCGAGCCGCGCCGGCCCTGGATCCCGGTGTGCCCCGAAGAGTTCTGCGGGCACGGCGTCGTCCGGTCCAGCGACCCGGCGCTTGACCCACGCCTGAACCGATTCCCCGCTCCAGTCGGTGAACAGGCTCACGCTGTAGCCGACCGACATAATGCCGTCCAGGTCGGCGAGCACGCGATCCCAGGACAGGCCGGCGTACACATCCTGCCTGACCAGGTAGGCCGGCTCGACGTCCAACGTGACGCGCACGACGATGCCGAACGCCCCAAGCCCGACCGGCATCCCGTCGAAATCCGGGTCGGGGCGTCCGGCGTGCCGGAGTTCGCTGTCAGCGTCCACATAATCCAGCCCGGCGACCGCCGCCGACAGGACGCGGTTGCCGCTCCCCGACCCGTGAGTGCCGGTGGCGATCGCGCCGGCGATGGAGACGTGCGGCAGCGAGGCCAGGTTGCCCAGGGCCCAGCCCCGCTCCTGCAGCCACGCGGCGATCGCCCCGTACGTGGTCCCGGCTCCGACCGTCACCGTCCGCGAGGACTCATCCAGAACGGGATCGGGCGCGATGCCTGTCACGGTCACGAGGGTGGCCCCGTTGTCGGCGAGGTCGTTGAATGAGTGCCGGGTCCCGAGCGCGCGAACGCGGCCGCCCGCGGCGACGGCACGGCGTACGTCCTGGATTGTCCGCGCGGCGACCAGCCGGCGCGCGGTGAACTGGTAGGCCCCCGACCAAGTCCTGAACCCGGACGTCTCCGAACCCGGATCGATCACAGTGTCCTCGCCCCCGATGCCTTGCCCTGGTCCCAATGCGGTGAGTATTACAGGTCCCAGACTGCCCTGACCGAACGCAGGCACAAGAAGGACAGCCCACCCCGGCCGTGATCACCGAAAGAGAAGTCTTCACGGTTTCAGGGGAAACGCCGGGCTGCCGGTGGCAGCTGACCGAGCGCGGTGCGGAATGAGGGCTGCACCGGCGGTTCCTTCATCTCAGTTGCCGAGGCCCATAGACCACCGCAACCATGCTGCGGGTCGCCCGCGCATGATCTCGTCACCGCTCGCGATATGACCGATGCCGAGAAGAAGACCTTCCGCAGGAAGGCACGATAACCATGACTAAGCGCAACGAGCAGCTTCCCCGGGCCGCCGCAGAGCTTGAGCAGCTAGCCAGCTACTGCACCTCGCACGACACCAGCACTGAGATGGAATACGGCGAGTGGGTCGAACCGCAGCCGATGGCCACCACCTCCCTACGCCTGCCCACTGACGTGATCAGCCAGCTCAAGCTCCAGGCCAAGGCCAGGCACGTCCGCTACACCAGCTATGTGCGCTCAATCCTGGAGCGCGCAGCGCGGGGAGAACCTCCGCCGGAGATAGCCGGCATCACTGAGCGGCTGGGACGCATCGAACGCGCGGTCACCGGTGGCCGCCGCGGAGATAATCCGGAGACAGCGTGACCCCGACCCGCCGCCGCCGGCCGAGACTACCTATTTCATATTCGCGTGCCGGCCGATGCTCGCGGCGTAAAGCGGCGTCTCGCGGCGGCAGTGATCACTGGATGCGGCCTGACGGGCGGCGGCGGCCGCTGCGAAGGTCAGCCCGTGACTGGCGATGAAGTCCATGAACTCGGCGGTCGGGTGACTGGTGACCGTGTTGGTGTACTTGCTGGTCGTGCCGTCGATCGGGTCGGCCTTCAGGTCCCAGATGACCTGGCAGCTGGTCCACCCGTCAGGCGTGAGCACGTCGGAGATCGACACCATGTGGCAGTGGTCCTTGTCGGCGGTCTCGTACACGTAATGCTGTACGACCAGCCCGGTGCCGATCATCTCGACGTTGATGGACATCGGCCGGCCGTCGTCGGTCGTGGTATAGCCTGCCGACTTGTGGTCGGGCGGCGCGCAGCGCTGGTACTCCTTGTCGGGCAGGGTGCGCAGCCAGTCGGCGATGTCGATCGCGGCGATCGGGGCGTCGATGGTCGCCGTGAAGACGGCTTGCGAGAGTACCTTGTCGGTCAGCACGGTCCGGTCCGGCGTGGTCGTCTGGGTCATTGCGGTCGTCTCCCCCGTTGCGTTCTTAACCGATGTGGTCTATGTCGCCGCCATCTTCGTTTTGTAAACACTTGTGCCACACTGGCCTCACCCGCACCTGCCAATGGCGATCTCCCGCAGTACCGTTGTCGGTGCGCGACTGTCGGTGCGCGACCGTGCCCGGGCGGGCACCGCGCGGCGGAGGTGGGAAGGAGTGCGAGTCCGGACGGGCCTAGTGAGCCGGCCGTGAGTTCTGCGGTCACCACGTGAGCCGTCTTCGGTCGCAGAAGGTGCCGGCCGTGGCCGCTGGCCCTTTGCGGCGCAGGGCAGGTCACGGGTCAACCGCGCCAGCGGCGGGCACATAGCGGATATTTCCCCGTCCAGCGGTGAACCACCTCCCGGAAACCGCCCATGGAACATGATCATGGGTCAAACGGGACCGCCCGCGGCCACCTCCGGCCCGTGATCATGAAGCGCATCCCCCGGGCGGGCACACCAGGGGCAAGGGGCAGCAGGGGACGGCGGGGGGTCACGGCCGGGCAGGGATCCGGTTCATCCGCGGGTGCCCGTGCCGGGCAGCCGCGATCGCCGCGCGCAGATGCCTGAGTCAAGTGTCATGCGTCATCCCCTGGGCAGTTAGTTCAGGCATCCCGCCGGGTGCGTGACGCGGGTGGCGCAGGGGTACACGCGGGGCGCGGCGGCGGGGGAAACCGCGGCGCGGCCCGGGCGCCCGGGGCACCCGGTGTGCCCGATGTGCCCGGGGCAGCCGGGACAGCGCAGGGCCGGAGCAGGCGACCGCACGCTGACCCCGCAACCGGGGACCGGCTCACTAGCGGGCGCGGTCCTGGCCGCCGCTGTCCTCGGCAGCTGCGGGTGCGCGGCGGCCGGGGCCGCCCATGGGGCCGCCCATGCCCAGTTAGCACCGCGGCATGTGATCCGGACGCCGGGCGCGATCGCCGTCACGTCCCCCGCTGCGCCGTCGGCGGACCCGGCGCACCCGGCGCACCCGGCGGCGCTGGCCGCCAGGCGGGCCAGCGGCCAGCTTGTCACGGTGATCGCGGCGTCGTACGGGGCGACGCAGGCGGAATTCACCGCCTACCAGCGGGTAGACGGGCAGTGGCGCCGGGTCTTCGGGCCGTGGACCGCGTGGATCGGACGTAACGGGATGGCCCCGCCCGGCGCCAAGCGGGAAGGCGACGGCCGCACCCCTTCCGGGACGTTCGGCTTCGGGTTCTTCTTCGGGGTCGACCCCGACCCAGGGGTACGTTTCCCGTACCGGAGGGTGCAGCCGTACGACGTCTGGGACGATGACCCCGCCAGCCCGCTGTACAACGAGTGGGTGGATGACCGCTACGCCGACCCGGGCGCCGACCCCGAGCCGATGGACGTGTCCGCCTACGACTACGGCGCCGTCATCGGGTACAACACGGCCCGCACGCCAGGACTCGGCAGCGCGATCTTCCTGCACGTGAACATCGGCATGCCGACAGCGGGCTGTGTGACCTTGCCGGCGGGCGAGCTGCTCCAGGTCCTGCGCTGGCTCAACCCGGCCGCATCGCCGCTGATCGAGATGGGCGTCGGGACGCCCGGGACGCCCGGGACGCCTGGGACGGCTGGCTAGCCCACCTCGGCGCCGCGGCAGGCCCGCATCCGGGTGAGCAGGTCGCCAAAGCCATGAGCGTTCGGGTCGAGGGAATTAGGAGATACCGGCGCCCTGGCATTATGTGCCTATGGAAAAGGCGTTGGGACCCGCGCGTGACCTCACGGACTCCGAGCAGAACCAAGCGGTGCTCGACGTGGCCTCCGCTTTGGTCCAAGGCCGCGCGACTGCGGAAAGCGTCGCGGCCGGCCATGGCCAGGCGGTAGCGGCCGAAGCGATTGCCGCGGTTCGCGCGCGGGAGCGGCTGAGCAAGCTCATCGGGCCGATCCACCTGACCGTGGTGTGGGCCATGTACGGTGAGACGGGCCGGATGGTCCCCCGTGCAGCGCACCCGCATGGGGAGGACTTCGTGCGGACCAAGGTCCGTCAGCTCGATTGGCTGACCGACGGCCTGCCCAGCGTCACGTGGAGCATCATCGCCTGCGATGACGGATGCCCGGACCGGCCCTCGAGTGCCGACCTCATGACAGACATCGCGGCGGACGAGGGCTACCCGAGGGAAGGGCACCGCGGCGTGACGGTGCTCAGGCTGGCCGAGGTGATCGAGGGTGACGTCCCGATCAACCCTGCATTCGACCGGCTGACCTCGACCGAGCAGTCCCGCAAGGGCGGGTCGATCCTGGCCGGGCTGGCCGCCGCAGTCGGGACGGGTCCAGCGCAGGCGAACGGCGCCGATCATCATCATGTGGTCTGCTATACCGACGCAGATCTGTCCGCGAACCTGGCCCAGCTGGGCTCGCTGGCGGCCCCGGTGGTGGCCGGTGACAAGATAGTCGGCGCGCTCGGCCAGCGTTACGGCATCGACGGGGCGGTGCTGGTCCGGGCCGACGGGCCGGTCACCGAGCCGCACAGCACCGGCGACAAGCCTGACAAGATCATCGTCCTGTTCCGTCATTTCGTGCGATCCTCGCTCATCCCGGCGCTGGCCCATGTGCTCGACACCCAGGCCGGCTTCAAGGCCTTGGACGGGGCCGCGCTCGGCCCGGTCATCCGGCAGATGACGTCGTTCAACGAGACCTTCGACGTCGAGCTGCTCATCCATCTCGCCCAGCGCTACGGGCCACAGGCCTTGGCGGTCGAGCCGATTGTCTTCACCGAGGACTTCGCCGCGACGAATTTTCCCTCCGTCACGCCCGGGGCGCGCCACCTGGCGATGGTTCGCCAGGTCGTGGAACTCTACGACCGGCTCGTCGCACCGATCGCCCCCGTCACTGGCGAGGCGGCCGACTTGCTCACCCTGATCAGGACGCTCGACCTCGACGACTATGTGACCTTGATCGAGCACCTTCGCACCGAGGACGGGAACGACCCCACGCTGTTCGACCGGCGATGGTCCGTGCAGCACCTTCGCGACATCCTCCGCCGCTGACAGAGGCGGGTGGCGGCGCCGTGGGAGTGCCGGCCGAGATTGGCAGACCTGTCTCAGCTCAGCCGGGTGTTCGCGACCTTACGGCTTGTAACCGGCCTCATCCGCGAAGGAACGAACGGAGTCACGGGCGGCACCACCGCCATTTTTCACACCGGTACGGCGCCGCATCGGCAACGCCCAGACTTGTAAGCGAAGGGCGGTTTGACACACGCTGACGGCTTCTCCCGGGTCGCCCGACGCCGTGCACAAGACGTAGCGATCACGGGTGATGAGGGCCCGCGGTCGATCCCCGGGTTTGCGGCCGGCGGGCGGTGTCGTCCTCCGTGGCTGCGATCGGCCTCACGTGCGCCTGGCTTGGCGGCGGACGGCCACGTCGATGAGCTCAGGAGGGTAAGCATGCAAGGACCCGTACCGGATCAGTTCAACCTGGTCGTCTCGGACATGGAGGCAACTGTCGCCTTCTACCGGAAGCTGGGCCTGACCATCCCCGGCACCGGTCCGCGGTGGCAGCATCATCACCGCACGGTCAC
>NZ_JASIAL010000024.1:0-8674 GCF_030042015.1 Trebonia sp. | reverse complement strand
GTCTTGCAGGATCAGCCGGGCGGGGCGGGAGGCTCCGGCCTCGATGTCTGCCTCGCGCTGCGCGTCGCCGCCGGGATACTGGGCGGTGACCTCGCCGCGCTGCGCTGCCAGCAGCATCCGGGTCTGGCCGTCGGCGTTGCGTGCCCAGTGCGCCAGGACGTGGCCCCGGCTCCAGCCGGGCAGCAGGGACGGGGCACTGCAGTCGTCGTCGGTCATCCTGCTTGCCGATGTCCACATGCGCCGGTGGGCCGCGACAGCTTCGCGAGTGAGCTCAGCGAGATCGGCGGCGGCAACCTCCATGCCGCCATGATCGCACCGGGGACACGTAGCGGGATGACCAGGTTGGCTGGTTAGGTGGCGGCTGCCGGCGCGGCAGCACCGACCGGGACATCTTCAGCGCGTCCGCCCAGCTTGCCACCAAGGCCCGCCGCCATAGCAGGCCGACCAGCACCGCGATCGGGTCTCCCGCGGCCCGGGCCCCGTCCGTCAGCACCCGGGGCCGCTCGAAGATCCCGGCCAGGTCCCTGGCCAGTTCCACGCGATCCGTTCCACACCGCTGGACTCAGGCCATACCCGGTTACCACTTGCCGTAGCCCTAGCCGCACCGGCGTCGTTCACAGGGTGCCGCCGGTTCTCACTAGGTCATGAGGCCTACAACGGTCGTCTTCGGCGTATCAGGAGGTCTCGGTCGTGTGGGCTGACCTTGGCGCATGCCATGGCCATAAATCGAGCGGGACCCAGCGCCTCTCCCCGTCTCAGCCTGTCCCGAGGTGTCCCGTTCCCCGCACTGGTGCAGGAAGATCCTGCCGCGTCCGCGTTGGACGGTATATCCCGCACCTCCCTTCTCGGGGAGACTGGCCCTGGCCGACCTAGACCTGGCCCGTCACCTTCATAACTGCTCGCACAGCCCCTGGAGGAGTGGCCATACGGGCCCGGCCGGGCAGGTCAGCTGTACACCAGGCTGGGGCTGGGGATTTGAGGCTGACTTAATCCCCGCCCATAGTCCGACGATGAGCAGGACGAGGGCGACCCATCCAATCCCAATCCACCGATTCACCGGCTTCCTGGGCGGCTCCGGCGATCGCTTCGGCAGGCGCTGGGCGAGCAGGTAAACGATGC
The DNA here is from genome assembly GCF_030042015.1 of Trebonia sp. Lineage (GTDB taxonomy): Bacteria > Actinomycetota > Actinomycetes > Streptosporangiales > Streptosporangiaceae > Trebonia. The sequence continues at coordinate 7,555 of NZ_JASIAL010000024.1, read as the reverse complement.
CCCCGACCAGGAGCAGGACGCCGAGCAAGATCGCAATCAGCACGACCGAGGCGGCAAGTCCTTCCATGTCTCGAACGTTACACCGTCCAAAGCGGACGGGGTCATGCCGATATTGCTGGCCCCTGGTGATCGTCTCCATCCAGCGACCTGCGGCACTACGAGTCCGTCCCCTGCTGCGCTCGACGGCTCAACGCCAGGTCTGACGTCGGGTTTCGCAGAGTGCGGCTAACGGTGATCGTTGGCTGTTGATGGTTGTCCGGGGGCACCTCAGCGGCACGCGCGGCACGGGAAACGGCGCCGGGCCCCGATGTGGCTAGTCCTCAAGCACCCGGACGGACCCGGAGTCAATGGCGGTGCAGGCCTCAGCCCGGATCCGCCGACCGCGCCGGCCAAGCGCAGATCACGCTAGTCCCTGCTGGACCTGCGAGGAGAAGTACTCAATCGTCACTGACCCGGCCGGGTCAGCCTGAACGAGGGCGCCCGGGGTAAGTCGTACGCGCCAGTGGCCTGGCACTAGGGGTACAGGGGCTCGGCTTCCTTGGGACCGCGGCGCCAGCGGCTCGGGTCCGGGTTCCAGTTACGCCAGCTTCCATCCGGGCCGAGTTTGTCCCACCCCCAGTGGGCTTCGCTTTTGGGTTCGTACTGGGACTGGATCGCGACGCGGCCGGGCCCGGTCAGCCGGATCATCGTGATGACCATCCAGTGCGCTCGGGGCGACGCCGGGCGCTCCATGTGGATGTTCATGTGCACGGACAGGTCTTTATAGACCAGCGAGTGCGGGATGACGTAGATCCGCTCGCCGTCGGCCAGGTCCCGGATGAAGGTATTCCCGCGGGCGTGCAGGAGCAGCAGTCCGCGCTGCTGCGCGCTGAACCGGTCCATGTACTTCCCGCCCGGGTAGATCACCTCCCCGCCGACGGTCCACCAGATGCCAGAGCTGACCCAGTCGTACGAAACCGCCCCGGTGGCCACGAGGAAATGGTCTTCGGCGACGTCGATGCCCTGGCCAGCCTCGAGCGGCACGGCGATAAGCTCGCCCGGGTCGTCGTCGGAGAAGGCGATATGTCCCGGGCCCGTCGCCTCCATCATCAGCAGCGGCATCCCGGCCTTGCGCCGGTCCCAGCCGTTCTTCATCGGCCGCGCAGCAAGCTGGGTCGTTGGGTCGGCCCACAGCAGTACGTGATGGGAGAAGTAGACCTGGTCACCGGGAGCGAGATTCACCTCGGCCACCGGCACGTAGCTGCCGGTGATCTGGCACCGGGACCGGCCGGCCTGGATGCGGGCCATGTCGCGGATCGGTGGCTGCTCTACCCACCCTTCGGCGTCGCGGAGCTCGCGCAGGTCGACGGGCGCACCGCAGTTCGGGCAGGCAGGGCTGTTCGCATCGGAGCTCAGCCGGCAGAAGGGGCAGACGTAGCCAGGGGATACACCAGGGCCGGCATTCTCGCTCATCACCGCGCTCCGATCTCAGATGATGTGCCGGTGGACGTTCATCGACTGGATTCCGACCCGGCCTGGGCCGGTCAGCTCCGCCCAGTTCGCGTTCCGGAAACCCGCGCCGGCCTGCACCGGGACAGGGCAGATCGCGACCGGTGAGTCCTTGTAGAGAAACCCTCCCGGCCCCACCAGGATTTTTTCGCCGACGCCCAGCCGCCGCTGGAAGACGTCGCCGTACCCATGCAGCAGCAAAGAGCCCCTGCGTGTCACCCGCCACGAACCGGTCCAGGTACATCCCGGGCCCGCCATCCTGTCCCGAACAACCGGGCCACCCATGCAGCTACCGGAAGGTTACTCTCGAAAGCACACAACCCTAAAGAAAAAGCAGATGTGAGTCTCAAACGAGCCGCACCCGGCTGTCAGCCAGCCAACGGCGCAAACTACGATTACTGCCCCGCCGCTGCCGGCGAGCCGGGGAGTTCTCCGCCAAGGCGATGAGCCCCACGGTCTCCGTCGCGAACGGCGAGCGCGCGCGGCTCAGCTGAAAGCGTGGATACTTTGACTTGGCTGATGGTGTCTGTCTGTGCTTCCCGGCTGCTGCCATATTCCGCTGGGGCCGGTACCGCGCGCCAGTGTCAGTCAGACTTCAAGCGCGCGGATAACCTCCTCGGCGTGCTTCTTGTTCGGCGGCGGAACCTCAAGCCGCCACGTACCGCCATGACCGAAGAGGACCGTAAGTGGGGTGGGCACCCCCCGGCCTAGTTCGATGGATTTCACCTCGCTGCGAGCTACGCGTACGAGCACCTTGTCGACTTTGAGCGTGAGGGTCGACTTAAGCCCGACGAGGGCGAGCTCGCCGTTGGTGACAGCCAGCAAGGCGAGCCGACCGAACGTCGGCGTTTGGTCCGGCCCCAAGCTACCTGGGTGCTCGTGCATAACCGCAGCAGCCGCATCGAAGGCTGCTCTCCCGACAGCCATTCCACGGTGATTGACCTTCACCGCCGCAAGCTGCGGCGAGCCAAGTACCTGCGAAGCATCCAACGCCATCGTGGCCTCCCGCGAGATGCAGGCAAAAATAGCCTTGCAATGCGATGTGCCAATAATACTAACGGCGGCTACAGAACGGGGTTCCCTTGCACCCTCAGCTGCTGCGCGCGCAAGAGCGCGGTCTCCTCTCGCTCAGTGAACGACAGGTATCGAGGTTGTCCCGGCCGGAACGGTAACACGGAAGAGCGACATCCGTTCCACGACACGTTCCACGCAATCGAACGTGACTGTTCGAACTATGCTTTCTGAGCTGGGAGCCGCCTATCGGAATCGAACCGATGACCTACGCATTACGAGTCAAACGAGGATCGTCCGTGAGCGTCCATGGCTCGCATGTTGGACCAGCTCAGGCGGCCTGTTCGAGTCGTGTTGGTCCATGCGCGTCCAGCCTTGTCCAGAGTTGTTGTTAGCATTCGCGTTAGCACGTCCGCGCCACCCTCGCCGCGTTAGAACGCCGCATTGTCAGCTTGGGAATCTGAACGATCCACCCGCTGCACGCGACCTGACCTGCGGTGCGGGGTCCCCGCAAGTGACCGTGAGAGACCGCTCGTCACCGGGGTTAATGGCCCGCTAATGGCCCGGCGATCTTGACCTGAACTGCGCGTAAGCGCACGGCTGGCCCGGCTGGTCATCCCGTCACCGTCGGCCCACCCACCGGGGAGCGGGCTGAGCCCCACGGGTCAAGGTGGAGCGCCCTGCCGGACGAACGACCTTGACCCGTGGGGCTCGGTCTGCTCGGCTTGTCCTGGGCCGATAGTGGCGGGATGACCAGGCTTCCACCCCAGCCACCCCACAACCTCGACCATGCGGCGGCGTCCATCCTGGAGCCCGAGGTCCCCGCCGGAGGCATAAAGAAGGAGCCGTATCCGACCAGTACCCGCGCGTAGGATCAGGCACCTATGAATCATCACCGCGTGGTGCTGGAAAATCGGGCTGCCTTGCAGGCAACCATTGCGTTCGGCCTTCGGGAACTCGGGACGCCGCAGTGGCAAGAGGCCGCAGGTTCGGAGGCATCGGTTGAAGTGGCGGACGCTGGGACTGGCCCGGCTGGTCCATGGGGCCAGAACCCGCCCAGGACCGCTTACGCCGCGGCCAACCTGATGATGACCGGCGTACTGGACAATTTGGCCTGCCTTCACCAGATACTGGATGACGCGATGCCGGTCATCGGGCCAACCATCGTGGCCCGCTCGGCGATCGAGATTGCGTCGACGGTGTGGTGGCTGATGGAGCCGCGCATCGGTGTGCGGCGGCGGGTGTGCCGTGAGCTTGTGATTAGCCTGACCAGCGCGCGACGAGCGGGCCAGGTGGCCAGCGGCATGCAAGCCAGTGGGTACCAGACGGGCGGATTGCAGGCCGGGAGCGCGGTTGGCAACGCTCTGCAGCAGGAAGGCCGCGTCCTCCAGCGAATCGCCGACCTAGGGATCAGCTCGCCCACCGGTCGGCGCTACGAACCGGTCATAGAGGGCGAGCAGGCAAGTAACGCCACCGATGCCACGGGGGCAATGCTCAGAGCCGTCGTCCCGGCCAACGCGCCGCCCGACTTCGTGTACCGCACGTACTCGGCTATCACGCATGGCGAGGTATATGGGCTTATGAACTTCATGGCATCTGGAGTGTCCTCAAGCGGCACTCCACTGCTGCACTGGTACCTCCCGCCAGACGTGCTCGACAGTACCGTCCAGGTGACGATCACCGCGTTCCAACAGACGTACCAGCGCATCAGAAAGGTGATGGGCTGGGGCTTCTTGGCCGGTGACCTCTGGGAAGCGAAGGTGCGCCGAATCTACCGCACAGGTCGGCCGTAACCGGCCGTAGAGTCCCGACTTATCGTACATATGGCGTAAGTGACAAAGAGAGGACCGAAGGAGGTCCGGCGACCGTGCCGTCCAACACCGATCCAGGGTTCGGGGCTTATCTCCGCACAGAACCCGACACCGACATCTTGGCCGCCTACCGGGAGAAGACTGGAAGCCTGCTGGTTGCTATGCCGCGTCTCGTCACTGCTTGGCGCGCGCAAGGTGATGCTCCGGATCGAGACGCTTCCAGCCCTGCGCAGGTCGAGAGGTGGATCCAAGATCACCCCGGGGCCGACGACGGGGACTTGGCCGACTGCCGGATCTACGCCAGCATTTGGATGGCCCGCAAGTAGCTGCGCCCTGCCAGCAACGGACGTCACGTTTCCGAGGCTGGACTAACGGCCAGCCTGCTGGCGCGTCTCAAGCGCCCATGATGAAGCGGACTGATCGGCTGCTCCTGCGAGACTTGCACGCCGCGCCGCGACGGGTCGGCCCCCGAGGGCCGCACGCCCGGCGCGAGTGCGGCGGGCAACGGCGGCGCGAAGCGCTGCCGCCTTGATGTAAGAACGGCTCAATTCGGCAGCGCGGTGCGAAGTCGCGAAGTCGCGACTCTTGTCTCCCGTCCTCCTCGTGGGTGCCGGATACCAGGAAGCAGGGGCGAGTCGGGCGCCGGGACGATGGGCATCGAGGAGGACACCGCGCACGCTGATCGAGGCGGTCTGCTATTGCGCGGTCCGGCTGGCGCGGCGGGTCGGCCCGGAGAGGCCGCACGCCCGGCGCGCCGGGCCGGAGCCGCGGCGGCACGCGGAGCGGGCCGCCCTTGATCTGAAATGGCCCGAGGCAGTGGCGTGCGAACTGTCCCACCACGCTGATGTCGCGACGCCCGGAAGCGACCCTCCAACCTTTTGATCCGTAGCTACAGCACACTCGCGCGCATGATTTGGGCAGGCCAGACAGTCCGCGGACGTGCACGGAAGTCCTCGTCAGAGCGCGCTTGTTGCTGACCTTTTCTGCTGTACCGACCTGTCCTCTCATTCGATCATGCGGATTCTCTCTACCTTCGGGTAATCCGCCTTGATGTCGCGCTGCACATCCCATGGGTCATGACCTTCACGGCGTGCGGTAATCAGCAGGCGGATTGGATGATTCCGGTACTGTTCCCGCCATTTGTCCTGGCTAGTACCTGTCATCCAGTGCCCTGGTCGCGTGGCTTGCAGAGACAACAGATCCCAGTTTTTACCGTTTACCCGTGAGTACGGCCGTGGCCGTGATTCACGGTTGCTCACCACCTGGTCACTGGCTCCCGTGTTGAATTCCCAGGGTCCCCAGACGAACGCTTCGGCCTGCTCCTGAGTCACCCCGGAAGGTAGCCCGCGAGACCAGTGATCCCTGTCTGCCTCATCCAGAATGCTGATGACCACTTCATCAAGGGGCTCCAGACCGCCAGTCAATGTCACGCGCAGGACGGCCGAATCAACGGCTGTCTTCTCTACGATGCACGTGATCTCGAACTCTGGCTCAAGTTCATCGTGCCGCCGATCCTGTTCGATGGCAGCAACCTTGGCTTGTTCAGTAGCTTGCTTTCGCGTGTAGGCGGCGCTGGCAGTTGCGACCAAGATCGCCACAGCCGCGACGATAAGTGATGCGATAGCCACGCTCAGAGCGTACGTGCATGAGGGCGACCAGATGAGGTGATTATCCGATCCGAGCTAGTGTGCCGCGGCACACTAGTGTCATGAGTCAATAATTCGGCCTTAGCTGGTAGGCTTAGTAAGTGCCGAGCCCGAAGCTGGTTCCCCTGAACTTGACTGACGATGAGCGGCTGTCGCTGACCGCCTGGTCGCGGCGGCGGAAGACCGCGCAGGCGCTGGCCACGCGGTCGCGGATCATCCTGGCCTGCGCGGAGGGCGGGACGATCAGCGCGGTGGCGGCTGAGCTGGGCGTTTCCCGGGACATGGTGTCGAAGTGGCGGGGCCGGTTCCTGGCCTCGCGGCTGGAAGGGCTGACGGACGAGCCGCGGCCGGGCCGGCCACGGACGGTCAGCGACGAACAGGTCGAGGCCATGATCACCGCGACGCTGGAGCAGGAGCCCCCGAAGGGCGACACGCACTGGTCCACCCGGACGATGGCCAGGTCGCAGGGCATGTCCCAGTCCTCTGTCTCCCGGATCTGGCGGGCCTTCGGCCTCAAGCCGCACATCATCGAGACCTGGAAGCTGTCAACGGACCCGCAGTTCATCGAGAAGGTCCGCGACGTCGTCGGCCTCTACATGTCCCCGCCGGAGAACGCCCTGGTCTTGTGCGTGGACGAGAAGTCCCAGATCCAGGCCCTGGACCGCACCGCCCCCTGCCTGCCCATGCTCCCGACGACCCCGGCGCGGATGACCCACGACTACGTCCGCAACGGCACCACCAGCCTGTTCGCCGCCTTCGACCTGGCCAGCGGCTCGGTGATCGCCCAGCCGTACCGCCGCCACCGGCACCAGGAGTTCCTCCGCTTCCTGAAGCTGATCGACGCCGCCGTGCCGAAGGACCTGGACCTGCACCTGGTGCTGGATAACTACGCCACGCACAAAACCCCGGCCATCCACCAGTGGCTGCTGAAGCACCCTCGCTTCCACCTGCACTTCACCCCGACCAGCTCATCCTGGCTCAACCTCGTCGAGCGGTGGTTCGCCGAGCTCACCAACCGCAAACTCCGCAGGTCAGCACACCGCAGCGTCACCGAACTCGAAACCGACATCCGCAAGTGGATCAGCGAGTGGAACAAGGACCCCAAGCCGTTTGTCTGGACAAAGACCGCCGACGAGATCCTTGAAACCCTCGCCGCCTACTTCGGCCGAATTAACGGGTCAGGACACTAGGTGCCAATGGGTTTGCCGTGGGAGGGCGCAGTCTAGGGTGGCGCTTGCGCCATCCCGGAGGGACGCGACCGCAGGGAGCGCCCTAGACGGCGCGCTTTCACGGCGAAAGAATCGTCGGCACCGTTGGACGGGTTACCCGAACTGATCGGCTGCTGCGGAGGGCCGCAGGTCGTGGTGACGGTGGGACCACCGGCCTTCCGCTGCCTGATATATGCATGGTCGCGCCGAGGCTTCAGCGCAAGGCACAGGATCGCATGCGGGCTCGGCTAGAACAGGCGTTGAAGCGGCTCAGCGAGGCTCTAGGCTCGGTGGACATCGCGCTACCGGACGATGCCGAGTAGCTACACGTTGCTGTACGCCGCTGCTGCGCAGGGGGGCATGTGTTCGAAAAATGGGTGGAGCTAAGGGG
>NZ_JASIAL010000145.1:0-9935 GCF_030042015.1 Trebonia sp. | reverse complement strand
CGCGCCGGTGATGAAGGAGGCGCGCGGGGAGAGCAGGAATGCGATCGGCTCGGCGATCTCCGGCGCGGTTGCGAGGCGGCCGAGCGCGGTGTTCGTCGCGATGGCGGCGAGCGCGGCTGCTGAGTCGTGCACGTCGCCGCGGAGCATCGGGGTGTCGGTCGGTCCTGGGCAGACGCAGTTCAGCCTGATGCCATCGGCGGCGAACTCGTGCGCCGCGGTCCGGGACCAGTGGATCAGCGCTGCCTTGGAGGCCGCGTACGCGGCGAAGCCCGGGTAGGCGCGCAGGCCGGTGGCTGAGGAGACAGTCACGACCGCCGCGTGGTCGCCGCGCCGGAGTGACGGCAGCAGCACCCGCACCGCGTCGGCGGTGGCCGCGACGTTGAGTGCGAGCAGGTCGTGCCACTGGGCGGGCGTGGTGTCGATGATGGTGGCGCGTAGCGAGGTGCCTGCGGTGATCACGAGACCGTCAAGGGCAGACACTTGGGCCGCCAGCTCGCGCACCGAGTTCGGGTCCAGCAGGTCGACGTGGATGCTGCACTGCTCAGCCCGCTGGTCGGCGGTCAGGACGTCGGCGCCTTGGGCGCGGCAGGCATCGGCCACGGCCTGCCCGATGCCGGACGCGGCGCCGATGACCAGTATCCGCCGCCCGGCCAGCTCTTCGCCGCTGCCCAGGCTCATGCCTGTCTCCTTTGCCCTGTTTCACCGATTGATGCCGAAGATCCGGATCGGTGCCTTGGGAGTCTAGGGGATGGCAGGTGCGCCGCGCACGCGCGCTGACCTCGGATGGAAGACCAGGTGTCCGATACCGCGCCGAAGGAGCCCGCTAACGGGGCGCTGCGCTCTGCCGATCGCGCACTGGAGATCCCGGATAATGCTTGATCACTCCAGGCACCTGTCCGTCTCATCTCTGCTGCCCTCGCGACCATCGAGGTGAGCCCGATCTGCCTTAGCAGCCGGGGTAGCACCTGGGGAGCCGCCGCCTGGAGCACCGCTGCGGGTCGCACCGGCTGGCTGTTCACGATTAGCTCGGCGCGGTCCTCCCTGATCGCCTTGAGTACCGCGCTGGCGACCCGCTGGGGCGTCGTCGTCCCGACGAGCAAGGGAGGGCGCCTCAGGCCCTGTGTCTCGTAGCGCGCGTACATGCCGTCCCGGCGCACGAAGCCGGGGCAGACCACGGAGAAGCCGACAGGCGAGCCGAAATGCTCCGCCCGTAGCGAATGGGTCGCCCCGACCAGAGCGAACTTGGTCGCCGAATAGACCGCGTTAAAAGGCGTCGCTACTGTTCCCGACGCTGAGGACAGGTTCACGATGTGCCCTGTGCCGCGGTCAAGCATCCCGGGCAGGATCGCCTGGATCAGCAGCAGCGGGGCGGTGAGGTTCAGGTCGACAATGGCCTCGATCTGAGTTGAGTCCAGGTCCGTGTAGCGGGAGAACAGCTCGGCTGCGGCGTTGTTCACGAGGATGTCGATTGGGCCGAGTTCTGCTGCGGCGTGATCGACAAGTCCCTGGCGGTCCGCGGCCACCGTGACATCTGCGCGGATTCCTACCGCCTTGACGCCCAGGCTCGCCAATTCGGCCCGAACGGCCTCAAGTTGCCGTGCCGAGCGGGCAGCGACGGCGACGTTGACTCCCGAGCTCGCAAGAGCGCGGGCGATGTGAGCGCCTATCCCCCTGGATCCGCCCGTGACGATGGCGTTCGCGTTCCGCAGGTCCTTCATGGCCGTGTTCGACGCCCGGCTGAACGCGCCGCGGTGCCGCGGAAGGTCACGCGCGGCTCACTTCGGCTGTGGCGCCGACGTCGATCTGCGGGCCCACTGGGCGGCCGTGGGGAGCCCAGATGGCGCTGAGCTGCTCAGGATCCGGCGGTCCGTGCAGGTGAGCGAGGTAGGCGGCCTGTTCGGCGAACATCTTCTCTATTCCGGCGGGCGCGATCACCCCGAGGATGCGCACCGGGCTGTCGGAGCCATTGGCGAAGGCGTGCGGGATCTGCCGGGGCAGCCAGGCGAAACAGCCGGGGCCCAGGTCGTGCCGCTCCTCGCCCAGCTGGACCAGCAGGTGGCCGTCGATCGCGTAAAGGCACTCGTCTTCGGCGTGGTGGACGTGCAGCGGCGGACCCGGGGTCCGGGGCCCGATGACCCCCTCAACGAGGGTGAACAAGCCGCCGGTGTCTGCCGCTCCGGCCTTGATCGCCGGGAAAGCGCCGGGGTGGCTGCGGACCTGGCCTTGCGCCAGCACATACGGTGCCGCTCGCTGCTCCATCGAACCTCCTTGACAGGTGTCAAGCACGCGGACCCGCATCCTCGACGCCGCGCGGGAGATAACCGAAAAGCAGGGCACCCTCCCCACCATGTCGGCGCTGTCCCGCGCGGTCGGCATCTCCCGGCAGGCGCTGTACCTTCATTTCCCCGACCGCACCCAGCTGCTGCTCGCCCTGGTCGCGCACGCCGGTGAGCAAGAGCAGCTCGAGGCCGGGATGGCAGCCGTCGCCCAGGCGCCTGACGCCGCCACGGCGATCCGTGCATGGGCCAGCCTGCAGGCCCAGCGCAGGCCCGGGCTCGCGCCCGCGGCCAGGGCCCTGGCCGACACCCGCCACGACGACCCGTCCGCATCCGCCGCCTGGACAGACCGGGGCGCCTACCGGATGCGCGTCGCCACCTCCATCATCGAGCGCCTGCGCGAGGAGGGGCGACTCGACCCGACCTGGTCAACCTCCGAGGCAGCCGCGCTGCTGTGGGAGCTGAACTCCTTTCACGTCTGGGACGACCTGGTGAACGGCGCCCAGATCGCACCCGACCGCTACGCCGAGATCATCACTGCCGCCGCGCTCGGCGCGCTCGGCGCACCCATTGGCCAACCGGCCAGCCCTAAGAACGCCTAGCGATCTTTGGTCGCGAGGCCCGGTATCCGCTACCGACGTCGACCGACATCGCGATCACCGGGACCACGTTCTCGCCGTGGCTGGTGCGCATCACGCGCGAGCCCGACAGTCCCACTTGAGCTAAAATCACTAGCACAATGAAGTCGCCGAAGATTGACCTCACCGAATCGACCCCGCTCTGGGAGCAGGTGGCGGCGGAGATTCGCCGAGCCATCGCCGAAGGTGAGGCCAAGCCTGGCGAGCGGATGCCGCTCGCGAAAGACCTCGCGACCGTGCTCGGGGTAAACCGCAACACCGTCCTGCGCGCACTGCGGGAGCTGCGCGACGAAGGCCTCCTCGAGCTTCGTCAGGGTCGCGGGATCACCGTCGCCGGGACTCCCGAGCGCGGGGCGGTCATGAGGCGCGTGCGAGAGCTCGTCGCCTTCGCGCGCAAGCAGGGCTACCGGCCCGACGAGGTCATCGCCATGATCGAGGCCATCTCGTAGGGAGGGGTGATGCAGCTCCTGCACAAACGGCCGCCGACCAGCGGCAAGCCCCCGGCTGATGCGGAGATCATCATCCGCGAGGCACGCCGCCTCCGGCGGCGGCGCTGGGCGATCGGCATCGCTGTGGTGGCGCTTGCCGCGGCCGGCACCGGGCTCGGCGTCGGATTCTCCGGTTCGGGGAGCGGCGGGCACCACGGAACCGGGTCGCCCGGTCATGGCGAGGCGGCCGAGGCCATCGTGATCTCACCGGGCGTCACGATGCTCGACCTCGCAAAGAGCGACAAGTACGGCGACATTGCGCTCGCCCGAGGAAGGATCGTCCTCTACGGTCCGGCCCTTCAAGAGCAGTACCCCTCGGCGTCTGCGACATGCAATTCGGCGGAGGTCGACCCGACGACACTCGCTCTGAGCCACCTCATGACGAGCAGTTGCGCCAATCCCGCGCTCGAGGGCCAGCGGGTGCTGCCGGTCGTGACGGTCGAGCCGAACGTCTCATTCGGCAACGGCGGAGTCGCTGCCGTCACGGTCCGCATCTCCCGTGCGGTCTCGGGTCCGCCCGGCTACGTGCTGGGACCCGTGGTCATGTCCTTCCCGCAGGAATCTGATGGCTGGCCCACGTGGACGTACGGGGATGGTGATCTCTGGCTGTTCGATGCGCTCGCGAAGGGCGGAAGCCAGCTGCTGCGCATCTCGGGTTCCACGGGCGCCGTCATACAGCGCATCGCGATGCCCGCGATCTCGCGGCCGATCGTGGCTTTCGACAACGATGGCTTCTGGCTCGCGGCAGCCGCCAACAGTGGCGGCGATAGCGGTGCCTCGAATGGCGTGTACCGCGTGGCTCCCGGGTCCCGCACGGCGACCCGTGCCTTCTCGCTGCGCAGCGGCGAGCCCGTGAGCTGGATGGTGGCCTCCGGGCACTCGCTCTGGCTCGCGCCGGGCCCGAGGCCGTCGGCGGTCTGGCACCTCACCGGAGCGAGCGCCACGCCCGTTGGTCACGTAAGGCTCCCGGCAGCTCTCGCAGGCGTCCTGATGATCCAAGGCGGCGGCTCGGCGATGGTCGGCGACGCAAGCGGCCTGTGGACCGCCACACCGAACGCCGCAGGCACACAGCAGCAAGTGTTCCGCCTTCTTCCCGACTCCGGCGCCGCGAGTGCGGTTGCACTGCTCAAGCCTGTCTACTCCTCCCCGGGTGAGTTGCGTTACGGAAACATAGCGGCCGTCGCTTATCGCGGCTCGATGTACCTGCTCGACCCTCCGGTGGAGTCCGGACCCGACTACGAAGGCGAAGGCTTCAGCGCCCTCTACCGCATCACACCGGAGTCCTAATCTGTCGGCTCGCCAGGGACCATTGCAGCCGCCGGCCCTGCCCGCGCAGCCCGGTCCGGCCCCAGTGTCTCAGGTTCGCGCTGCGGAACCAGGCAGGTCTACGGCAGTCGGGCGGCCTCACCGAGGACGAGCGCCACCACGCGGCCAAGACCAGCCAGGGAACGTAGGCTCAGACGGCGAACCAGCCGGCCGGCCGATTCGCTGAACCAGGCCGCATGCTTCCCCTGACGGCACCGACCTGACCGTTGCACCCTATTGAGGTGGGATCGGGAACGCTGCTCGCGCGTTGACCCCGCAGAAGGTGTGGTTACGCTTTGGGCAGCGGCTCGGACGTCCAGGTCACCCCGTCGTTGGCGGACTTAAGGATCACGCCTGCGGCGCGGGCCTGGCCGCCTGCGATGCAGTCCCTGGTCCTGGTGACGCAGGAGTCAGCGAAAAGGTCCTGCGCCCTGGCCACCGTGCTTTGCGCCCAGTGCCTGCCGCTTGTCGACGTGAGCTCGGACAGGCCGTAGAGGGTGTCAGTGCCGCCTGCCTGGGGAGCGTAGCCGCCGCCCACCGCCACGCAGGTCGTCGTCGAGGGGCAGGAGATACCCCCGAACCCGGCCACGTGGCTGGGCGCGGACAGGACGTCCTTCCAGGTCACCCCGCCGTTAGCCGAGGTGTACAGGTAGGCCTGCTCGTGCGACGGTATGGCGGAGGTGACGTCGAAGACGGCGTAGCAGTCCCTGGCCGACGGGCAGGTCACCGGACCCAGCGGCACCCCGCCGGGGACGGCGTGCCTGGTCCAGGTTTTCCCGCCGTTGGCCGTGGTCAGCGCGGCCTCGCCGGTGACAAGGCAGACGGTGGCCGATGCACAGGAGATGCCGAACGGGCTGGACATCGCCGTCTCCAGAGCGGGGACCGGTTCCGGCGTCCACACGCCGCCACCGTCAGTGGTACGGGCCACCGCGGCGTCGAACCGGTTGCCGGCCAATCCGACGGCCCAGCAGTCCAGGCCGTTGGCGCAGGAGATGGCCTCAGCCAGGGCCAGGGACTTCGGTGCGGCGTGCGTGCTCCATATTTTGCCCCCGTCGGCCGTCTCCAGGAACGCGGCGCCGGAGTCCTCCGCCGCGTAACCGATGGCGAGGCAATGAGCGGCGGAGGTGCAGTCGATGCCGGCGATGTCGTCGAACCTCGTGGTCGCGTACTGCACGCTCCATGTGACGCCGCCGTCCGCTGTGGCGATGATGGCGGAGCCGCTGGCGTCGTACGCGCCGGCCCAGCAGCGAGAGGCGGACACGCAGGACACTGCCGTGACCGCCGTGAGGGTCGCCGGCGCAGCCGGCGCAGCCGCCGCCGGGACCGCCGGGCCAGCGATGACCACAGCGCCTGACGCCACCAGCCCGGCGGCCGCGAAGACGAGGCCGGCTGCCCGCCACTGCCAGGTCTTGCCGGGAGCAGGTGCATTCAGCCGCCGGCGGCCGCGCCGATCTCGATCCATTGCCGTCCCCTCTTCATATGCGCACTGCCAGAAATCCTGGCATCCGATAAGCACAGATTTCCGCCAGACCGGAAAGGTTGCACCGATCTGTCACCGCAGGCGCAGCCCCGCGGGACTGGCCGCCGCCCCTAACAGGCCCGGCGCCCGCGGTCACCCTTGGGGCATGCAGTCAAGGATGGGCATCCGGCGGTTATTCGCGGTCAGCACCCGCCGGTCGGCCGGGTTAGCCTGATGACGATGCGGCTCGGCTGGATTCCAGGTGGCCGCAAAGCCACTGGCACCAGGTGTCCACGCCGTCGCCGGTGCGGGCGCTGGCCTGGATGACGGCTGCGGCGGGGTTGACGGCGCGCAGATTGGCCAGGAAGGCGTCCAGGTCGAAGCCGAGGTGAGGGAGCAGGTCCATCTTGTTGACCACGACCAGGTCGCAGGACCGGAACATGACCGGGTACTTCAGCGGCTTTTCTTCCCCTTCGGTGATCGCGTAGACCATGGCCCTGGTGTTCTCACCGACGTCGAACTCGGCCGGGCAGACGAGATTTCCGACATTCTCGATCAGCACCAGGTCCAGGTCGCGCAGCGGAAGCCGGGGCAGGGCCGAGCGCACCATGGGTGCGTCCAGGTGGCATTCGCCGCCGAACCCGCTGCCCGTGTTGATCAGTGCGATGTCGGCGCCGAAGCCAGCCAGGCGGTCGGCGTCCAGGCTGGTCTCGATGTCACCCTCGACTATCCCGATGCGCAAAGACCCGGACAGTCGCCGCAAGGTCTCCCGCAGCAGCGCGGTCTTGCCTGCGCCTGGCGAGGACATCAGGTTGACCGCGCACACCCCGTGGCCGGCGAAGTCGGCCCGGTTGGCGGCCGCCGTCCGGTCGTTCTCATCGAAGATGCGCGCCAGGACCTCGACGCGCTCGGTTCCCGTCTGGTAGCCGGAATGGTCGCCGATGGCGTCGTGACCATCGTCGTGGGAGTGCCCGGCGTGATCGTCGTCGTGACTGTGCGCGGTGCCGTCGCCGTGACGGTGGAAACGCCCCATCAGGTACTCGCTCCTTCGGCCAGGTCAAGTGCGGTAATCAGGAACTCCTCGCCGGCGATGACTTCCACGTCCGTGCTCATGCAGCCACCGCAGGCGAAGACCGGCAGGTCGCCCAGCTCGGCTGAGCGGTCACAGCCGCGGCATCGGATGCGGACGGGAATGCTCTCCACCTCCAGCCGTGAGCCGGCCAGCTCGGTGTCGGCGCTGAGAAGGTCCCAGCAGTAGACAAGCGTGTCGGGGACGATCTGGCGCAACTGCCCGATCCGCAGGTGGATGACCCGGACCTGCCGGCCGGCTGCGCGGCGCTCGACGATACCCGCGATCGACCCGCAGACCGACAGTTCGTGCACGGCACCGCCTCTGCTCGCATGCGCGCCGCGACGCAGACCCCACCTCGCCAGCGCGCCAACTCCGCGATTCCTGCGAGGATAGACCAGTTCTGCCCTCTGACGACAGTCGCCCTGGCTGCCGCGGTCTCAGGTGGAGTGCTCGACGTCGGAGTTTCCGGCGATGCAGGCTGGCCGCTGGTCCAGCAACCGGGGGCGTGGCCGCCGGTGAAGCACGACTCGTCGATGACGATGTGCTCAGACAGCGTGGGCAGGGACGAGGACTCAGCCTGGCCGGATGATGCACCGGAAGCCGATATACGGCCGACCTGCCCGCGGTGCGCGAGTTGCTCGACACGTGCGTGGAGCTGATGGACTTGATCCAGTCTGTCCCGCAGCCGGTGATCGCCCGCGTGCACGGGCTGGCAACGGCCGCGGGCTGCCAGCTCGTGGCGACCTGCGACCTCGCGGTGGCCGCTCACTCTGCCGGGTTCGCCGCGCCGGGCGGCAAGGGTGGCTGGTTCTGCCACACACCGATGGTGGCCATCGCGCGAAACATCGGCCGCAAGCGCGCCGCCGAGCTCGCCTACACCGGCGACGTCATCACCGCCGCCCAGGCCCTGGACTGGGGCCTGGTCAACCGCGCCGTCCCCGACCAGGATCTGGACAAGGAAGTTCGCGGACTGCTCACCAGGGCCACCCGCGGCAGCCGCGCCTCGAAGGCGACCGGGAAGAGGACCCTGTATGAGCAGCTCTCCCTGCCGCAGGCCGACGCCTACCGGCTGGCAGCCCGGGTGATGGCCGAGACCTCGCAGACTCCGGCCGCCCGCGAGGGCATGGCCGCCTTCCTGGGCAAGCGCCAGCCGACCTGGAACGACTGAGCGCTACGAGGCTCCTGCAGCCCGGAGGGACCACAGCCCGCCTTTATTGCGGCAGGCAAGCGACTGCGGAAGCGCAATAAAGTCGGGCTCTTGTATGAAAGGCCGCCACGCGAGGGCAGGGTGTCAGGATGGCTGTCGGTCCGGGCTGACATGCCCGCCAGGCCAGGAGCGGTCCGCTGAGCTGCGGCGGTGGCGGCCCGGCAGACCCGCAGCGGCCAGAATGGCCGCCCGCTCATCGCCGGGCAGCAGGTCCACGTAGACGACGCCGCGCAGGTGATCGGTCTCGTGCTGCAGGCAGCGGGCGAGCAGGCCCGTCCCGGTGACGGCCACGGGATCGCCCCGCACGTCGGCACCGGTTACGGTCGCGACGGCGGCCCGGCTGACCTCCGCCTGCTGGCCGGGGACCGACAGGCACCCCTCGGAATCAGTCACCGCCGGCGCGAGAGCACCGGACGTCACGAGCACGGGGTTGACGACGTGCCCCGACTGGTTCTCGCCGGAAGCGTCCGGGCAGTCGTAGACGAACACGCGCAGCCCGAGGCCGATCTGGTTCGCCGCCAGCCCGACGCCGTTGGCGGCGTACATGCTGGCGAACATGTCC
The DNA here is from genome assembly GCF_030042015.1 of Trebonia sp. Taxonomy (GTDB): domain Bacteria; phylum Actinomycetota; class Actinomycetes; order Streptosporangiales; family Streptosporangiaceae; genus Trebonia. The sequence continues at coordinate 928 of NZ_JASIAL010000145.1, read as the reverse complement.
TCGACCAGCGCCTGCAGCCCGGCGTCGAACGAGTCCACCCGGTCGCAGGGCCGGTGTAGGACTGCGGCTCCGTATACGGTGATCGGCCGCGCGGTCCCGGCTGACACGTCCATGGGCCCCCTCGGATGGCACCTAGCCGGCTGACCCGCCGACTCAAGGGATACTACTGCGATGGGATAGTAATTGCGAATAAGTCGCGGCGTACGTAGACTCCTGCATACAGATCGCAATAGCTAGGCGGGCGCAGCTGGCTGTGCCTCGCGGCCTGACGACGAGAGCGGGAGGACCGTTGTGGGCGGCCATACCGGTGACGTGCGGGCACCCCTGCCCGCACGCCTGGGCATGACCGGCGCCCTCCCGTCCGGCCAGCCGAATGGCGCCAGGCGGGTTAGGGTCATCCCAATGACCGGCTCGCTGGCGAGCATGGTCGCCTGCGGGCTGGCGAACGAGCTGACAGACCTGGCGGCCGCGGCGTTCGCCGCGCCGCCGTGGAACGAGACATCCGCCCACGCCAGGCAGCTGATCGGCAGGATGCTCGCAGACGCCCGGCATCCCGCGTTCGTCCTGGCGCTGGCGTTCACCGGGCCTGGACCGGCCCTGGCCGGGTTCGGCTACGGCATCCCCCGATGGCCCGCGCCAGGCATCGCCGGGGCCGGGTCGGCCTTCGACGGCACCGAGCCATTCGAACTCTGCGAACTGGCCGTCCTGCCCGCCGCGCGCGGACAGGGCGCCGGCCGCGCACTGCACGACGCCATCATCGACGCCTCCGGGCCGCAGCCGCGCTGGCTGGTCACGCACCCGGCGGCTCGCCCCGCCGTCAGCCTCTACCGGGCAACCGGCTGGCAGACCAGGCGGCTGTTCCCCAGCCGTGCCGATGGCAGCACGCGACTGCTCATGACCAGGCACAGCTGACAGGCTCAGCGTCCGC
>NZ_JASIAL010000023.1:0-3435 GCF_030042015.1 Trebonia sp. | reverse complement strand
GGGCCAGGTCCATCGTGAGGTCGATGTGCCCGCCCAGGGTCCGGAACCCGGCGGCATGGAACCGGCGCACAGCGGCAACGTTGCGAGCCACCGGGCGGATGGCCAGGTACTCGTAACCGCGGGCAAGAGCCTCCTCGACGACCCGGCCGATGAGCCGGCGACCGATGCCCTGATCGCGGGCTGCCGCGGCGACGACGACCGGCTCGACTTCCCCGCTGCTGCCCCGGTCGAGCAGGCCGGTCAGGCCGACGACCTGTCCGTGTGACTCGGCCACCCAGGATCTCATCCGCTCCGGCATCGCGAGGTAGCCGTCGAATGCCGCCCCGGGGTCGTCTCCGCCGATCGACGGGTCCCCGTAGATGCGCCGGTGATACTCGGTCAGCTCCGCCCACAGGGCCCGGCAAGCGCGGTAGTCGGCTGCGGTGTAGTCGCGGACGATCAGCTCAGGCGGGGCTGGAGAGCCTGGCTGCGGCGAGACCGTCATCTGCCCAATGATGCCAGGCGCGTCACGTTTCGTCAGGGGTGCCGACCTACCCGCGGCTCGTGCAGCAGGTAGAGCGAGCGCTCCGGCTCGGCTACCTCAAGCCCGGCGACCAGCTGCCCAAGGTCAGGGGCGTGGTCACCGCCCTGACCATCAACCCAACACGGTGCTCAAGGCCTACAGGGAACTGGAGACCAAGGGGCTCGCGGAGGGCCGTCCGGGCCAGGGCACGTTCATCAAGGTCTGTAACGGGCGCTGCTCGCGCGGCCTCACAGCTGGGATCTCAGTACGTCGAACTCCCAGCCTGGCGAGGATGGTCGAAGCCGTGCTCGATCAGCCAGCGGGCCGCCCGCAGGCTCCGCGGCGACCACCACGCGCGGATCTCGTCGAGGTCGACGTCGGTGCCGTAGCCGGCGACGACGCCGCCCAGGTGCTCGCGGTGCCCGAGCGTCAAGGTGGCCAGGTCGTACAGGGCATCGCCCTGGCTCGCCTCGGACCAGTCGATCACGCGGCTGGCCGCATCCCGCTGCCCGTCGGCTTCGTGCAGGGCGCTCAGCGGATGGGCAGGCTGGGTTCGGCTGCGACCTGCCGCGCACCCACTGGCAGACATCGGTCGCAGCTCAGTCTCGGATTAGCCGGAGCGTTCAAGGCGACGACGTGGCCTGGCTGGGGCCTGGCTCGGTTCCGCCCGGGAAGGTGAACAGCCGCTGGCCCAGCGCCAGCGCGGCGGGCTCGCCCGCCAGCCGGTGCGCGCCCACCGACATGAACCCGTCGGGGCTGGTGTCGAACGCCTCCTCGCGGAAGCCCGCCTCCCCGAACCAGGTCCGGATCGCGGGAGTCAGGCCGGGCGGGCTGCGGTGCCCGGTCCACAGGACCAGCGCACCGGCTGCGCACAGGCTGGGCAGGGCGGCCACCGTGGCCCGGATGTCGCCGCCGGTGATATTGCCGAAGATGCCGCATGCCAGCACTATGCGGGCGGGTACCGCGCCGGCGCAGGCATCGGTGAGCCCGGCGCCGGCCCGCAGCACCTCGACGCCGTGCAGCCCGGCCGCCCGCGCCGCCTGCCATGCGAGCGCGGCGTTGCGCTCGTCCAGCCCGACCAGCCGGGCGCGCACGTCGTGGCGGCGCGGATGCCCCCTCAGCGCGCCGATCACGTCCCGGCCCTGCCCGGCGCACAGGCTGATCAGGCGCACGCCCCCGGCAGGCGCTCGGTCCAGCCCGGCGCGCAGGTGCCCCTGGACGACTTCCCCCCGCCGCGAGAGCAGGGAGCCCGCCGAAGACATCGAAGGCCGGTCCGGAGATGCGGACCGGCCTTTCACCTGGCTTTCAGGGATCTTTCAGGGTGGTGGGCGATACTGGGATCGAACCAGTGACCTCCTCGGTGTGAACGAGGCGCTCTCCCGCTGAGCCAATCGCCCGTGCCGGCGGCCCCGCGCGGTCTGCGGGCCGCGGGCGTGCGCCCTCAGCGTAGCGCATATCCGGACGGTCCGTGAGCGCGGACGGTCCGGCGCGGTCGGGCCGGGAGGTCGCGGGTGAAGCCACGCAACGCGCACGGGGGTGCCGGGAAATCTGCCGAGCTACTGACAAGTAGGACAGACTTCGGCTACTCTGTGCAATGCAATCGATAGCAAGGGATAACGATCTCATTGCGTTGAGTTGCCGGGTGCCTACTCTGGGTACAACGCCTACAGGTAACTGGATGCGACGAAGGTCACAGGCTATGCAATCGATGCGCAGGAACATTACACTGACATGGCGTCGTTCTTAACCCGAGGCATCTGAACAGGACGGATGCCGTGACGAATCCCCCCAGCGCCCGCAGTGCGAAAACGGTGCAAACGGAAGCAATCGGGCAAGTGAGAGCCTAACGCTCCGTATGCGGACCAGTCGCCCATGGGTCGCGTCACCAAACAGAGCCCGGACTACCGGGACCCAGCGAATTAAGGTTGGCCTGACGATGAACAGCAGCAGCACGGTATCAGCCGAACTCGGACTACGGCTTGTCGTTCCCCAGCAGACGATCGTGCCACTGGTGGCTAGCCTCTTCTACTCTCGCGAGGACCCGTACGCGATCCGCATCGCGTTCCACGTCGGGCTCGATGAGCCTGTCGAGTGGATCTTCGCGCGTGACCTGCTGTCCACGGGCATCGAGACCCGCGAGGGCCTCGGCGACGTCACGGTCTGGCCGTCGGCCGGTTCCGAGGGCGGCGCGCCCGGCAGCGTACTGAACATCGAACTGTCTTCGCCGTTCGGCCAGGCGCACTTCGAGGCGCCGGTCAAGGAGATCTCCGACTTCCTCCGCAAGACGTACCAGATCGTCCCTGCGGGCAAGGAGAGCGACCACGTGGACGTCGAGGCCGAGTTGAACGACCTGCTCCGCCAGGCGTCCTGACTGGACGAACGCAGCGAGCTTCCCGGCCCGGGCCCCCGTAACGGGCCGGGATGACCCCGCCGGCGTGTTCCCCGGCGGCTGTGGCCACGTGCCGCGGGGAGGCGCGGCGGGGTGAGTTGCCACTGTTCGTTCGGGATAATGATTTTTTGTCCGAAGCCCGGGCTCGGAGTTTGCGCGCGCGGCAGGATCGGCTACAGTTCTGAGGGTCCGCCGGAGAGACCCGGCGGAGCGTGCGGACGTGGCTCAGTTGGTAGAGCATCACCTTGCCAAGGTGAGGGTCGCGGGTTCGAGTCCCGTCGTCCGCTCCATCGAAAGTCCAGCTCAGAAGGTATGAACTGGACTGCTGCTCTCGGGTCCCTCCGCTCGACTCTACTGATGTGCTCTACTATCGAGCGTGGTAGAGGGCCCATCTGTAAAGGCACCGTCCCGTTCGAAGGCGTCAGGACCCCGGCGCCGGCGGCGGGGGAGCGGCGGCATCGTCGAGCTCGGCGAGGGCTTCTGGCGGGTCGACGTCGAGATCGCAAGGGATCCGGTCACCGGGCGTCGACGGCGAGTGTCCCGC
>NZ_JASIAL010000144.1:0-7187 GCF_030042015.1 Trebonia sp. | reverse complement strand
CGGTCAGCTTCTCCTTAAGCTCACGGATGTCGGCAATGGATTCGTACATGATCGAGTGGTGTCGGGACATCTGCTTCCGGAGATTCACGATCTGCTCGGCTGGCGCGGGATGGTCGAGGAAGGCCACCCAAACGTCCCGCATCGGCTGCTCGGGCCGGCCGAGTTCGAGCAGGCCCGTGAAGAGTTCCTCCTCAGTGTGTCAACGGCATCTGAAAACTGACCCTCTGGCGGCTCCTGAATTTTGACCCCTCGACGGGTTGGCTGGTTAGGTTGCGTTGGTCTGCTGGTGGTTAGTCGGGGTCGTAGGGTTCGCGGGTGTCGCGGAGCGGGGAACGGCGGCTGTACTGGAGTTCGGCTTGCTCGGGGCTGGTGCCGAGGGTGGTGGCGATGTCAGCCCAGCTGGCGTGCTTGCGGCGGGCGTCGGCGGCGAGCTCGGGGATCATGCGCCCGGCCTGGTCGATGAGGCTGGCCAGCAGGGTGATCGCGGTAAGGGGGTCGCCGGGCCAGCGGCCGCGGCGGTCGGCGAGCTCGCGGAGGGCGTTCTCGATCAGGTCCCACGTGTCGTTGCCGCTGCGCGGCGGGACCGGGGGGATGAGCTCGGTCATGAGTTTTCTCCGGGGTCGTGGCTGGCTGCGGGGATGCGGCCCAGGTCGCGGTTCTTGAGCCGGTAGCTGTCGCCCTTGAGGCTGATCACCTCGGCGTGGTGGACCAGCCGGAAGCGCGCGGGTTCCGGAGATCTGGGAGCCTGCTCGCGGGGAACCCGGCCGTCGGTCGTGATCGAGGGGAAAGTGGTGGCTGGGTTCGCGGGATCCGGGCGATCGGTATCTGCTGTTGTCCGGCCGGCGAGCACGGCGACGCCGGCTTTGAGTGGGGAGAGCCCGGCGGCGCAGGCCGGAGGGCGGCGGCCGGGTCGTGAGCGGTCATGGGTCTCCTCGGGATCATCGCGGCACGGTGGGACCGCGGTCGGGGTGAGCAGCCTGGACGTAGTTCATCGCGGGTTTGGCGGTGAGGCCGAAGACGCGCATGAGGTGGACGGGGTCGGCGGTGTGCCGGGCTTCGTCGAGGATCCGGTCCTGCCGCACTTGGGACGGGTTGAGGCCGAGCTCGCCGAAGATGGCGTCGAGGACGGTGAGGGCGATAGGCGGCCCGGCGGTGTCGACGGCAGTGTGCCTGGTGACCAGCAGGTGGGGATTGCCGGTAAGGGGCCAGCATCTGTGCCGTTCGCGGAGCCAGTCGGCCATGAGCGCACGGGAAAGCTCGTCGAGGTAAACGGTGTGCGTTCCGGTCGGGCGCCGGACGGCGAGCTGGCCGCGGGGCAGGTCGAGGTCTTCCAGCAGCAGGGAAGCCGTCTCTTTCTTGCCGAGCGCGTGGATGGCGATCATGGCGACGGTGACCTTGGCGATCGGGGTGCCGGCCCGGTCGATCAGCCCGCGGAGCAGGTCGGTGGGGATCGGGGCCGGCAGCCGGCGCATGGACGGCAGGGTGACCCCGCGGGTCGGGTCCCGGAAGATGATCTTCTCCTGCTTGAGTGCCCGGAACAGGCTGCGCAGGGCGGGAAGCAGGTTGTGTGCCCTGGCGCCCGGGTGCTGCCTGAGTGCTTCCTGGATGTCGTCGCGGGTGATCTCGCGCAGGCTGGTGACGTGCTGGCCCCATTCGGCCAGGACCGGATGGAAGCAGTTGAGGTAGCTGCGGACCGAGGAGAACGGCAGTTCCTGGTGAGCCCGGCGGCCTTGTCCGCGGATGACTCTCACCCACTGGCGGACCTCGCCGGCGATGACGTCGGGAAGGGCGTCGATGTGCTGGTTGATGGTGCGCTCGACGGAGGTGCCCTGCCGGTCCGGGTCGGGGATGATCATGCCGCGGTCATCGAGGAACTGCAGGACCCGCCGGGTAGCGGTGCTGGGACGGGAGCTGAGCGCCCTGACGTCGGCCTCGTGGACAGGGGCGCCGGCTCCCAGCCAGGCCAGCAGGATCCGGAGGGTCTTGGTCGCGTTATTGCGCGGCCCGGTGCCCATGCCGCAGGATCTGGCGTGCCGGTCGAGCTCGCCGACGAGGGCGCTGGCTGCGGGCGTCAGGGCGGGCAACTGGTCCAGTTCGCCAGCGTTAAGGAAGCTCCAGTCACGGCGGGCGTCGAACAGCACGCCCTGCGCGGGATCGACCAGGTGCGGCGAGACCGGCTGCGCTAGCTGCGGCCGGCGGGGCTGGATCACCCGCCGGCAGGCCGCGATGCCGGAGGGCACCTGCTTGTCCTTGCAGTTGGCGGGGAGCGTCAGCGACGATGCCCGGGACAGCCGGAGTCCGGGCAGGAGGAACCCGAGCTGGAGCGGCCGCCCCGGCCGGGGGTTTGCTAGCCAGCCGGGGTCCTCGACGCGGACGGTCATCAGGCAGGGGCGGCAGAGCCCGTCACGATCGACGTGGGTCACGCGGCTGCAGTGCAGGCAGGGAGCCTGGCCCGGGAGGGCCCGCCGCCACTTGGAGCAGGCGGCGCAGCAGGTGTACTGCGTCAGCGGACCCCAGCCGAGGCAGACCGGGCACTGCCCGGCCGGCCATCTCCTCTCGTCGCCGGGCATGTCAGTTCGGGGGCAGCGACCGGCGGGATCCGCCGGCCCGCGGGACCGGCCGGGCGGGGCTGCCGGGCTGACCGCCGGCCCCGGCTGCCCGCTGCTCCTGCCGGCCGCCGTCAGCGCCGGCGAGGGGCTCGGCCTCGAGCAGGTCAGCGACGGTGCAGTCCAGTGCGGCGCAGATCTTGTCCAGGTCGTCGAGCCGGACCGAGATCGGCTTGCCGCTCCAGAGGGCGGCGACCTTGCTGAGCGAGGGCGTGAACCCGGCTTCCTCAAAGGCTTTCAGCAGGTCAGCGGGCCGCCAGATGTCACGCTTCGCTGCGGCCCAGCGCAGGTTCCATTTCATCGCAGGTTCCCCTTGTCCGTCGTCAGCCGTTGCACTGCCCGGTCAGCGGCGGCCAGGCCGGCCTTCTCGGGATCGGCATGGGCAGTTGCCAGGTAGGAAACCGTAGTGGTCGGCCGGTCGTGGCCCAATAGCTTCTGCACCTCCCAGAGCGACATGCCGCCCTCGTAGTTGTGGGTCGCCGCGGCGTGGCGGAGGAGATGGGGGTGCAGGTGGGTGACCGGCCCGGTCAGGAACCGCTCGCCGGCGGCCTGCAGGGCCTTGCGGAAGGTGGGCGGCGTGACCGCGATCCCCGGTGAGGGCACGTTCAGCGCCGACACGGCCGGCGGGATGCGCTCGGAGGGGAACAGCGGCGCGTCCGGGTGCCCCGGGTCGTCGCTGAACCCGCCGCGGACGTCCTCGATCCACCACCACAGCAGTGCCCGGCCTTCCTCGAACATGTAGGCCTCCCGCTGGCGGGGCCCGGACCCGCGGGCGCCCTTGCCGTTGACCAGGAACCGGCCCCACTGTCCCGATTCCCAGTGCAGGTCGCCGATCCGGACGCCGCACAGCTCGGCAGCCCGGACGCCGGAGAGGTAGGTGAGCTTGCCCATCACGTAATCGCGGCGGGCGACCGCGGGCTTGCGGGCCGCTTCCAGCGAGCGGCGCCAGCGGGCGAAGAACTCGCGGAGAGCCCGCTGCGAGGGCGGAACCCGCAGGCCGAAGTCGCCGCGGTGCCGGGGCCGGTTGAACGGGTCGACCGGCGACTCTACTCCGATCCCGTAACGGCGGGCGATCTCGCCCGCATACCTCTGCTCGAGGAACGCGAAGTAGCCGTCGATCTGGTTCATCTTCCGGCGGACCGTGGCGCCCGACCGCTTGCCCTCCCCGGCGAAGTACTTGTCGACGTGCCGCGGGGTCAGCCGCCACGGAGACAGGCCGTAATGCTCGCAGACCTCGATGACCGGCTTGACCAGCCCGTCCAGCGTCGCCTGCGCCAGTCCGGCAGCGTCTCGGGCCCACTGGTACTCGGCGATCGTGTCCAGGAAGAAGCCTCCCTCGCCGTCCTCGCTCAGCTCGGCGGCCTTGCGCCGCTGCAGCGTGAGGACGTCAGCCAAGCCCGGCTCGACGGCCACGAGCTCCGGCTCATGCTGCCCGCTGCCGCCCGGAGCGGGGACCGGCACCACGGACAGAAGGCGACTCCTGGATTCAGCCACGGAACGGGAGATTACGCCAGTAACTCCAGGAATCCTGGTTAAATTAGCGGATTCCGATGTGATCGGAATCGGGCTGCTCAGCGGACGCTGACCTGCTGACATGCGGTCTTCCGTGACCGGGGGAACCGACGGAACCCGCGCGTACTCCGGTTGTCGATCATCGCGGCGGCGACCACGTCGTCGCCGAAGACCTCGCCCCAGCGAACCGGGGCTGGCACATGTTCGGGTTGAGCAATCCGGGCTGGTGCCTGGGATATCTGCTCAGCGGCGTGGTTGCTGATCTTTGAGGTGTAAGCAGCGTATGTTAGGCATTACCTTAATGATTCAGGTGTGAGGAAGGTGTGCCGGTGACGCCGAGGCTGCGGGTGCTGGACGGCGGGGCGGTCCTGGAAGGGCCGGTCGAGAGTGATCCGTGGAAGTTCCAGGCTGCGTGCGTGGATGCGTTCGTCGCTTCCTGGCGGGCGCGCGGGTTCAGCCCGGTCACGGTCGATAACGACATCGGCCAGCTCGAGCGGACGCTGAGGGCGCTGGGCCGCCCGGCGTGGGAGGTGACGCCGGAGGACATCGACCGGGTCGTCGGAGACTTGGCCGTGGCCGGGCGGACGACGGCCACCCGCCGGGAGTACGTGCAGATCTTCAAGGGCTTCCACCGGTTCCTTCAGGCCCGTAAGGCTGCCGAGATCGAGGCCGCGTTCGGGGTCCGGCTGGTCTGCCCGGTCGATGAGTTCAATGCCTCCCGGCACGTCGGTGACGATTCCCCGGCCGAGTTGGCGCCTCCGGTTCCCGAGCGGGTCAGCGAGTTCTTCGACTTCCTGAAAACCCGGATCGCGACCGCCCGTAAGTACGCGCCCGCAGCCAGGGACTATGCCTTGTTCCGGACGCTGTATCACGCGGGGCTGCGGTCGGAGGAGGCTGCGCTGCTGGACCGGCCGGACGTGCACTTCGGCCGTGGCCCGTTCGGGAAGCTGCATGTCCGGTTCGGCAAGGGGGCTCATACCTCTGGGCCGCGGCCGCGGTGGGTACCGATGCTGGACGGCCTGGACCTGGTGCTGCGCTGGTTCCTGGAGGACGTGCGCGGCAGGTTCCCGGACTCAGCCGTCCTGTTCGCCGATGAATCCGGCGGCGCGCTGCATCCGGGCACGATCCGCAACCGGCTGCGGTATCTGATGATGCTGGAAGGACGCCCGGGCGCGGACTGGTTCAGCCCGCACGCGCTGCGCCGGGCGTGCGCGACCCACAACTATGAGCGAGGGGTGGACCTGGTCGCGATCCAGCAGCTGCTCGGTCACTGGACGGTGAGTTCGACGATGCGGTATGTCAACTATCAGGAATTGCATCAGATGGGCGAGAACCCGCAGGTCGCCTGATGAGCGGGGTCCGGCAATAACGGCACGCGGCTGGCTGACGGCACCTCCTGACCTGCATGAGTTGCGCGTTGATCCCGTTAGGTGCATGATCCTCCCTTCAGACGGATGCGGTTTCTGGGGCTGGAGGGCGGGTTGGGGCGAGGCGATCTGGCGGGGGCGGCGCACTTGGAGCTGGTGTCCGGGGTGGTGCCGCTGCGGCCGGAGGACGCGATGTGCGAGGCGATGCTGAGCGGCTGGCGGGCGCAGCAGAAGGCCCGCGGGCTGCAGGACTCGACGATCGCTCCCCGGGAAAGGCTGGTGCGCGCGTTTGTCGAGTTCACCAACGAGTACCCGTGGAGCTGGGGGCCGGGGCACGTTGATGAGTGGACGCTGTCGCTGGCCGGGGAGCGGCACCTGGCCCCGTCGACGATCCGCGGTTACCAGACCGGCCTGCGGCTGTTCAGCGAGTACCTCACCGACGGGCGGTACGGCTGGGCGGCGGCGTGCGAGAAGGCGTTCGGGCCGGGCAGGCACCCGGTGGCCATCTGCCATGAGTGGAACACCGTCGCGCACCTGAACGAGTACGAGGGCAGCCCGGAGGCCCGCCCGTTCACCCGCGAGGAACTGCAGGCTTTCCTGGACTATGCCGATGAGCAGGTCGACCGCGCGGTGGCGGCGAAGCGGAAGGGAGCGCTGGCGGCTTACCGGGACGCGACGCTGTTCAAGGTCATCTACGGGTGGGGGCTGCGGCGCACCGAGACGTCGAAGCTGGACGTGGCGGACTGGGGCCGCAACCCGGCGGCTCCGGAGTTCGGCCGGTTCGGGATGCTGCACGTCCGTTACGGCAAGGCGGTGCGCGGGCAGCCGCCGCGGCGGCGGAACGTCCCGTCGGTGATGGCCTGGGCGGTGGAGGCGGTGGCCGACTACGTGGAGAACATCAGGCCCAGGTTCGGGTGCCCGGATCATCCGGCCTTGTGGGTGACCGAGCGGGGCGGGCGGGTCAAGCCGGCCGAGATCAATGCCCGGTTCGTCGCCTACCGCGACGCGCTGGGCCTGCCGTCGGCCCTGGTCCCGCATAGCCTGCGGCACTCGTGGGTTACGCACCTGACTGAGGACGGGGTGGACCGGCGGTTCATCCAGGAGGCCGTGGGGCACCGCTGCGACACTTCGACGGCGATTTATACGCATGTCAGCGGCGACTTCATGAACACCGCGCTGCGCAAGGCGCTGGCCCCGGCGCTCGGCGGGCAGCCGGGCTGAGGACGGGAGGAACCGATGACGCGCAAGCTGGATTACCGGTGGAACCTGCGGCAGGTCATGGCCAGCCGGGACATGTTCCAGACGACGGACCTGGCCCCCCTGCTGGCCGAGCGGGGCATCGACTTGTCGTCCAGCCAGGTCTACCGGCTGGTCACCGAGCGGCCCGAGCGGCTGAGCCTGAAGGTCCTGATGGCGCTGCTGGACATCTTGGACTGCTCGATGGAGGACCTGATCGAGCCGGCCGCCGCGGCTAAGCCTGCCCGCAAGGCAAAGACGGCCAGCGGGGAAGAAGCGGGGGTTGGCATGCTGCGTCCGCGGCGGGCCAGGATCACGCGGGACGGCGGCTGAGCGATGACCGCGGGCATCCCGGAAGTGCTGGCCGACCCGGTCGGCGTCATCGTGGCGATGGTCAGCGGCGTCGAGCCGTCCCTGGACCGGTCGGTGATCGAGGAAGCGGTGATCAGCGTGGCCGGCGGCCGGG
>NZ_JASIAL010000143.1:0-2995 GCF_030042015.1 Trebonia sp. | reverse complement strand
TCGCGAGGATCCGTACGCGATCCGCATCGCGTTCCACGTCGGGCTTGATGAGCCAGTCGAGTGGATCTTCGCGCGTGACCTGCTGTCCACGGGCATCGAGACCCGCGAGGGCCTCGGCGACGTCACGGTCTGGCCGTCGGCCGGCTCCGAGGGCGGCGCGCCCGGCAGCGTCCTGAACATCGAACTGTCTTCGCCGTTCGGCCAGGCGCACTTCGAGGCGCCGGTCAAGGAGATCTCCGACTTCCTCCGCAAGACGTACCAGATCGTCCCTGCGGGCAAGGAGAGCGACCACGTGGACGTCGAGGCCGAGTTGAACGACCTGCTCCGCCAGGCGTCCTGACTGGCAGAACGCAGCGAGCTTCCCGGCCCGGGCCCCCGTAACGGGCCGGGATGACCCCGCCGGTGTTTCCCCCGGCGGCCGTGGCCACGTGCCGCGGGAAGGCGTGGCGGGGTGAGTCGCCACTGTTCGTTCGGGATAATGACTTTTTGTCCGAAGCCTGGGCTCGGAGTTTGCGTGCGCGGCAGGATCGGCTACAGTTCTGAGGGTCCGCCGGAGAGACCCGGCGGAGCGTGCGGACGTGGCTCAGTTGGTAGAGCATCACCTTGCCAAGGTGAGGGTCGCGGGTTCGAATCCCGTCGTCCGCTCGGAGGCGCGGCTAATGCGGCTATGCGGCACGTTGGCCGTCGGCGAAGCTCGCACCCGCGGCCCGGCGGCGAAGCTCGCCCTGTGGCGGAGTGGCCGAGTGGCTTAGGCAAGGGCCTGCAAAGCCCTGTACACGGGTTCGATTCCCGTCTCCGCCTCCATCCAAGTCTTCGATCAGGCGAATTAGTTGTCCAAAGCGCTCGATTCCCGGTTGCCGAGGTCGCCGTCCGGGAGGCCGGCGACGCCGTTCGTGATGCGCCGCGAATCACCCTCGTCCCCCGGCGGGACCCACAAAAGCCTGGCCCTGCCGCTTGTCGCGGGATCAGTGTGTCGGATCTCTCTCTCCACTGGAGCGCGCAGTCCTGTCAAGATGAAGGATCGCAGGTTTTCTGTAGACGGCAGCTTCCTGGGGAGAGGACCGAGTTCGTGGCCGATGTTGACGCCGTTCTTGAAGGCGCAGGGCTGAAGAACGAGAAGGCGCGCGAGTACGTGCGCTACTGGGCCGAGGTCACCGGCCCGGACAACATCGAGGTGGTCAGCGTCGCCGACGACGCGCGCCTGATCCAGGAGTCCCTGGACGCCGTCGAGATCGTCCCCGCGGGTGAGGGCCTGTACTACTCGCGCAGCTACTACAAGGACACGGCGCGCTCTGAGGAGCGCACGATCGTCGCCACGAACGACCCGGCCGACAAGGGTGTCTACAACAACTGGCATCCCGCGGCGGAGATGAAGGCCAAGCTCACCGGGCTCATGCGCGGCGCGTCGGCGGGCAAGACGATGTACGTGATCCCCTACCTCATGGCCGCTCCCGGCTCCCCGCTCGAAAGGTACGCCGCCGGCGTCCAGCTGACCGACAACCGCTGCGTGGCCCTGCACATGAACCGCATGGCCCGGGTGAGCGTCGATTACATCAACAACCTCGCGGACGCCGGCAGCTTCGTCCGCGCCGTGCACGTGACCGGCGACCTGGAGAACCTGGGGCAGGGAACGCCGGACGACAAGCGCTACTTCGTCACCGTGGCCGACGAGCGCACGATCTTGCACTTCGGCTCGTCGTACGGGGGCAACGCGCTGCTCGGCAAGATCGCGCACGGCCTGCGCCAGGCCTGCTACGACGGCTGGGCATCTGCTGCGTTCCTGGCCGAGCAGTTCATGCTCCTGGGCATCATCGACAAGCAGACCGGCAAGCGCTACCACATCGCGGGCGGCTTCCCGAGCGCCTCGGGCAAGACCAACCTGGCGATGACGCTGGCCCCGGACGCACTCGGTTCGCGGTACCACGTCGAGTTCTACGGTGATGACATCGCCTGGCTATGGGTGGGCAAGGACGGCCGGCTGTACGGCATGAACCCGGAGTTCGGCGTCTTCGGTGTCGCCAAGGACACCAACGAGACCACCAACCCGACGGCGATGGACTCGATCGCCCCGGGCACCGGAGCGATCTTCACCAACGTCGCCTACAACGAGAAGACGCACGAGGTCTGGTGGGAGGGCCGCACTCCCGTGCCGCCCGCTGACCTTGACGGCTGGCTGGACTGGAAGGGCCACCGGATCGCCGACCGGTCTGCGGTGGAGGCACGGGACCCGTGGGCGCACCCGAACAGCCGGTTCACGACCACGCTGGCCAACGTGCCGAACGTGGCAAGCGACTACGCAGACCCGCGGGGCGTGCCGATCGACGGCATTATCTTCGGCGGCCGTACGCGGGACCGCGAGCCGCTGATCCGCGCGATCACCGACCTGGCCGAGGGCGTGTACGACGGCCTGACGCTGGGCGCCGAGGCCACCTTCGCGGCCGAGGGCGTGGACGGCCAGCTGCGCTACGACCCGATGTCGATGCGCCCGTTCATGTCCTATCCCGAGGGCGCCTACGCGGCGCACTGGCTCGCGATCATCGGCCAGTGCGCGCAGCCGCCGATCTTCGCGCACGTCAACTGGTTCCAGCGGGACGCCTCCGACGGGCATTTCCTGTGGCCGGGCTACCGGGAGAACCTGCGCGCGCTGCTGTGGCTCATGCAGCTGCGCGACGGCCTGGTGACGGGAGTGCGCTCGCCGGTGGGCATCCTGCCGGCCGAGGACGAGCTCAACCTGGAGGGTTTGTCGATCGACCCAGCTGACCTGGACAAGCTGCTGACGATCGACACGGCCCGGTGGCGGCAGGAGATGGGCTTCCGGGAGCAGCACCTGGCACAGTTCGGCGGCCTGCCCGAGGAGATCTGGGAGGCGCACCGCCGCGTCGCCGCCGAGCTCGGCCTCTGACGGCGTCAGAGGCGTTATTGCGAAGAATTTTTATGGCGTGGAGATGAGGCCCACCGATGCCCGCCGGGCGAACTCCGCGCCCGCCCGTACCCC
>NZ_JASIAL010000142.1:0-23256 GCF_030042015.1 Trebonia sp. | reverse complement strand
TGCCCGGGCCCGTGATCCGCATCGCGCCGAATCCCAGCCGGTTGACCGTGAGGTCGCCCCCCACGTGTGCCGTGCCCGCGGCCGCCGCCGTCGGCTTCGTGTCCAAGAGCACTCCTCCCGTGGCCGGCCCGTTACGGCCAGGCTTCACAGCGATACGCTGAGCCGCATCCTCTGTTTGGGTAGTCGGCGATGCCCGCACCCACCGCCAGCACCCGTGCCGCCGCCCTCCTCGACCGCATTTTGCCGGTGGCGGGGTCTAGCGTGGGGTTGACGGGGAGCGAGGCGTCAGCGAGGGAGAGCCATGACAACACTCGAGAACCGGCCGAACACCGCTCTGCTCGTCATCGACGTGCAGAACGGCGTCGTCGCGGGGGCGCACGCGCGGGACGCGGTCGTGGCGAACGTCGGCAGCCTCGTCGAGAAGGCGCGGCGGGAACGCGTCCCCGTCGTCTGGGTCCAGCACTGCGACGAAGGTCTCGCCCGCGGCAGCGATGACTGGCAGATCGTCCCCGAGCTGAGTCCGGGCGAAGCCGAGCCGCTTGTCGAGAAGAACTACGGCGACTCCTTCGAGGACACGACGCTCGAGACCGTGCTGTCGGACCTGCGGATCGGGCGGCTCGTCGTGGTCGGCGCGCAGACCGACGCGTGTATCCGCTCGACGCTGCATGGCGCGTTCGTCCGGGGGTACGACGCGACCCTCGTCAGCGATGCCCATACGACCGAGGACCAGACCGAGTGGGGGGCGCCGCCGCCGGACCAGGTCATCGCCCACACGAACCTGTACTGGACCTACCAGACGGCGCCCGGACGGACGGCGGGGACGGTCAAGACCGAGGACGTCGACTTCCGCGCGTCCTGAAACTGCCCGGCCCAGGACCTGCGCCACTTTCGCCCTATCCGGGCGATGCGGCCCGCCAGCGGCGCCCGTAAGCCTGAGCGCAAGCGTCGGTATGGCTGGCATCGGGCCGGCAACGCGGTGGGGGGGTGAGCGTGTACATCGTCATGGTGGCGGCCGAGTGCGCGCCTGCGGCGAAGTCAGGCGGGCTCGGTGACGTGGTGGCGGGCCTGAGCCGGGAGCTTGAGATCAGGGGAAACGCGGTCGAGGTCATCCTGCCCAAGTACTCCGGCCTGCACTACTCCGAGATCTGGGGGCTGGCGCCGAGCCATGAGGACTTGTGGGTGCCCTGGTACGCCGGGGCGGTCCGCTGCACCGTGTGGTTCGGTTACGCGAACGGACGCAAGTGCTTCTTCATCGAGCCGCATTCGGCGGCGAATCTCTTCGGCCGCGAGCGCCTGTACGGGTACGCGGACGACGCCGAGAGGTTCGCCTTCTTCTCCAAGGCGGCGCTCGAATTCATGGGGCAGGCAGGCAAGCGTCCCGACATCGTGCACTGCCACGACTGGCAGGCCGGGCTCGTCCCGGTCCTGCTGCGCGAGCAGTACGGCGCCGTGCTCGCGGAGCAGAAAATCTGCTACACCATACACAACTTCCGTCACCAGGGAACCAGCGACGAACACGTGCTCTGGGCCACCCAGCTCGGCAGGCCCGACCATTTCCTCGACGCCGACCGGCTGGGCGATGACTTCCGCTACCGGGGCCTTAACCCGATGAAGGGCGGCATCGTGTACGCGGACTTCGTGACCACGGTCTCCCCCAGCCATGCCGACGAGGCGCTGTACGGCGACGGCGGGTCGGGGCTCGGCCGCATCCTCAAGGAGCACCAGGCCAAGTTCCGGGGCGTGCTCAACGGCGTCGACTACGAGGTGTGGAACCCGGAGAGCGACCCGCTTGTCCCGGCCCGTTACTCGGCCGGCACCGCCGAGCGCAAGCAGGCGGACAAGGAGGCGCTCAGGGACAGGTTCTGGCTGCGCAAGACCCGCAGTCCCCTGGTCGCCTACATCGGCAGGCTGGACGAGCAGAAGGGCATGCACCTCGTGCACCATGCCCTCTTCTACACGCTGGACCTCGGCGGCCAGTTCGTGCTCATGGGCGACGCGCACCACCACGACCGGATCAACGGCCACTTCTGGCACCTCAAGGACTACCTGAACGACAACCCCGACTGCCACCTCGAACTCGGATACCGGGAGGAACTGGCTCATCTCATCTACGCGGGCGCGGACCTGCTCATCGTGCCGAGCATGTTCGAGCCGTGCGGGCTGGCCCCGCTGATCGCCATGCGGTACGGGACCGTGCCCGTGGTGCGGGCGACCGGCGGCATGATCGACACGGTCTTCGACCGCGACTACTCGGGGCGGCCGCCGGCCGAGCGCAACGGGTACGTCTTCCACCACACAGACAACCGCGCGGTCGAATCGGCGCTGGGCCGGGCGCTGCGGCTATGGTCGGCCCGGCCGCCGGAATTCCGCGAGCTGGCCGCCAACTGCATGCGCGCCGATTACTCGTGGGCCAGGCCCGGCGCGGAGTACCTGGACATCTACCGGGGCATCCGGCACGCGTGAGCACCCGCACGGGGTGATGACGGTTACCCGGTTCGCGCCTAGGAAAGAACGAGCAGCCGGCCGCGCGGCACGCCGACGTGCGTGCGCGGCCTCTCCAGAAAGGCGCGGCAGCAGTGACCACCCAGCAAACCACCACCGTCCAGGTTCCCGGCGCCCGCGTCGCCCCGGACGCGTTCGCCAAGCCTGACAGCCGGTCCGCGGGCGCGCTGCCGGGCAGCGCGCACCCGCTAGGCGCCACGCCCGGCGAGCACCTCGGCAGGACGGGCACGAACTTCGCGATCGCCTCAAGCATCGCCGAGCGCATCACCTTGTGCCTGTTCGACGGGACTGGCGCGGAAACGCAGATCCCGCTGCAGGACAACGACGCGGATGTCTGGCATGCCTTCGTGCCCGGAATCGGGCCGGGCCAGGCGTACGGGTACCGGGTCAGCGGACCCTGGGACCCGGCGCAGGGCCTGCGCTGCAACCCGGCCAAGCTCCTGCTCGACCCGTACGCGCGGGCGATCAGCGGAACGCTCTCGTTCGGGCCCGAGGTGCTCGCGCACGACCTGGCCAACCCGGACGCCCCGAGCACCCTCGACTCCTCCGCGCACGTGCCGCGGAGCCTGATCGTCGACCCGGCCTTCAACTGGCAGGACGCCAGCCGGCCCGGGCGCCGGTACTCGGACACGGTCCTGTACGAGGTGCACGTCAAGGGCTTCACGATGCGCCATCCCGACATACCGCCGCGGCTGCGCGGGACCTACGCCGGGCTCGCCCACGAGGCAGCGATCGCGCACCTGGTCGACCTGGGCGTCA
This sequence comes from Trebonia sp., assembly GCF_030042015.1. Taxonomy (GTDB): domain Bacteria; phylum Actinomycetota; class Actinomycetes; order Streptosporangiales; family Streptosporangiaceae; genus Trebonia. Next base: position 19,995 of record NZ_JASIAL010000142.1, on the reverse strand, counting down.
CCACGGTCGAGCTGCTGCCCGTGCACCAGAACGTGCCCGAGTCGTTCCTGCTCGACCGGGGGCTGACGAACTACTGGGGCTACAACACGATCGGCTTCTTCGCGCCGCACAACGGCTATTCGGCGCAGGTGCGGGCGGGCCGGCCGGGTGGCCAGGTCGGCGAGTTCAAGGCGATGGTGGACAAGCTGCACCAGGCCCGCCTGGAAATCCTGCTCGACGTGGTGTTCAACCACTCCGCCGAGGGAGGGCCGAACGGCCCCACGCTGTGCTTCCGCGGCATCGACAACCCGGCGTACTACCGGCTTGCGCCCGGCGACCCGCGCGACTACTACGACACGACCGGCACGGGCAACTCGCTGAACGCGGGCGACCCGATCACGCTGCAGCTGATGATGGACTCGCTGCGCTACTGGCTGGAGGAGATGCACGTCGACGGGTTCCGGTTCGACCTGGCGCCCACCCTGGCCCGGCAGGAGGGCGGCTTCGACAAGGTGGCCGCGTTCCTGGACATGGTCGCGCAGGACCCGGTGGTGTCGCGGGCCAAGATGGTCGCCGAGCCGTGGGATGTCGGGCAGATGGACAGCTATGACCTGGGCCGGTTCCCGCCGCTGTGGCGGGAGTGGAACGGCAAGTACCGGGACTCGATGCGCGACTTCTGGCGCAGCGAGCCGATCGGGATCGGCGAGTTCGCCGACCGGTTCGCCGGCTCGGCGGACCTGTACGCCACGGCCGGGCGCCGGCCCACGTCCTCGGTGAACCTGATCACCGTGCACGACGGCTTCACCCTGCGTGACCTGGTCTCCTACGACGACAAGCACAACGAGGGCAACGGCGAGGGCAACCGCGACGGGACCAGCGACAACCGCTCATGGAACTGCGGGGCCGAAGGCCCGGCCGACGATCCCGGGGTCAACGCGCTGCGTGCCCGCCAGTCCCGCGCCATGCTGACCACGCTCATGCTGTCGTTCGGCGTGCCGCTGCTGCTCGGCGGCGACGAGATGGGCCGCACCCAGCGCGGCAACAACAACGCCTACTGCCAGGACAACGAGACCACCTGGTTCGACTGGGCGAACACCGACGACGAGCTGCTCGAGTTCACACGGCGCCTGATCGCCTTCCGCCGGGCCCACCCGGTGTTCCGCCGCAGGCGGTTCCTCGCCGGCGCCGAGGCCGCCGAACTCCAGTGGTTCACCCCCCAGGGCGCCCCGATGGACGGCACCGACTGGGCCGATGGCAGCGCGCTCGCGATCGGCATCTACCTCGACGGGTCCGATGATCCCGACCGGGCCGAGGACGGCAGCGCGCTGCTCGACGACGACTTCCTTGTGCTGGTGAACGCCTGGTGGGAGCCGCTGGACTTCACGCTCCCCGAGACCAGGCCGCAGGCGGGATGGCGGGTCGAGATCGACACCTACGACCCGGTACTGCCGGACGCGCCCGCGACCGCCGGCGCCGCGGCCGCCGGCCACGTCACCGTCCGGCCGCGCTCGGTCGTCGTGCTCAAGAACCCCGCGCCCCGGTGAAAGGCCTGGTACGACCCCGCGGGAGCCCGGTAAGGCCGGACCAGGCCCTAACCCGGTTAGCCGAAGTTCCAGGTGATCGTGACTTGGCCGTTTCCGTCCGCGGTCGAGCCAGCGAACACCCGGGTCGAGGTCAGCGAGCCGGTGTAGGAGGTCGCGCCGCCGCCACCACCGCCGCCCCCGCCGCCGAAGCCGCCGCCCCCGCCGCCACTGCCGCTGGAGTAGCCCGCGCCGCCGCCGCCGCCGGAGCCGCCGAGAGAGCTGCCGCCGCCGCCGGCGCCCCCGCCCCCGGTACGGTTCCCCCCGGTGCCGCCGCCGCCGGCGTTGATGCCCCGGCCGGCGGAGCCGTTAAAGGCGCTGGAACCGCTGCTGCCCCCGTTGCCGCCGGGATCGGCGAGCGGGAGGTAGCCGACCGCGCCCCCTCCCCCGCCGCCGCCGGCGACGACGAGCGTGATCGGACTGCAGTAGGGCTCCCCGGGCGGGCACAGGTTGAGGTTGAGGCTGCTGGCCCCGCCCCCGCCGGCGGCGTCCTCAGAGCCGCCCGAGCCGGACCCGCCGCGGCCGCCGTGTGCCCAGCCCCAGCCGCCGTCGCCCGGGTTCGTCCGCCCGTTGGCGTTGCCGCCGCGGCCGGCCACCGACAGGACCAGTCGCGACCCGGCCGGCAGCGCGAGCGTGCCGGACACCTCCGCGCCGTACCCGCCCTTGCCGCAGGCGGACAGGTCGCACGCGTTGCCGCCGCTCCCGCCGTAGATCACCACCGTGGCGGAGACCGCGCCTTCCGGCACCGGGACCGTCTGGGTCGCGGCACCGATGTAGTAGAACGTCTCGGAGAACGGGGCCACAGGGAATGCCTGTGCCGCCCGCGCCGGACCCGCGGGCACGGTCGCGAGCGCGACCGCGCCGACCGCCAGCGAGCCTGCCGCCCCCGCCGCGAAGACGGCGCCCCGCCTGACGGCGGCCGGCCGCCGGCCGCGTAGTGATTTCCGCACTGACATGGTGCTTCCCCCTCAGCCAGCCAGGCCCGGCCCGGCTCCCCGTGCCGGGCCGCGTCTACGCACCTGCTGACACTTGGATCGCTCCCTACCCCAGTCGCAACGCATTCACACAGTTATCTCCTGCGCACCAAGCGTGGCGGTGCAGGCACCGTGGCGCCTGCCGCCCGCCTGTAGGCCGGCCAGGCCGGCGACCCGGAGTAGAGTCCGCAAGGGGGTGTCTTCATGCAGCAGACGCAGCTGCTCGTTATCGGCGCGGGGCCGTACGGGCTGTCGGCGGCGGCGCTCGCGCGGGAGCACGGCATCGACACCGTGATCCTCGGCCGGCCCATGGGCTTCTGGCGTGAGCACATGCCGGCGGACATGTTCCTTCGGTCCGGGCCGGACTGGCACCTTGACGCGGCGGGGCGGCACACGCTCCAGGCGTACCTGGAAGAGCGGCAGCTCCGCGCCGAGCAGGTCGATCCGATCCCGGTCGAGGTCTTCCTCGACTACGCCGGCTGGTTCAGGCGGGCCAAGGGACTGCGGGTCCGCGAGGACTTCGCCGACACCCTGGACCGGGTGAACGGCGGCTTCGAGGCAGCGCTGGGCAGCGGGGAGCGCGTTCGCGCGGACGCCGTGCTCGCCGCGCCAGGAATCAGCCGCTTCGCCAACCGCCCCGGCTGGGCGGCGTCGGTGCCGGCCGGGTACGCGGCGCACACCTGCGACCTGGTGCGCTTCGAGCCGATGGCCGGGGCGCGCGTGCTGATCATCGGCGGCAGGCAGAGCGCCTACGAATGGGCGGCGCTGCTGCGCGAGCACGGCGCGGCGAGCGTCGACATCGTGCACCGCCACGACGTGCCGCGCTTCGAGCGGGTCAGCTGGAAGTTCGTGGACGAGCACGTGGACCGGACGCTCGCGGTGCGCGGGTACTGGCGCAACCTGCCTGCCAGCGAGAAGGACGCGGTCGCCAGGCGCTTTTGGGAGGTCGGCCGGCTAACCCTCGAGCACTGGCTCACGCCCCGGCTGGACAGGGAGGGGATCACGCGGCGGCCGGGCACCGAGGTCACCGGGGTCACCGCGGCCGACGGGAACGGCTCGCTGCGGGTCGCGCTTTCCGACGGCAGCCGGCTGACCGCCGACCGCGTAGTGTTCGCCACGGGGTACCGGGCCGACCTCGCCAGCGTCCCCTACCTCGCGGGCCTGCTCGGTGACATCGAGCTGTCGAACGGCTTCCCCGTGCTCGACGAGGCCTTCCAGACCAGCGTGCCCGGCCTGTACGTCACCGGGTTCGCGGCGACGCAGGACTTCGGGCCGTTTTTCGGCTTCGTGAAGGGAGCACCGGCCGCCGCGACGCTCGTCGTCCGCGACCTGCTCGCGCGCCAGTGACGACCGGCCGCTGCCGCCGCGCGGTTCCTTGGGGTTTGTCCCGGGCTCGCGCGGCCGGGGCTGCCACCATTGGTACGGGAGGTGGCGCAGGGGCATGCGAACCCAGGCAGACGTCGTCGTCGTGGGCGCCGGCAACGCCGCGCTGTGCGCGGCGCTCTCGGCCCGCGAGACCGGGGCCGGCGTGCTGGTCCTCGAGCGGGCACCGTATGCCGAGCGCGGCGGGAACTCCGCCTTCACGGCGGGCGCGATGCGGTTCGCCTACAACGGCCGCGCGGAGATCCTCGAGCTCGTGCCCGACCTCAGCGCGGACCTGGCGGCCCGCACCGACTTCGGCGCCTATCCGCGGGAGCAGTTCCTCGACGACCTGGCCCGGGTGACAGAAAACCGCTGCGACCCGGAGCTGGCGGAGATTCTCGTGCGCGACAGCTTCGCCGCGCTGAGGTGGCTGCGCTCGAAGGGCGTCCGGTTCCTGCCGATCTACGGCCGGCAGGCGTTCGAGGTCGACGGCAGGTTCACGTTCTGGGGCGGCCTGACCATCGAGGCCAACGGCGGTGGCCGGGGCCTGATCGACTACCTGGCCAGGGCCTGCGCAGGCAACGGCATCGCCATCGAGTACGGCGCCCGCGCGACCCGGCTGTCCGCGGACGACCGCGGCCGGGTGGACGGGGTGTACGTGCGCCAGGGCAGGCAGGGCGGGCAGGGCGGGCAGGGCGGGCGGACCGCGCTCGTGCGGGCCGCGGCGGTGATCCTGGCCGCGGGCGGGTTCGAGGCCAACGCCGAGTGGCGCACCCGCTACCTCGGCCCGGGCTGGGACGTCGCCAAGGTCCGCGGCACCCGCTTCAACACCGGAGACGGGATACGGATGGCCCTTGAGGTCGGCGCCGCGCCCTGGGGCCAGTGGTCAGGGGCGCACGCGGTCGGCTGGGATTTCAACGCGCCGCCGTTCGGCGACCTGTCCGTGGGTGACGGCTTCCAGAAGCACAGCTACCCCTGGGGGATCATGGTCAACGCCGACGGCGACCGCTTCGTCGACGAGGGCGCCGACTTCCGCAACTACACCTACGCCAGGTACGGCCGGGTGATCCTCGCCCAGCCCGGGCAGTTCGCCTGGCAGGTGTTCGATCGCAAGGTCGCCCGCCTGCTGCGCGATGAGTACCGGATCAGGCAGGTCACCAAGGTCACCGGCGCCACCTTGGCGGAGCTGGCGGCGCGGATGGATGGCGTGGACCCCGGGCGCTTCCTCGCCACGGTGTCGGCGTATAACGCCGCCATCGACACGGACGTGCCCTTCAATCCGAATATCAAGGACGGCCGGCGCACCCGCGGGCTCGCCGTCGACAAGACGAACTGGGCGAACACCCTCGACACGGGCCCGTTCGAGGCGTATCAGGTGACGTGCGGGATCACGTTCACGTTCGGCGGCCTGCGGATCTCCACCGGGGCCGAGGTGATCGACGACGACGGGCAGGTGATCCCCGGCCTGTACGCATGCGGTGAACTCGTCGGCGGGCTGTTCTACTTCAACTACCCCGGCGGTTCTGGCCTGACCAACGGCGCGGTTTTCGGCCGGATCGCCGGACAGCGCGCGGGCGCCGCGGCCGTGGCCGCGCGGCACGGTCCGCCGTGACGACGGGAGACTCGCCGACCGCCACGCGGCTGTTACCCATTTGTGTTACTGATTTGGCGGCGTTTGCTGGCGTGTCGCGTGAGGGCAGGGCGTTAAGACCCGGCACAATAAGACCCGGCACGATACGACCAGGGACAAGACAAGGCCCCCTCCATTTATGGGATGGAGGGGGCCTTGCCCGGCCTGCCGCACCAGGCTTGCCGGTTACCCGGCCTGCCCGGCTCCGAGGGCCGGCCGCCAGGGCCAGTCACCCGCGCGAGGAACCGGTTTCCCGCTGCCTCCCACGACTCCGGAGTTGCCCCCGGGGATGGTGTCCGTTTCCGACGGTGAAAGCATTCTTACTCCTGCGCGAAGGCGCGGCGCAAGCGCCCGGGGACAATAATTGAGAATTTTTTCTTTATCCACAGAAAGCACGGGAGTTATCCGCAGATGAAGGCAGTTATCCACCGGCTCGTGCACAGCCTGTCCACAGGGGGCACGCGACGCGGGCGCACCGAGCGGGCTGCCCCGCCGCCGGACGGCGGGCGGGCATAGGGTCGGGCACATGACCTCGCCTGAGCCAGAACACCTCGACAACCGCCACCGGGATACGCTGCGCCAGATCTTCGAGCATCCCACCAGCCACAACATCGAGTGGCGGGCGGTGCTGTCGCTGCTGGAAGCCGTCGGCACGGTCAGCGTGCGGCATGACGGCAAGGTCGACGTCCAGCTCGGGAGCGAGCAGGAGTTCCTCGAGCCCCCCGCGGGCAAGGACGTAGACGCATCGCTGGTCATCGACCTGCGCCGGATGCTGACCAGCGCCGGTTACGGCCCGCGTTAACGGGCGGGCGCCGGCGCAGCTCACCCGCCGATCGCTTCGCGCGCCGCCTGGGCGATCTGGCCCGCGGAGATTCCGGCCGCCTCCATCAGCTCCTCGGGGGTCCCCGAGCCGGGCAGGTCACGCACGGCCAGGTGCCGGATGCGGACCGGATGCCCCGCGTCGTTGAGCGCCTCGAGCACCGCGCTGCCGATGCCGCCGGCCGGGTAGTGGTCCTCGGCGACCACGAGCCGGCCCGCGGTCGCGTCCGCGGCCTGCACGAGCGCCTGGGTGTCGATCGGCTTGACCGAGTACAGGTCCACGACGCGGGCGCCGATGCCCTCGCCGGCCAGCTGGCCGGCCGCGGCCAGGCAGTTGTGCAGGGTCACGCCGGCGCCGATGAGCGTCACCTGGTCGTCGGGGCCGGACCGCACAAGCTTGCAGCCGCCGATCGGGAACGGCTCGTCCGGCCCGTACAGCACCGGGTACGCGCCTCGGGTGGTGCGCATGTAGACGATGCCGCCGCGCTCGGCCATCTGCGCCACCAGGCTCGCGGCGCTCGTCGCGTCGCTCGGGTACAAGACCGTGGTGCCGTGCACGGCGCGCATCATCGCGATGTCTTCCAGGGCCATCTGCGACGGGCCGTCGGCGCCGATCTCGACGCCCGAGTGGGAGCCGCAGAGCCGGATGTTCGCCTGGGAGATGGCCGACATCCTGATGAAGTCGTAGGCACGGGTCAAGAACGCCGCGAACGTGGCGGCGAAGGGGACGTACCCGCGGACGGACATGCCCACCGCGGCGGCGATGAGCTGCTGCTCGGCGATGAACATCTCGAAGTAGCGCTCGGGGTACCACTTGGCGAACTCCTCCAGGTGCGTGGAGTTGTCCACCTCCCCGTCCAGCGCGACGACGTGCCCGAGCGCCCCGACCGCCGCGAGCGCCTGGCCGAAGGCCAGCCGGGTGGCGACCCTGGCGCCCAGCTCGAAGCGGGGCAGGTTCACCTCGCCGCTTGGCCACATCCGGGGCGTTCCTGCCTCCGGCCGCGGCCCGGCGACCACCAGGTCGCGCTGGCCGCCCAGCTCGATGATCGCGCGCTGCGCCATCGAAACGGGCAGCGGCCTGCCGTGCCAGCCCTCGCGGTCCTCGACCTCGTCGAACCCGCGGCCCTTGCGGGTGCGGGCCAGGATCACCGTGGGCCGGTCCGCGCCGGCCGCGTCGAAGAACGCCTTGTCGATCTGCTCGATGTCGTGCCCGTCGATCACGACCGCGTGAGCGCCGAACGCCTCGGCCCGCCTGGCGTAGGCGTCAAGGTCCCAGCCCAGTTCGGTCGGGCCGCGCTGGCCGAGGCGGTTCACGTCCACGATCGCGGTCAGGTTGCTGAGCCGGTAGTAGGCGGCCTTGTCCAGCGCCTCCCACATCGATCCTTCCGCGGTCTCGCTGTCCCCGCACAGCACCCACACCCGGTACGGCAGCTCGTCCAGGTACCGGCCGGCCAGCGCGACGCCGACGCCGTCCGGGAGCCCCTGGCCCAGCGAGCCGGTGGCGACATCGACCCACGGCAGCACGGGGGTCGGGTGGCCTTCCAGCCGCGAGCCGAACCGCCGGTACCTGGTGATCAGCTCCTCGTCGGAGACGACACCGGCCGCCTTGAACATCGAGTACAGCAGCGGGGACGCGTGCCCCTTGGAAAAGATGAGGTGGTCGTTGGCCGGGTCGTCCGGCCGCTGCCAGTCATAGCGGAAATGCCGGGCCAGCAGCACCGCCATCAGGTCGGCGGCCGACATGCTCGACGTCGGATGGCCGGATCCGGCCGAGGTGCTGCAGCGGATCGAATCGACTCGCAGCTGGGCGGCGAGCTCGCGGATCTGGTCCAGGATCTGCTCGGTCATGGCGTTCTCCTCACAACTGCCAAGGTTCGGGCCGCTCTGGCACAGCCGGCCGCGAAGCCCGTCGCTGGTGGTTACCTTCGGCTACAACTGTGACACGAAACGATCACGTCTGATGGGACGGGGCCGGCCACGGCGGGCAGCGCGATGCCCGTAAGCAGGCGCCAGGGACCGTTCGGAAAAATCTTCATTATCCCGAACGGACCGGCGCGCCTGTTCCCGGTCAGGGATGCTCAGCTGAGCGCCAGGTCGGGGCGGACCGGCCGGCCCTGGATGGCGCGCCACACGTTGGCCGGGGTCAGCGGCATGTCCGCGTGCACGACGCCGAACGGGGCGAGCGCGTCGACGACCGAGTTCACGATGGCGGCCGGCGAGCCGACGGTGGCGGACTCCCCGATGCCCTTGGCCCCGATCGGATGGTGCGGGGACGGCGTCACCGTCTGGCCGAGCTCGGGCGACGGGCACTCCATCGACGTGGGCAGCAGGTAGTCCATGAAGGAGCCGCCCAGGCAGTTGCCGGCCTCGTCGAACACGATCGCCTGCATCAGCGCGATGCCGATGCCGTCGGCGATGCCGCGGTGCACCTGGCCCTCGACGATCATCGGGTTGATCCGGACGCCGCAGTCGTCGACGGCGATGAAGCGCCGCACCCTGACCTCGCCGGTGCCCGGATCGACGTCGGTCACGCAGACGTAGGCCCCGAACGGGAACGTTAGGTTCGGCGGGTTGTAGACGGCGGACGCGTCCAGGTGCCCTTCGACCCCGTCCGGCAGCTCGAGCGTCGAGTGCGCGGCCATCGCGATCTCGGCGATGCCGCGGGCGGTGTCCGGGTCCCCGCGTACCCGCCACTTGCCGTCCAGCCACTCCAGGTCGTCGGCGGCCACCTCGAGCATCGCCGCCGCCACCAGGCGCGCCCGCTCCCGCACCTTGCGGGCCGCGACGACGGCCGCGGCCCCGGAGACGGGCGTGGACCGCGACCCGTAGGTGCCAAGGCCGAACGGGGTCCGGTCGGTGTCGCCGTGCACGACCTCGACGTCGTCCGGCGACAGGCCAAGCTCGTGGGCCACGAGCTGCGCGAACGTGGTCTCGTGGCCCTGGCCCTGGGTCTGCACGGAGATGCCGAGCACCGCCTTGCCCGTCGGGTGCACCCGCAGGTCGGCGCCGTCGGCCATGCCGAAGCCGAGGATGTCCATGTGGCTGCGCGGGCCGGCGCCGACGCCTTCTGTGAAAAAGCTCAGTCCGATGCCCATGTACTCGCCGCGGGCGCGCTTTTCCGCCTGCTCGCGGCGCAGCTCGTCGTAGCCGGCCATGTCCAGCGCCAGCCGCAGCGCGCGCGGGTAGTCGCCCGAGTCGTACTGCCAGCCGGTCGGGCCCGTGTAGGGGAACTGCTCGGGCTTGAGCAGGTTGCGCATCCTCAGCTCGGCCGGGTCGATCGACAGCTCGCGGGCCAGCATGTCGGTCAGCCGCTCGACCAGGTACACGGCCTCGGTGACCCGGAACGAGCAGGAGTAGGCGACGCCGCCTGGCGCCTTGTTCGTGTAGACGCCGGTCACCTCGCAGTACGCCGCCCGCATGTCGTAGGAGCCGGTGAAGATGTGGAAGAACCCGGCAGGGAACTTGGACGGCTGCGCGGTCGCGTTGAACGCGCCGTGATCGGCGAGCACCCGCGCGCGCAGCGCGAGGATCTTCCCGTCGGCGGTCGCGGCGATCTCGCCGTGCATGTGGTAGTCGCGCGCGAACGTGGTGGACATCAGGTTCTCTGACCTGTCCTCCATCCACTTCACCGGCCGCCCGGTCACGATCGAGGCGACGACCGCGCACACGTAGCCCGGGTACAGCGGCACCTTGGCGCCGAAACCGCCGCCAAGATCGGGGGAGACGATCCGGATCTTGTGCTCAGGCACGCCGATGAGCGTGGCGTACAGCGTCCGGTGCGCGTGCGGGGCCTGGGTGGTCGACCACAGGGTCAGCTTGCCGGTGACGGCGTCCATGCCGGCGACGATCCCGCAGGTCTCAAGCGGGGCGGGATGGGAGCGCGGGTAGACCATGTCGCAGCCCACCACCACGTCCGCGGCGGCGAAGGCGGCGTCGGTGGCGGCCTGGTCCCCCGCGGCCCAGTCGAAGATCCGGTTGGAGCCGCGTCCGGGCAGGTCGTCCCGGACGAGCGGCGCGCCGGGGTCAAGCGCGGTCCTGGCGTCGATCAGCGGCGGCAGCGGCTCGTAGTCGACCGCGATCAGCTCGAGTGCGTCCCGCGCGGCGTACCTGTCGGTCGCGACCACGAAGGCGACCTCCTGGCCCTGGAACCGCACCTTGTCGGTCGCCAGCACCGCCTGCGCGTCGCCCGAGAGCGTGGGCATCCAGGCAAGGCCGCGCTGCGCCAGGTCCGCGCCGGTGAGCACGGCCATGACCTTGGGGTGGGCGAGCGCCGCGGTCGCGTCGACGGTCACGATCCTGGCGTGGGCGAGCGGGCTGCGCAGCACCGCGCCGTGCAGCATCCCCGGCAGGGAGATGTCGTCGACGAAGGTGCCCTGGCCCCTGATGAACCGCGCGTCCTCTTTGCGCGGCAGCGGCCCGTAGGCCCCGTAGGCCCCGCTGGCCGCGCTGGCCGCGCTGGCTGCGTTCCCTCCGTGATCACGGGCGTGCATCGTCATCGCTCCCGTCATGCCGCGCGGCCCACAGCACGGACCGGACGATGTTCTCATACCCCGTGCACCGGCAGATCTGCCCGGATATCGCCTCGCGTATCTCCGCCGCGGTCGGATCGGGGTTGCGGTCGAGCAGCCAGCGCGCGGTCATCATCATGCCCGGCGTGCAGAACCCGCACTGCAGCCCGTGACACGCGGAAAAGCCCTCCTGCACCGGGTCGAGCACGCCGTTCCTGGCCAGGCCCTCCACGGTCGTGATCCGCCTGCCGTCGGTCATCGCCGCCAGCACCGTGCACGACTTCACGGGCGTCTCGTCCAGCCACACCACGCAGGCGCCGCAGTTGGAGGTGTCGCAGCCCCAGTGCGAGCCGGTCAGGCCGAGCTCGTCGCGCAGGAAGTGGATGAGCAGCAGTCGCGGCTCGATCGCGGCCGTGTACTCCGCTCCGTTGACGGTCAGGGTGAGCTTCATGACGCGGGCCCGCCGGCGCGCGCGACGGCGGCGCGCAGCACCCTGGTGGTGAGTTCGCGCACGAGGTGGCGCTTGTAGTCGGCCGGGCCGCGCTGGTCGGTGACCGGGCGGCAGTGCTCGGCCGCGATCTGCCCCGCCCTGGCCAGGGTCTCCTCGTCGGCTGGGCGGCCGGTGAGGAAGTCTTCGGCCTCGGCGGCCACGAAATGCGCCGCGCCGACCGCGGTCAGCCCGATGCCGACGTCAGCGATGCTCTGCTTGCCACCACCGGCGTCCGCGAGCCAGACCGCCGCTCCGGCGGCGCCGACCGGCCAGTCGCCCGCCCGGCGGGCCACCTTCAGGTACGCGCTGCCGCCGCGCTGGCGTTCCGGCCGGATCGGCAGCCTGATCTCTGTCAGCAGCTCGGACGGGCCGACCACGGTCTCGTACGGGCCGGTGTGGAACGCCCGGGCGCTTACCTCCCTGGTGCCGCCTGGGCCCTGGATGACCATGGTGCCCCGCACCGCCGCGAACGCCGCGGACAGGTCCTCGGAGGGGTCGGCCTGGCAGAGCGAGCCGCCCACGGTGCCCCAGTTCCTGACGATGGGATCGGCGATCACCCGCTCGGCGTCATGCATGATCTGGAAGTGCTCGCCCGCCAGCTGCGAGTCAAGCAGCTGAGCGTGCCTGGTCAGCGTGCCGATGCGCAGCTCGTCCCCGGCCCTGCCGATGTAGCACAGGTCGGTGAGCCCGTTGATGTCGACGAGCACTTCTGGCTGCGCCAGGCGCAGCTTCATCATCGGGATCAGGCTGTGCCCGCCGGCCAGGATCTTGGCCTCAGGCCCGTACCTGGCCAGCAGCGCGAGCGCGTGCTGCACGCTGGTGGCCTTCTCGTACTCGACGTGCGCGGGAACCTGCACTACGACCTCCCCCGGCCCGGGGCCGCGGCCCCTGGTTGGAGAGGTCCCGGCGATGGGCCACACTGGATCTTGACATGACACTCACCCAGCTGAACGCGTTCGTCCTGGTGGCCCGCCTGGGCTCGGTGCGGGCCGCCGCCGGCGCGCTCGGCGTGAGCGAGCCGGCCGTGTCGCAGGCTCTCACCGCGCTGCGCAACTACCTGGGCGACCAGCTGATCACCCGCGGCCCCGCGGGCATGACGCTGACGCCCGGCGGCTCCCGGCTGCTGGCTACCGCCTCCCAGATCGTGGTGCTCGGCGCCGAAGCGCACGCCGCGGTGCGGGCCGCGCAGGGCGCGCCGGAGCAGCTGCGGATCGTCGCCACCCCGACGTTCGCCGAATTCGTGGTCGGCCCGCTGGTCGAGGCGTTCAGCAGGCGGTTCCCCGGGCCCGTCGAGGTCTCCACGGGCGTGGCCGCCTCCGGCGAGCATGCCGTGCTTGTCGCGAACCGGCTCGCCGACGTCGCCTTCGGCCCGGGTGTCACGGGCGAGAACGAGATGCCGATCGTCAGCGAGCCCATCTTCAAGTACCGGCTGGCCGTGGTCGCCGGGGGGCACGGCAGGCCGCAGGGGGCGCCCAGGCAGTGGCGGTGGCTGGTGGACCCGAACGCGACCGACCCCGCCACCGCGACAGCCAGGCTGCTTGCCCGGCTGGGCGTTCCCGACGGCAACATCCGGGTCTTGCCGAGCCTGACCGCCGCGTGGGCGGCCGCCGCTGACGGCGCGGGCGTCGCGCCCGCGATCGAGCACCTGATTTCCGCCCAGCTGCGGCGCGGTGAGCTGTCGATCGTCGAGATGCCAGGGCTGCCCATGGACGAGTGCTGGTACGCGACGTTCCTTGAGCGGGAGTACCGCAGCAGCGCGGCCGGCGCGCTGCGCCGGTTCCTCGGCACCCCTGACGCGATGCAGCTGATGCGGTCGCCCGCCGCCGGCGTGCCGCCGTCCCGGTTCAAGCCCCCGGTGTATGTCACCATCTGGAGCTGAAAACCCGCCATCAGCCATCATGTTCACCCAGCCGGACGTGTCGAGTTAAGCGTTAGCTTATTTGGCTGTTGCGGCGTGAGACACCGGGGCGCACTATACGGATGAAATTTCGTTGGCGACGATGCCGGCCTGGAGGCACCGTCCTATCGGGCGGGAGGCTGCGCATGCGCATCGAGTCCAGCGGCCACAGCACGGGCAATCCGCGCCTGTACGAGCTGATCGAGCACGCGCCCAAGACCGGGAAGAGCCCCACGGTGTGGGCCTGGCCCGAGCTCGTCGACTATCTCAAGATCGCCGGGCAGCCGGTCTCCGGGCCGTGGCCGCCGCACCAGGAGCCGCGGCCTGACCCCGACTACGAGGCGGGGCCGGTCGCGGTGGCCGACCCGCACTCAGCGCCCGCCGCATCGCCCGCCGCGGGGGCGGCCCCGGCCGGTCCCCCACACGACGCGGCCTGACCTGCGATTCACGTCATTTCCCGCCCACCCCGGAGGCAGCGAATGTACCCATCGCGGTTCCGCTATGAGGCACCGCATTCCCTGGACGAGGCGATCAGCCTGCTGCGAGGCGGCGGCGACTACGCCAAGGTGCTGGCCGGCGGCCAGAGCCTCGTCCCGCTGATGAAGCTGCGCTTCGCATCGCCGGAGCTCGTGGTCGACATCAACAACGTTCCCGGCCTTGGCTACCACCGGGCCGACCCCGACGGCACGCTCCGCATCGGGGCGCTGTGCCGCCACGCGGATCTGGAGCACTCCGACCTGCTGCCGGGCACCCAGCCCACGATGGCCGCCGCTGCCCCGCTCATCGCTGACCCGATCGTGCGCAACCGGGGCACGCTCGTCGGCTCGCTCTGTCACGCCGACCCGCAGGGGGACTGGGCGTCGGTCGTGGTCTCACTCGGCGGTTCCGTGGTGGCGGCCGGGCCGGCCGGCCGGCGGGTGATCCCGATGGCGGACTTCGTGACCGGGCCGTTCCAGAACGTCCTGGCGCCGGACGAGATCGCGGTCGAGGCCGTCATCCCGCCCGCCAAAGGTGTCCGCGCGGGCGGCTACCTCAAGCTGGAGCGGCGGGTCGGCGACTTCGCCACGGTCGGCGTCGCGGTCGCGATCGAGACCTCGGGCGAGGTCGTGACCAGGGCCGGGATCGCGCTGACAGGCGTCGGCGGGTCCACGATCGCGGCGACCGAGGCGGCGCAGGCGCTGGTGGGCCAGCCGCTGACCGCCGGGAGCATCGGGCGGGCGGCCGACCTGGCCGCCGCGGCCGCGCAGCCGAGAACCGATCACCGCGGCAGCGCCGAGTACAAGCGGCACATGGTGGCGACGTTCGTCGAGCGCATCTTGTCCCGGGCCGATCACGAGGCGGAAAGGGCAGCCTGAGATGACCATGGTGTACGAGGACCGCGGCGACGAGGCCGCGGGCGAGGTGCCGATGCGCCGGATCCGGTTCACGATCAACGGCGAGAAAAAGATCGCCGAGGTCGAGCCGCGGCTGCTGCTGTCCCACCTGATCCGCCGCGGCGTCGGCCTGACCGGCACGCACATGGGCTGCGACACCACCAACTGCGGCGCGTGCACCGTGCTCGTCGACGGCCGCGCCGTCAAGTCCTGCACGATGCTCGCGGTCCAGGTGGACGGCCATGCCGTCGAGACCGTCGAGGGCCTCGCCGCGGCGAGCGAGCTGCACCCGCTGCAGGAGGGCTTCAAGCAGGAGCACGGCCTGCAATGCGGGTTCTGCACGCCGGGAATGATGATGGCCGCCAAGGCCCTGCTCGACCGGAATCCGGATCCGACCGAGGAAGACGTGCGCTGGGCGCTGTCGGGCAACCTCTGCCGGTGCACCGGCTACCAGAACATCGTGAAGTCGGTGCTGTGGGCCGCGGCGAAGCTGCGGGCCGAGGCCGCCGGGTAGCGACGGCGCTGAGACCAGACGGGAAGAGTAGGACAATGTCGCAGGCAGTAGACGAGATCAAGATCGGCGGAATCGGCGCGAGCCGCAAGCGCGTGGAAGACGACCGCTTCATCCGCGGCAAGGGCAACTACACCGACGACATCGTGCTGCCCGGCATGCTGCACATGGAGATCCTGCGCAGCCCGCTGGCGCACGCGCGGATCAGGTCCATCGACACCAGCAAGGCCTGGCAGATCCCCGGCGTCCACCTGGTGCTGACCGGCGAGATGATGGCCAGCAGGAACCTGGCGTGGATGCCGACCCTGTCCTACGACACGCAGGCCGTGCTCGCCACCGACAAGGTGCGCTTCCAGGGCCAGGAGGTCGCCTGCGTCATCGCCGACGACCCGTACATCGCCAAGGACGCGTGCGAGGCGATCGAGGTCGACTACGAGCCGCTGCCGGTCATCGTCAACCCGACCCAGTCGCTGGCCCCTGACGCGCCGGTGATCCGCGACGACAAGGAGAACCAGCCCGACAACGTCATCTACAACTGGGAGGTCGGCGACGGCGAAGGCACCGACCGCGCGTTCGCGCGGGCGGACCTCGTGTCCAGGCTGGAGCTGCACTACCCGCGCTCGCACCCGTCGCCGATCGAATGCTGCGGCTCGATCGCCGACTTCAACAGGGCCACCTCCAAGCTCACCGTCTACATGACCACGCAGGCCCCGCACATCATCCGGGCCGCGGTCGCGATGGTGGCGGAGCTGCCCGAGCACATGATCCGGATCATCTCGCCGGACATCGGCGGTGGCTTCGGCAACAAGGTGCCGGTCTACCCGGGGTACGTCTGCTCGATCCTGGCCTCGATCCTGCTGGAACGGCCGGTCAAGTGGATCGAGGACAAGTCGGGCAACCTGATCTCGACCGGGTTCGCCCGCGACGTGTACCTCAAGGGCGAGATCGCGCTGCGCAAGGACGGCAAGATCCTGGCCGTCCGGATGCACACCGACGCCGACCACGGGGCGTTCTTCTCCGACGCCCAGCCGAGCAAGTTCAAGATCGGGCTGATGCACTCGGCCTTCGCCGCCTACGACATCCCGGTCGCCCACCTGACCGCGCGCGGGGTGTACACCAACAAGGCGCCGGGCGGGGTCGCCTACCGGTGCTCGTTCCGGGTGACCGAGGCGATGTTCTTCCAGGAGCGGATGATCCAGGCCGCGGCCAGCGACCTGGGCATGGACCAGGCGGCGTTCCGCCGGATGAACTTCGTGGCCGACGACGACTTCCCGCACCGCACGCCGTTCGGCTTCCTCACCGACTCGGGCCAGTACGCCAAGTGCCTGGACGTCGGCCTGCAGGCGATCGGGTACGAGGACTTCCGGCAGCGCCAGGAGGAGGCCCGCTCCCGCGGCCGGCTGCTCGGCCTGGGCATCTCCACGATGACCGAGCCGCTCGGGGCCGGCAACAGCCGGGAGTTCGACATCCTCGGCATCAAGATGTTCGACTCCGCCGAGCTCAAGGTGCACATGACGGGCAAGGCGATCCTGCGGACAGGCGCGCGCACCCAGGGCCAGGGACACGAGACCACCTGGGCGCAGATCGTGGCCCACGAGCTCGGCATCCCGGCCGAGGACGTGGTGGTCGAGGAGGGCGACACCGACACCGCCCCGTTCGGCATGGGCACGTACGCGTCGCGCAGCACGCCGGTGGCCGGCGCGGCGGTGGCGATGGTGTCCCGCAAGATCCGCGCCAAGGCCCGCAAGCTGGCCGCGCACCTGCTTGAGGTCTCGGAGGAGGACGTCGACTGGGAGCTCGGCCGGTTCTACGTGCGCAGCGCCCCGGACCGCGGGGTCACCATCCAGGAATGCGCGATCGCCGCCTACAGCAACATGCCCGATGGCATGGAGCCTGGCCTGGAGAACACCGCCTACTACGACCCGCCGAACCTTACCTGGCCGTTCGCGGTCTACATCATCACGGTCGAGGTAGACCAGAAGACCGGCGTGTGGGACGTGCTGAACGCGGTCGCGGTCGACGACTGCGGCGTCCGCATCAACCCGATGATCGTGGAAGGCCAGATCATGGGCGGGCTCACCGAGGCGTACGCGATGTCCAACATGCAGTTCATCACGTTCGACGCCGACGGCAACTGCGTCGGCTCGAACTACATGGACTACCTGCTGCCCACCGCGTGGGAGACGCCGGGCTGGGAGCTGCACAGCGAGGTCGTCACGCCGTGCCCGCACCATCCGCTCGGCGCCAAGGGGATCGGCGAGTGCGCGGCCGTCGGCGGGCCTGCCGCGTTCGTGAACGCCGTGATCGACGCGCTGTCCGGCACCGGTGTCCGCAACATCGACATGCCGCTGCTGCCCGACCGGGTCTGGGAAGCCCTGACCTACCACCGCGACGTCTCCGGCGCGCCGCCGGTCCGGGGGGACTAGAAGTCATGATGGCCGACGAGAGCTGGGGCGTCCTGGAGCAGGCCGCGGAGCTGGCGCGCCGCGGCGAGGCGTTCGCGCTGGCGACCGTGGTGTGGCGGCAGGGACCGTCGTCGGGGAAGAAAGGCTCGCGGGCGATCATCACCGCGAGCGGTGAGCTGCACGGCTGGATCGGCGGGGCCTGCGCCGAGCCCGCGGTCATCCGCGAGGCCCGCCTGGTGATCGAGTCCGGCGACGCCCGCCTGCTGCTCCTGGGCAGCCCGGAGCAGTTCGGCGGCGCCGTTCCCGAGGGGATGGCCGTCGTGCCGATCTCCTGCCAGAGCGAGGGAGCGCTCGAGGTGTACATCGAGCCGGTGCTGCCCGCCCCGCGCCTCGTGGTCGTGGGCGGCTCGCCGATGGCGCAGACGCTCACGAGGCTGGCGCAGACGCTGGGCTGGCACGCCGACCTGATCGCGGGCGAGGACTTCGGCGCCGAGGACGCGGACCGGCACTCGATGGTCGTCGTCGCCACGCAGGGACACAACGACGAGGAGGTGCTCGAGCGGGCCGCGGCCGCCCGGCCGGCCTACCTGGGCCTGGTCGGCTCGCAGAAGCGGGGCACGGCGGTGCTCGGCTACCTTGCCGACCGGGGCGTGCCCGCCGAACAGCTAGACCACGTCCATGTGCCGGCCGGGCTCGACCTGGGCAGGACGACGCACACCGAGATAGCGGTCGCGATCCTGGCCGAGCTGGTGCAGCTGCGCGCCTCCGGCGCGATAGTCACCGCCGCGACGACGGCCGCGCCGGCCGGGCGGGCGGCGCGCGGCACGGCGCCCGCCGCCGAGGCGATCGACCCGGTGTGCGGGATGACGGTGGTCACCGCCCAGGGCGGCGGCCTGCCGTTCGAGCACGACGGAACCACCTACTACTTCTGCTGCGCCGGCTGCCGCCGGGCATTCGCGAACGACCCCGCCGCCTACGCGCACGCACCACGATGACAGGCCCCACGGTGAAGAGAGACACCCAATGCTGATCAAGAACGAGTTCGAGGTCCCCGAACCGGTCGACAAGGTGTGGGAGTTCTTCCAGAACATCCCGCAGGTGGCCACCTGCCTGCCTGGCACCGAGCTGACCGAGGACCTCGGCGACGACAAGTACAAGGGGCGGGTCGCGATCCGGATGGGGCCGGTCCGGCTGCAGTTCGCCGGCACGGCCGACATCACCGAGCGGAACGAGGCGGCCAAGCGGATCGTCGTCAACGCGGCCGGCGCGGAGGAAAAGGGCCGCGGGCAGGCGAGCATGGTGGTGACGGCGACGCTGGCGCGGGCCGGCCGCGGCACGCGGGTCGACGTCACCCAGGACCTGCAGCTGGCAGGCGCCGCCGCGCAGTACGGACGCGGCATGATCGGCGACGTCAGCTCGGTGCTGATGCACGACTTCGCCGCCAACCTGCAGGACCGCATCGAGCGGATCGACCGGGGCGAGACGGCTGAGCAGATCGCCGCGGCGGCGGCCACCCCGGCGCGCGGCCTCACCCTCGGGCTGCGGGCCGCGCTGATGGCCCTGGCCCGGGTCTTCCGCCGGTTCTTCCTCCCGTACCACGCGACAACCTGAGCTGACATAAAGGAGAAGGCCATGGTCCTGTGGTGGATCGGCAGCGTGATCTTGCTTGTGGTGGTGCTGCCCGTCGTCATCTACCTGCTCAACCGGGTCCTCGCGGCGACCGAGCGGGTGCGCGCCGCGACCGACGACATCCTGGCCGGCGGGGTCGCCCTGATCGGCAAGCTCGACGGCGTCCCCGACGGGCTCGCCGAGACGGACACGACCATCGAGGCAGTGAAGGTCGGCGCGGTCCGGTACGCGGGCTCGGTCGCCAAGCTTCTCGGCTGACGCGGATAAGCGGATAAGGAGCACCTGACATGCCAGCAGTCGCCTGGTTCACGCTGATCGTCGCCGCGCTGATCATCGCGATCACCGCGGTGGGCCTGCTGCGGGTGATCTTCCACCTGCGGGCGGTCCGCAAGACGCTGGCCGCCACCACCGGCGGCGTGCAAGCCGTCGCCAGCCTGACCAGCACCGTGCCCGAGCGGCTTACCTCGGTCAACGCGAACCTGAAGCCCGTCCGCGACTTCTGCGAAACGATCTGAGAGGAGCCTTTCAGTGCAATCGCATGTCCTCGCCGCGGGATACAGCACCACCGGCTGGGTGGTGGGCTACACGATCGGCGGCGTGATCGTCCTCGTCGTCGTGGCGCTCGTGGTCCCGATCCTGCTGCTCGCCCGCTCGATCGGCAACGAGGCGCCGAAGATCAACGCCGGGCTGACCGACGCCGTGCACAACACCGCGCCGCTCGCGGCGCTGCGCACCACGATCGAGCACGCAACGATCATCATCGGCGGGCTGCAGCGCGGCCGGGCCAGGCTGGGAGGTTAGCCATGCACGCGCTCGCGATGTCAGCATTGGCGATGTC
>NZ_JASIAL010000141.1:0-11722 GCF_030042015.1 Trebonia sp. | reverse complement strand
CGTATCCGCCGTCGATGCCGTACCTGGCCCGCTGTCCGGCGCGACCGCCGCGACCCGCGGTCGTAACCCCCGCGACTGGCTCCACACCGCCAGTGTGCCAGTCGCTGACCGTGCTGCCGGCGTCAGCCTCGCCGGATCAGTTGATATCGAACTCGTTGCCTTCCGGGTCCTTCATCCCGACCGCGTAGAAGTTCTCTTCGCCGGACAGCACACCAGTGATGGTGGCGCCCAGGCCGGCCAGCCGGCTGGCCTCCGCATCGATCCGCATCCGGCGAGTCTCGATCGGGTCCGTCCACTCACCGCCGGCGCGGATGTCGAGGTGCAGCCGGTTCTTGACCACCTTGGCATCGGGGACGGCGTGGAACCAGATGCCCGGCCCGTGGCCCTCCGGGTCGGTGATCCGGTCCGCCCCGTCGGCCAGCTCCTCCTCGGGCACCCCCAGCTCGCAGGCGAGCTGGCGCCGGTTAGGCCGTTGCCTGGCGGAGCATGGGACACCCCCGCTGTGGACTGTAAAGCCCAGTCCGCTCCGTGGCTGAGCGGGGCACTTGCGGGCCGGTAGTTACCGTCGGGGGGTCACCGGCTTAGGCTGAACCAAGTCCTGTGCGTCGCGCGGTAACGTCTGGCGGGATCGGCCTGCCGGGTCCGCCGTCGGGCAATCAATCGGGAGGCGCATGATGCGAGTGCTAGTCGTCGGCGCTGGCGGAGTAGGGTCGGCGGTCGCGGCAACGGTCGCGCGGTGGGATCTCTTCGAGCGCGTCGTCATGGCCGATTATCACGAGGAGCGGGCGCGGCGGGCGATCGCAGGGGGCGGCGACCGGTTCGCCGCGGTGCAACTGAACGCGACGGACGAGCAGGCGATTGCGGAGCTGATCAGGGCCGAGCGATGCGATGCCGTGCTCAACGCGGTCGACCCGCGGTTTGTGATGCCGATCTTCCGCGCGGCCCTCGCCGCTGGGGTTACCTACCTCGACATGGCGATGTCGCTGTCCCACCCGCACGCGTCCGACCCGTACCGGCAGCCGGGGGTCAAGCTGGGTGATGAGCAGTTCGCACTCGCCGGGGAATGGGAGCGCCGCGGGCTGCTGGCGCTGTGCGGCATCGGGGTCGAGCCGGGGCTGTCGGACGTGTTCGCCCGCTACGCGGCAGACCGGCTGTTCGCGTCCATCGACGAGATAGGCGTCCGCGATGGCGCGAACCTGGTGGTCGAAGGGTACGAGTTCGCCCCGACGTTCTCGATCTGGACGACGATCGAGGAGTGCCTGAACCCGCCGATCGTCTGGGAGCGCGGCAGGCAGTGGTACACGACCGAGCCGTTCAGCGAGCCGGAGACCTTCAGCTTCCCGGCCGGGATCGGGCCGCTCGAGTGCGTCAACGTGGAACACGAAGAGGTCCTGCTGGTCCCGCGCTGGATCGATGCTGGCCGGGTGACCTTCAAGTACGGGCTGGGCGAGGAGTTCATCGGCGTGCTGAAGACGATCCACAAACTCGGCCTGGACTCGACCACCCCCGTCCAGGTGGGCGCGGCGGCCGTCTCGCCGCGGGATGTGGTCGCCGCATGCCTGCCCGACCCGGCCGGGCTTGGCGCCGCGATGTCGGGGCTTACCTGCGCCGGCACCTGGGTCAGCGGAACGGGCAAGGACGGGTCGCCGCGCGAGGTCTACCTGTACCACGTCGTGGACAACAGCTGGTCGATGGCTGAATACGGCTCGCAGGCGGTGGTCTGGCAGACCGCGATCAACCCGGTGGTGGCACTTGAGCTGCTCGACTCGGGCACATGGTCCGGCGCCGGCGTCCTCGGCCCGGAGGCGCTGCCGGCCGAGCCGTTCCTCGAACTCCTGAACAGCCACGGTGCTCCCTGGGCGTGCGAGGAGCGTACTCCCGCCGGGCACTGACACCCGCCGGCACTAGTAGGTGATGCCGGGGAACTGCCCGCGGGCGCGCTCAAGCTGGGCGGCCCGCCCGGGGGGCCAGCCGAAGGCGCGGGCGGCCTGGCCGCTCAGGTCCGCGGCCGCCGCGCCGCTGGTGAAGTGGACATACTCACCCCAGTTCATCCGCCGGGTGTAGGTCCCGTCCCTGTCGCGCGGGAAGTACCCGGCCAGCAGCGCGAAGAACCTGGCCATGACCGCGGCCTGCCCGCAGTCGCGCCACAGCGGGTAGAACCAGTCACGGAACCAGCGGGTACCCGGCCGCGGGAAATCATCCCTGTTCCCGGTGAACCGGCGATGCACGCGCCGGGCGGCGCCGTCCATGCCCAGCGCGGTATACAGGTCATAGATGTAGAACTCGGCCCACTTGCTGTCGCCCCAGATCTCGTAGGCGGGGGAGCCGTGGGCGCCGTTGTTGGCGCTCTCGACGGTGTGCCCTATCTCATGCGCGGGCAGTTCCGGGGCGAGAGGGTCGCCTTCCCGCCAGGTGTCCAGGCCGCAGTCGCTGACGTTGTGGTAGTCATGGACGGGGCTGACGTAATAGCCGGCGTGGCCGCCGCCATAACGCCCGGCATGGTGGATGGAATAGATCCGCGGATCGGGCCCGAACCCGTCCCCATAGGCCGCCTTGGAGTACTGCCAGACCTGGCTGATGTAGGGCGGCAGCCACCGGACCTGCCTCCGGCGGACGCCGGGGTCCAGGTAGATCGCGCAGTGGCTGTCGCTGTAGTACAGCCGCAGCAGCTGCCGGTGGTCGAACCAGTGCTCCTGCCAGGTCTCCGGCGGGCTATCCGCCCGCCGCTCCCGCTCCGCCTCCACCGGCCCTCCCGCCTCGTCAGGCAGCCTGCTGGCGCACAGCCGTCCGACTCAGGTCCAGGCCAGCAGGCTGAGACGATCAGCGGCCGACTGCTCACTACCCAATCCGCGGCGGGAGATAACCGTGGCTTCGGGGGCCGCGGGCAGGTCGGTGTCAGATCCCGCCCGCGGCCTGGGGTGCCTGAGCTAACGCAGCGGCGGAGGGCCGAACGGCAGCACCTTGCGCCCGAAGGTGGACTCGATGATGTCGCCGGCGGCGTGGTACCAGGCCAGGACCGCGAAGACGAGAACCACCCAGCCGCCGGCCTTGGTCACGCCGCTGCTGCTGGCACCCGCGCCGATCGAGAGCAGGACCAGCCCAACGAAGATCAGCCACAGGATGATGGCCAGCACCAAGTCGGTGCGCAGCGACGCCACCGCGAGGTAGAAGGTTATGACTGCGAAGACCGCCAGGAACAAGCTCGTCGCCGAGCTGAGCTGTGCGGCCGGAACACTGGCGGCGTACAGCGTCTCGAACGCCGCGAAGATGACCCAGAACGGTCCGTACGTGCCGAACACCGACCCTGCGAACAGGTTGCCCCGGGAGAACTCCAGGACCGCGACGATGATCTGGACCAGGCCGCCGAAGAAAAACGCCGCGGGCAGCACGATCGGCACGCCCGCGGAGTTCAGCAGGCCGGTCTGGTACATGCCCAGCATGAACGATGTGGTGGCGAACGCGGTCACCGCCCACGGCGCCGGGTTGGCCATCCCCGCCTTGGCTGGCGTCGGCGTCGACGCCTGCTCCGTTATCGCGTCGGATGTCGTCATTGTGCATCTCCCTTACTGTTTACTTGTTCGTGCCGCGCGCTCCGCGTGGCTTGTTTCATGTGGTCTTGGCTGCGGCTGGCATGCCCGCCAGCGCCGCAGGAACGGGCTCCGGCCGCCTGGATCGCGCAGCGGGATGCCGGCCCGCCGCATGAACCCGCGGACGCTCTCCGCGGCCTGGCCGGTAAGCAACTCGACGTGGTTCAGGCCGACGCCGCAGGTCCAGTACAGGTCCTCGACCAACGGCGCGGTCAGCGGCACGGGCTCGGGGAACCGCTGGCTGACCTCGCCGCCGGGTGGCACGCGCGGGACGCCGTACGCGGTCAGCGTCGCGTCGACAAGCGGATCCTCGTACAGGGCGCTGACCAGCTCGATCTCCTGCGGGCCCGACAGGGGTATCGCGCCGCCCGACCGGACCGGCAGGCCCAGGGCGTGCGCGCTGCGCAGCACCGTGTCCACGCACACCCCGGCGCACTGGCCGACCTCGGCCGCCGTCATGCCCAGTTCGCTGTAGAGAACTTGCAGGATGCCGGCGGGCACCGCCGTGCGGTCCTCGCGGTTCCACCCGCCGCGGGTGCGCGCCTTGATCCCGTACCGGCGCAGCCGCTCCCTGACCGTCCGCTCGGGCATGCCGAGAATCGCCGCGAGCTGCCGGGAGCTGAGCCTTGCTTCCGCATACAGTTCGCGCATGAGCTTCGGCAGGTCAGGGGGATCGCCCGGCCGGCGCTCCGGGCGCAGCCGGCCAGCGCCGCGGGGCCGCAACGGCACGCCGGCCGCGCGCAGCACCCTGGTTACCCGCTGCCGGTCAAGCCCCGTGCGCCGGGCGACCGCGTAGGTCGACAGCCCCCGGCACAGGTACAGGTGAGCCAGCCAGGCGGGTTCCAGGTCATCGTCCGCCGGCAGCTTGCCGGCGGGGTCGCCGTCCCTGTCCGCCTGGCAGTACGCGCACGCCAATCCCGCGCTCGCGCCAGGTACGCATGGACGGCATGCGTCAAGAATGGGCACGGACACACGGCCTCCTGTCCTCTCCGACAGGGACCGTTGGCGCAACCGCAATTACGGCGAGCCCCTCCGCCGTACCCGATCTGAGGATAGATCTCCGAAGACAGCCGGTAAAGGATCAGATCGGGACGGATCGCCACATTGCCGCCGGGCGATTGCGGCAGGCGACCTGCGTGCGGAGCGCCGGGCGGCGGCGCGTAACCTCGGCCTGGTCTGGCGGCGGACGGCGAGGATCAGCGGGATCGCGGCGAGCTCGGCGGCGACGCAGAACGCGACGAGCCCGCCTGCCGAGACGTCGACGAGGACGCCGATCACGACGCTGCCGAGCACCCAGGCCGTGCCGTACGCGGCGGTGAAAAGGCCGTAGGCGTAGGCGCGGCGGTCAGCGGAGACCATCGGCGCGACCGCCGCCGGGATGAGCGACTCCTGCACGCCCATGCCCAGGCCCCACAGCGCCGAGCCGGCCATGACGGCCCAGAAGCCGCCGAGGAACACCAGCGGGGCGTACGCGGCGGAGACGATCGTCAGCGGGACCAGCACCCCGATGCCAGCCCGGTCGAAGATGCGGCCGAGCACCAGCGACCCGGTGCCGCTGACGGCCATCGCGACCGCGTAGCACACCGGCGTGAGGTCCACCGACACGGTTCCCGCATGCTGGAAGTGGTAGGCGATCAGCGGGAAGTCGGCGAAGCCCGCGCCGGCCAGCGCCGCCGCGGCCAGGTACACCCAGAAAACACGGGGGAAACGGCTGGTGGTCGGCTGGGCCGAGTCGGCAGACAGGTCCCGCGGCCGCGGATAGAGCAGCCGGGCGACCGCGAGCAGCGACAGCATGACGGCGGCCGGAATCGCCAGCGCGGCGAACGCGGCCTTGTAGTCCTGATGGCTCACGGTCAGCACCAGCGCGACCAGGAGCGGGCCGAACATGGCGCCGAACTGGTCGAGCGCCTCGTGCAGCCCGAATGCCTTCCCGTAGCCGATCTCCTTCGCCGCGTGCGAGAGCATCGCGTCCCGCGGCGGGTTCCGTATTCCCTTGCCGATCCGCTCGGCGATGATCAACAGCGCGGCCACCTGCCAGCTCCCGGCCAGCGCGAGCAGCGGGACAGCCGACATCTGCACGATGTAGCCGCCGATCGTGACCGGCCAGTACCGGCCGGTCCGGTCGGCGCCAGGCCCGGACAGCAGCCGGATGTTGTAGCCGATGAACTCCCCGGCCCCGCTGACCACGCTGACCGTGAACGCCCCAGCGCCGAGCAACCCCAGATAGGGGCCGATAATGCTGCGCGACCCTTCGTAGGTGAAGTCGGCGAAGAAGCTCATGATCCCGACCATGACCACGAACGTCAGCGCCTTCGGCGCCACGGCACGCTGAGGTGTTGACGGCATGCGGGACCTCCCGGCTCAATGGCGAGGGACCGTCAGCGCGCCCGTCTTGCCTGGCCGCGTTTGCGGGGGTGGGCCCCATCACCCGGTGCGTGCCCATTCTGCCAGATCAGCCCCGGGGCGGCTTGGCTGGAATGAGCGGCGGCGGAGGGGTGCCCGCCTAATCCGCGCCAGCGCCTGCGCCCCTGGCTGCACCGGCTGAGCCAGGCGGGTGCGGCTCCCGGCTGGTCAGGTATCGTGGACGGCGGCGGAGGGGCTCGCCTTCGAATGCGGACGCCAACGGTCCCTGTCACGAAGGGGACGTGAGCCGCAGATGACCCAGGACTATCTCATCGGTGAGCTGTCGGTGCGGCTGGGGCTGTTGCAGGCCGTCGCGCAGCACGCCGCCTCTGGTGATGTAGCGAACCTGCGCCGCGAGGTCGAGACCAGGCCGGCTGCCTGGCTGGCAGTCGAGGTGACGCGGGCACTGGCGCTGGCCGACCGGCTGTGCTGGAACTCGCTGTCCGATGGTGATATCGCCGCGTTCAGCCGCCAGTCAGCGATCGGCGCCGACCTGCGCCTGTTCGGTGCCTGCGCCCGGCTGATCGACGACTAGGACGATGGCCGCTCACAGGCTGGCCAGGCTGACTCGGTGGCATAGGTAGCCCAGGACCGGGCTGACCTGGGTAATGACGAAACCCGCACAGGCTAGGGCCACGATGCCAAGGACCAGCCCGGCAGCCAGCATGGCGACGCCCGCTCCCAGGCAGGAGACGACCAGCACGGGGGGCGATATGCCGCGACCTGGCCGGTTGCGGGCGGCGGCCGGGCGAAGACCGCGGCCAGGTCCCGGCGGCCGCCCGGCCGCGAGGGCACGAGCGAGGCGCGGCTCGGTGGCCGCGAAGTCCTGCTCGATTTCGTCGAGAATCCGCTGGTCCCTGGCAGACAGCGACACGCGGATCACACCGCGGCCGGCGCGGCCACGCGCAACACAATCATCGAGGTGAACACGACGCCTCTCCCTAAACCGTCGCCGGAGTAGGGACCATTAGCGGGCGACTCCGCGTTTGGCGCGCAGGTGAGTCCCATCACCTCTGCTCGTGACGCTACTAGGCAGCGCGGCGGCTGACAATACGACGGGCGTCAGGCCGCGGCGCGGACCGCGCTCACCCGCCTGGCGGGCACGGTCTCGCTGGTGACCAGGCCCTGCTCGCCGGTGAGCTCGTCGATCGCGGAGAACGCGGCGGCGATGCGCTCGGGGGTGTCCACCACGATCGTGACCGCGGGGACGCGGCGGCCGAGCTGCAGCAGGCGGTCACCGTGCGGGGCGTGGTCGCCGTGGAAGCCCCAGACGCCGCGCAGGGTGGTCGCGCCGCCGATCCCGGCGGCGCGCAGCAGCGTCCCGAGCGCGCCGCCCGCGGGCATCGCGGCCGGACAGCACCGGCGGGGCGAGGATCGCGCCGGCAGGCGACTGGGGCACGCGGGAAGACTCCTCGGTCACGGTTGCATCCAGAGCTCAGCAGCCATAAGCCGCGGCTTCGCGGCGGTTCGGGGGGCCGAGACCCCCACGCCAGGACGTCATCTGGACGCTCGCCAGTCTACCGGTACCAGTGTGCTGCCTGGGACTCGGAGGGTGAGGCGCGCGTCACCGTCGGCCACGCCAGGCCGGCTGCGCTACCGTGAGCTGACGGCGGAGGGGCCCGCCGAGAACGCGGAGACGCCGCCAACGGTCCCTTCCTGGATGCCCTGGGGGCCGCCGTGGCCAAGGTAAGCGATGACGAGGTCCTGCTCATCTGGCGGGCGCTCATGACGTTCCGGTCGGGTTCCCGCCCGGCCTGCCGGCCGGCCGGCCGGCCAGCCAGCAGCCCGTGCCCGCTGCACGGCCAGTGCCCGCGCTGGGACGGCCCGGACGACTACCTGGCGGTCATGGAGGAAACACCGGAGCAGACGCAGCGGCGGCGCGCCGCCTGGCCGTGCACCCGGGTCGCGGACCTGCTGTCCCCGGACCTGCGGAGCATCGGGCCGCGATAGCCGGGCCGATGTAATGACGTACAATTGGGACAGGTGATGAAGCCCACCTGAACCGCCGCCCCGGCTGATGGCTTCTGCCGGATCAAGGAGCCGGTGGAGGTTGGGGTGACTTTGTCATGCCGCTTATTAGCGTGCTGTTCGGGCAGCCCGTCGAGGCTGGCGAGCCCGCGGAACCGTCGTTCTTCCCGGACCTGAACCTGGACCAGGTGTTCGCGGCGGTGGTGGCCGGCCGGGAGCAGTATGACCTGACTCCGCTGTTCCGCATTCCGCTGCGCGACGCCGCGGCGGTGGAATACCGGCACGCGGTGCTGCGGGACCTGTACGTCGATGCGACCGCCACGGCCATCGCCGAGTTCGCGGAGCGGATGCGGACCGTGCGCGATGGCCTCGCCCAGGCGCGCAAGCTCCGCTACCGGTACCAGAAGGAGGCCTGGTTCCTCGACGCGGCCCGCGGCTACTGCGCGGCGGTGCGCGCGCTTGCCGCCGCGTTCGGTGCGGCAGACCTGTCCTCGCGCGGCCTCACCGCGTTCCGCGAGTACCTGGCCGGCTACGCCGATTCGGCGGAGTTCGGCGGGCTGGCGGCCGAGGCCGACGAGGTCGCCGGGGCGCTTGACGGGGTGCGGTACTGCGTCAACATCCGGGGTAACCGGGTCACCGTCACGCGGTACGACGGCGAGGCCGACTTCAGCGCGGACGTCGTCGCGACGTTCGCGAAGTTCGCCGGGGGAGCGGTCAAGGACTACCACGGCCAGTTCTCGAACTGGCCGGAGATGAACCACGTGGAGGAACAGATCGCCGACCGGGTAGCCCGGCTGTTCCCCGACGTGTTCGGCGCGCTTGACGGCTTCTGCGAGCGGCACGCGGAATTCCGCGACGACACGGTGAGCGCCTTCGACCGTGAGGTCCAGTTCTACCTCGCCTACCTGGACCACATCGCGCCGCTGAAGGAGGCGGGCCTGGAGTTCTGCCACCCGCGGGTGTCGGCCGGCGAGAAGGAAACCGACGTGGAGGCGGCGTTCGACCTCGCGCTCGCCGCCAAGCTCGTACCGAGGTCCACGGCCGTGGTCACCAACGACTTCCGGCTGTCCGGCGCGGAGAGGATCTTCGTGGTGACCGGGCCCAACCACGGCGGCAAGACGACGTTCGCGCGGATGTTCGGCCAGCTGCACTACCTGGCCAGCCTCGGCTACCCGGTCCCCGCCCGGCGGGCGCGGCTGTTCCTGCCGGACCGCGTCTTCACCCACTTCGAGCGGGAGGAAGACCTGGCGACGCTGCGCGGCAAGCTGGAGGACGAGCTGATCCGGATCCGGGAGGTGCTCGGCAGCGCGACCGGGAGCAGCCTGCTGGTGATGAACGAGAGCTTTGCCTCCACCACGCTGCGGGACGCCCGGTTCATCGGCGAGCGGGTGCTTGAGACGATGATAGGGCTGGGCCTGCTCGGCCTGTACGTCACGTTCGTCGACGAGCTGGCCTCGCTCAACGAGGCATGCGTGTCCATGGTGGGCACGGTGGTGCCGGACAACCCGGCGGAGCGCACCTACCGGATCGTGCGCAAGCCCGCCGACGGGCTCGCTTACGCGACCGCGATCGCGCGCAAGTACGGGCTGACGTACCCTCAGCTGAAGGAGCGCCTGGCATGAGCGGGCAGGCGGGAGGCAGGGCAGCATGAAGGCCTTCCTGATGTACCCGGACCGCGACTTCAACCCCGCGGGCGAGCTGCCGTCCAACGAGCCCGACCTGGCCACGGACCTGGAGCTTGGCCCGCTCGTCGAGGCGATGGCCGACGGCGACGCGTTCCTGCTCGCCGTCGCCCGGCAGGGGATTCACTCGGGGCTGGCCAGCCCGGCGGAAATCACCTACCGCCAGCACGTGCTGGCCGACTGCGTCGCCCACCCCGTCGCCGTCCGTGACCTGTATAACCTGGCGGTCGAGACGATCAGCGCGGAGCGGCAGGTGTTCGGCTTCCTGTTCCGCGAGTCGCCCGACACGATCCTGCGGCGCTCCAGGCAGCTCATGGCGCTGTACGTGAAGTCGCTGCACCGGCTGGCGGACCTGGCCGCGAAGCACGCGCCGGGCTTCCGCTCCGAGGGGTTCACCCGGTTTTTCGCGATGCTCGCCGGCGAGCTCACCGACGGGTACTTCGCCGAGATGGAGGCTCACCTGGCCGACCTTGACTTCCGCCGCGGCGCGCTGGTCAGCGCGCGGCTCGGCAAGGGGAACAAGGGAGCCGGCTACGTGCTGCGCCGGCATCCGGCGGGCCGGGGCTGGCGGGACCGGCTGCCGGCCATGAACCGCGCCACGTTCGGCTTCACGGTCGCCGAGCGGGACGAGGCGGGGCTGCGCGCGCTGTCCGAACTGACCAGCCGGGGCGTCAACGACACCGCGAACTCGCTCGCCCAGTCGACCGACCATATCAAGAGCTTCTACCAGCTGCTCCGCGCCGAGCTCGGGTTCTACCTCGGCTGCCTGAACCTGCGCGAGCGGCTCACGGCCAGTGGCCAGCCAGTGTGCTACCCGGTGCCGGCCGGGATGCACGGGGACCGGCTGTCCGCCCGCGGCCTGTACGACGCGGGCCTCGCGCTTGCCCTCGGCGCCGGCACCGAGGGCGCGGACGGCGCGGATAGCGCGGACGACGGCGTCGTCGGCAACGACGTGGCCGCGGACGGCAGGCAGCTGATCATGATCACCGGCGCGAACCAGGGCGGCAAGTCCACGTTCCTGCGCGCCGTGGGCCAGGCGCAGCTCATGATGCAGGCCGGCATGTTCGTGCCCGCGCAGTCGTTCGCCGGCAGCGTCTGCTCGGGTGTCTTCACCCACTTCAAGCGCGAGGAAGACGCGACGATGGAGAAGGGGAAGCTGGATGAGGAACTCGACCGGATGAGCGCGATCACCGACCGGATCGCCTCGGGCGGGCTGCTGCTGTGCAACGAGTCGTTCGCCTCCACCAACGAGCGGGAGGGCTCGGAGATCGCCCGTCAGATCATCCGGGCTCTCACCGAGGCCGGCATCCGGATCGTCTTCGTCACCCACCTCTATGACCTGGCCGGCTACTGCTACGCGGCCAATACGGGCAAGGCCCTGTTCCTGCGCGCCCAGCGGCGGCCCGACGGGCAGCGCACGTTCAAGCTCCCCGAGGGCGAACCGCTGTCCACGAGCTATGGCGAGGACCTGTACCTGCAGGTGTTCAGCCCACAATACGAGGATGCGCGCGCCGCGGGTGCGTGAGGTGACCCGTGTCGGCACCGTGTCCCTGCTGCTCGCGCTCGCCGCGATCGGGCTCGGGGCGCGCGGCGCGCTGTCCGCCGCCCCGACCGCGGTGCTTGACGCCGCGAGCGGGCACGCGGCCACGGCCCTCGTGGGGGTCGTCGGCGGCGCGGCGCTGGCCGGCGGCGCGGTGCTCGTCGTCCTGCAGCTGCGCAGGCCCCGGCGGCGCGAGCGCGGGGACGACGACTTCGGGCTAGTGCCGTCGCGGCCGCCGGCGCCATGGTGGGCCAGGCCGCTCGGGATCGTCGTGACGATGGCCGTGCTCGCCATCGCGATCGCGGTCTTTCTCGACCGGGGCGGGAACGGGCACGCGGCCGCTGCCCGCGGCACGCCACCTCCGGCGCCCCTGACCACGCCGCGAGCAGGGACCGGCCACACCCTGCCGCCGGCTCCGGGGACGGTGTGGCCGACGGTAGCGTGGGTCATCGTCGCGGTCCTGGCGCTGGCCGTGCTCGCCGCGGTCGCGCGCCGGTCCGCGAAGGCCGCGCCGACGCCGGATGGCGCCGGGGGAACGCCCG
>NZ_JASIAL010000140.1:0-6566 GCF_030042015.1 Trebonia sp. | reverse complement strand
TACGGCCGGCTGAACGGGACCTCGGTGGGCGCCCTGACCGCCTGGCGGTACGGGGTGTGGGGCGCGCTGTTCGCCGTGCTGATGAGCGTGTTGATCGTGATCAGGCACACCAGGGCGGACGAGGAGGCCGGGCGCCTTGAGCTGATCGGCTCGGCCCGGGTGGGCAGGCAGGCGCCGCTGGTGTCGGCGCTGGCGGTCGCGGCCCTGGCCAACGGGGTGCTCACCGCGGTGCTGTGCGCGGTGCTGCCGGTCATCGGGCTGCCGGCCGCGGGCTCGGCCGCGCTGGCTCTGGCCATCGGCACCTGCGGACTGGCGTTCACCGGGATCAGCGCGGTGGCCGCGCAGCTCACCGCGGGGGCGCGGGCCGCCCGCGGGCTGGCGATCGGCGTGCTCGGCCTGGCGTTCCTCGCGCGGGCGGCCGGCGACTCGGCCGGGGCCGCCGGGCCGGCCTGGCTGACCTGGGTGCTGCCGCTCGGCTGGACGGAGCTGCTCCGGCCGTTCGCATCCGAACGATGGTGGGTGCTGGCGCTGCCGGTCTCCGTGTTCGCGGCCGGCACCTGGCTGGCGTTCGTGCTCGCCGCCCGGCGCGACCACGGGGCGGGCCTGGTGCCCGCCCGGCCGGGGCGGGCGGAGGCGTCCGCGCTGCTGCGCGGCCCCCAGTCGCTCGCCTGGCGGCTGCAGTGGCCGTCGCTGGCCGGCTGGGCGGCGGGCTACGCGTTCCTGTTCGCGGTCTGCGGCGCCGCGGCGAAGGGGATCGGCCAGCTCCTCGGCACGAGCAGCGCGCTGACGAAGGAGTTCACCCGGCTCGGCGGGCAGTCCGCGATCGTCAACGCCTACCTGGCCGGGCTGATGCTGCTGGCCGGCCTGGTGGCCGCCGCCTACGGGGTGTCCGCCGTGCTGCGCCTGCGGGCGGAGGAGACCGGGGGCCTGGCGGACCCGGTGCTGTCGGGTGCCCCCGGCCGGATCTGCTGGGGGTCCAGCCACGTGCTCGTGGCGGTCACGGGCAGCGCCCTGCTGCTCGCGCTGGCCGGTGCCGCGACCGGTCTTGGCTACGGCCTGCGCGCCGGTGACGTGGGCGGCGAGGTGGCCCGGATGCTCGGCGCCGGCCTGGCCCAGCTTCCCGCCGCGCTGGTGATCGCGGGGATCGCCGTCGCGGCGTTCGGCCTGTTGCCCGGCCAGTCGGTCGCGGTGGGCTGGGCGGCGGTCGGGCTGGCGGTCGTGATCAGCATCTTCGGCCAGGCGCTCCGGCTGTCCGGATGGGTGCTTGACGTCTCCCCGTTCACCCATGCTCCCCGGCTTCCCGGCGGGACCGTCGCGGCGCCCCCGCTGGTGTGGCTGTCGGTGATCGCGCTGGGGCTCGGCGCGGCCGGGCTGGCCGCCTTCCGCCGCCGCGACATCGCCTGACCGCGGGCTCGTCACCGGGTGCGGCGTGATCGGCACATATCGATGCGAAATGTCCAGTTTTGGGGCGATACGCACAAAAAGTTCCGGCGCGACACGCCGATATAGCGGTTCCGGTGGCGGAGGCCATTGTTTGTCGAGATGATGTTGTGACCTTGCCCGCAGGTACCAACAGCAGACACACAGAGGTGACCGCGACTATGAGGAGCGGATGGCCGCATACCCAGGATGACCATGGGAGACTTCCCCCGGATGGGCGGCAGGTACCGTTCGGTCCGGACATCTCATGGCCAACCGGGTACTCCGATCTGGAGTACCGAGGCGGCGACTACCGCTACCCGGCGTCCCGGCCGCCGGCGCCAAGCCACGGCGAGCACCCGTACGCCGCGGCCGGCGCGAGCGGGTACGGCACCGACCCGGGCGGCTACGCCCGGTCCGCCGCCGACGACTTCGGTTACGGCGACCCCGGCTACGCCAACCCCGGCTACAACGGCCCGGCGTCGCAGGACGCCGGGATCGCGGGCACCCGGACGGTGCGCGGATACGTCGAGCCAGGACAGCCGCCGCAGCCCGGCTACGGGCAGGCTGGCTACGTGCTGTCCGCGCCCACGGGTCCCGCGCCCGCGCGCGCGGGGTACGGGCGGCACGGGTACACCGGGCCCGGATACATGGAGTCGACGCGCATCGAGCTGGCTTACCCCCACCACGAGCCGCAAGGCTACGGGGGAGTCGAGGCCTACAGCGCGGCGGACACCTATCGGCAGCCGTGGGACTACGACCAGCCGCTGCGCTATGAGGGCGAAGAGCAGTCCTACCAGGCCGGCGGCGGCTACGCGGACTCGGGCGGTTACCCCGCCCTCGACTACCCGGCCCCCGGCGATTACGGCCGCGGGGGCCCCGGCCCCGCGCCGTACGACCCGGCCGACTACAACGGCTCGGCGTACTCGCGGCCGGGCATCGACGGCCCGGGCTATGACCTGTCCGGCATCATCGGGACCGGCGACTTCGAGGCCGTCGGCTACGACGAGCCGAGCTACGGCCGCCTGTCCTACGACGACCCGCGCTACGACCGCCCGCGCTTCGACGAGACGCGCTTCGACGTGCCCCGCTTCGACGAGACGCGGCTGGACAGCCTGTGGGCGGACAGCGAAGACATCCGGCAGGACGAACCTGTCGGGTACGGAAACGACGGGTTCGATACAGGCGGCCCGGATCGTTCGGGATATCCGGACTACGCGGCGGACGGGGGCGACGGCGGCGCGGACTTTGCAGGCCGCCGCCACCGCTTTGCCGACACCCGGTATGACCTGCGCGTCGATGACCTGGGCATGGATCACACCAGGTTCGACGTCCCGGCCTACGACGAGACGCGCATCGACAGCCTGCGGTCGCCGCGGTCCGCGCGGTCCGCGACCGGGCTGCTCGCGCCCGCCGACGACGAGCCGCTGGACTGGGACGAGCCCGGCGAGTTCGACTTCCTTGACCTGGATGACGACCGCAGGCAGGTGCCCGCCGCCTTCTCCCGGACGGCGCAGCGCCGCCGCGCCGGCGAGGACACCGGCACGCGGCGCGCGGCCGGCCGCCGCCGCGGCCGCAGCGGCGACCGCCGGCAGTGGATGGCCCTGGGGGCCATCGCGGTCGTGGCGGCAGGGGCGATCGGCGGTGTGCTGATGAAGTACGTGTTCTCCGGGCCGAGCGGCCCCGCGCACACGATCGTGGCGCCGGACCAGGTCGACGGGTTCACCCGCATGCCGAACCTGGAGAAGGAGATGAAGGTCAGCGCGCTGGCCAACGAGGTGATGAGCACGAGCGCCGGCCAGGCCAGCGACGTCGTTTCCGCCGTGTACCAGATGGGCAGCTCCGCCCCGGGCGGCGACGCGCAGATCTTCATGTTCGTGGGCGGCAAGCTGTCCAGCGCCGCGCCGGCCACGTCGATCGCCAACTTCACCCAGACCTACCCCGGCGCGAACGTCGTGCCGGCCGGGTCGCTGGGCGGCGAGGCGGCGTGTGCCGAAGCGCAGTCCAACGACCAGGGCGTGGCGATGTGCGTCTGGTTCGACAACGACAGCTTCGGTGAGCTCGTGTCGCCGACGATGACGACCGCGAAGCTCGCGACCACGCTGGACGAGGTCCGCCCGAGCCTCGAGCTCTACGCGAAGTAGGCCCCGCGGGGGTCTCGCCCCTCGGGCCGGACGGGCGCCCGGGCGTGCGGGTCAGCCTTCTTTCGCGTCCCCGTCGCCGGACTTGGCGGCTGGCGGGGGCTGGGCGGCAATGCTCCCGGCGGGGCGCCTGCGGATCGACAGCCGCGTGACGGCCAGCACAAACGCCAGCGCCAGCACGCCGAGGCCGATGAGCTGCGCGCCGGCGGTCTGCGCGCCGAGCGGCATCGCCGACGTGTTCGCCACCGTCCTCGCGCTGGCCTTCTGCTGCGCGGGGGTGGGCGTCGGGGCAGGAGACGACGGAGTGAGCGTCGGGAACAGGTTCCCCGCGTTGCCGCCGGGGCTGAGGGTGGAGCCAGTTCCGCTCACGTAGGGGAGCCCGCCGACCGGCAGCGGTGAGCTGCTCACGATGGGAAGGTAGGCGTCGACCGCCACGGTCGCGGACGCTTGCGGGTCTCTGGGCAGGTAGGCCGCGCTGGCCAGGACCGTCAGCCGCACGGCCGATACCGACGCGGTGAACGGCACCGTGACCTGCGCCTGAACCTGCCGCGGAGACGACTTCGCGTCCACCTGGCCGAGGTAACAGGAGGCGGATCCGTCGTTGCTGCCGCAGCCGAAGCTGAACCGCGGCGACAGGCTCGCGGGCGCGGCCGTCAGGCGGATGATGACGACGGGCACGTTCCCGCCTACGGTCCAGGCGCTTACGACCCACTGGGCCGCCTGGCCGCCGTCAATGCTGGCCTGGCTGCGCTGGACGGCGACGCAGAGGCTGACCGGCGCGGTCGCGGGGCTCGTGAAAGTGCCCGCTGGATCCTTCGGGTCGTTGGCCGCCGCGGACGTTACTCCCGGGTCGGCGGACGGTGTCGCGGCAGCGGACGCGGACGCGCTGGCCGGCGGACTGCTGGGGTCCGGGGAACTGCTGGCGGTCGCCTGGGAACTGCTGCTTGCCTCGGGGGAGCTGCTGCTGGCCGCGGGGGTGCTGGCCGGATCCGGGGAGCTAGTGGGCTCCTGGGAGCCGGTCGGATCCGGGGAGCTGGTGGGATCGGGGGAGATGCTGGTCACCGCGGTGGCCGACGTGGCGGCCGGGGCCGGTGAGGGATCGGGACTCGGGGTTGGCGATCCCGAGCCGTCCGAGCCCGTCGAACCGCTTCCCGACGGCGAGTCGCTCGGCGTGGCAGTCGGGCTCGTGCTCGGCGTGGGGCTCGTGCTCGGCGTCGGACTGTTGGTGGGGGTCGGGCTGTTGGCCAGGGTTGGGCTGGGCGGCACGGGGAGCCGCAACTGCTGGCACTGCTGACCGGTTCCGCTCACCACGGCCGCGGTCCGTGCCAGCGCGGCGGAGGCGGGCATGCCTCGCTGGGCTGCCGTGACCGCTACCGAAAACCCGGCGGCCGTCACGACGAGAACGCCGCATGTCACGAGGCCGACGGCAGCCGGTCGTACGTGCGTGAAACGCATGAGGCCTGCCCGTGCTGTTCGTTTGCTGCTGCGGAACGACTATTCAGTATGTGCGGTACGCCCCCATTGGACACCAGGCTCAGTGCCTGCCGCCACTGCAACTACTACCCAGCAGGTCGCAACCTGATCACGATGCGCGAAACCAGATCGGCCGACCTCTAACCTGGGGCGATGCCGGACGGCGGGCTGGTTCCCGCGAAGCTGCGCCTGGCAGCGGATCGCATCGCGCGGCAGGCGGCACCCCCCGGGCCGGCCGCCTGAGTTCGGCAAGAGTTCATCTCACCGACATGCGGTGGCAGGCGTCCGCGGCCCGGCGCGTCGCTCGATCTCTCCGCGTTGACAGGGATCTGCACGCTACGTGATCTATGTCACGCTTTGACCTTTTTCATTCACATCATCCCCTCATGTGATCGCTTGTTTACTTGTGTCAGATAGCACCCAGGCGTGCGATGGTTGCTCCCCCGCAACACGTCGCCTTGACCCGCGGCAACGTCCACGCCCCTGTCGTCGCTCTGGTGCGTCGCACCGGCCGACAGCGCCGAGGGTGATCGCAGCGCCTCCCGAGTGCGCGTACGACTCAAGGTTTACTCTCGTGTCCCCGCGTTTCAACGAAGCAGTTTCCTCGTCCCCCCAGTCTCGTATCGCCCGTCGGCTCGCTCGCAACCGCACACGGGTGTCGTGTGTGTCGCTCGCCGCCGCGACCGCCGCGGCGGCAGCCGGAATCGCCGTGGCCGGAGCGTTCGCCGGTTCCGCGCCGTGGACCGCCATGGCCAGCACGCTCGCGATGGACGGCGGCGGCCATGCCGGGCAGGGCCCCTCGTCTGTTCATGCCGCGTCTTCGCTCTACGGCTGGGTCACCGGGCTGGCGTGGCACACCCTGGCGGGCTCGGCAGCAGAGCGAGCCGACGGCGTCCGGCTCGATCCGCGGGACAATCCCGGCGCCCAGGGCATCGTCGGCAGCCTGGCGCTGGCCGCTCGCGCCCTGACGCAGGGCGACCGCGCGTCCGGCGACACCGGCACCGCGTCGCACACCGCACGCGCCAGCGGTAGTTCGGCTGCGGCGAGGCCGTCGGCCCCCCGCCCGGCAGCCCTGCACCCGACGGCTCCCCGCCCGCACGCGGCGCCACGCAAGCCAGCGCCGGCGCCGGTTCACCACGTGCAGGCTCCGGCCCCGCCGCCCCAGCCGTTCCTCGTCTACGACTCGGTGGATCCGAGCGCGATCCCCGCCGGCCAGCAGGTCGCCACCTACGCCACTGGCGCCTACGCCGTCCCGGCGTCCGCCGTGGCGGGACGCGGGCACGTGCTGTGGATCGACACGCAGGACACCGACCCGGCTGCGGCGGCGCTTGACGTGGAGCCGGGCGACGCGACCCCGTGGCAGGCCGCGGGCTGGATCGAGGCCAAGCTGAGCGCCGATCACAACACGGTGGCGATCATCTACACGATGATCGACGACTGGCAGGCGGTGAAGGACAGCGTGGCCGGCCTCCCGCAGTGGATGCAGGCCAGGGTCCGCTACTGGATCGCCGATCCCACAGGCGTGCCGCACGT
>NZ_JASIAL010000139.1:0-11324 GCF_030042015.1 Trebonia sp. | reverse complement strand
GCGACCAGCAGCCAGCGGGCCTGCTCGTCGTATTGCGCGTGCACGTGATCCAGCCGCGGATCGGTCAGTTCCTGCCGGGCGCGGCGCAGCGCGAGCAGCGACCGGTACCAGTCAAGGAGCGAACGGTACGGCTCCCGCTCCTGCTGGCTCCAGTCCAGCTTGGAGCGCAGGAATGTCTCCTTGTCCTGCGGGTCGGGGATCTCGGCGGCTCCCCAGCCGTGCGCCGCGAACTCGGACTTGCGGCCCGCGCTGACCGCCCTGGCGAGAGACGGGTCGGTGTGGTCGGTGAAGAACTGCCACGGAGTGTCGGCGCCCCATTCCTCGCCCATGAACAGCATCGGTGTGAACGGGGACGTGAGCACCAGGCCTGAGGCCACCCGCAGCAGCCCGTCGCGCAGCGAATGACCTGCCAGTGTGGCGGCGATGCGATCGCCGACGGCCCGGTTGCCGACCTGGTCGTGGTCCTGCAGGAAGACCACGAACCGGCAGGCGGGGACCGTCAGCACGTCAACCGGCCGGCCGTGGGTGCGGCCGCGGAACGACGACCACGTGCCATCGTGGAAATACGCCTTGGTCAGCGTCTTAGCGACCGCCGATACGGCCCCGAAGTCGCCGTAGTACCCCTGCCGCTCCCCCGTCACCAGGCAGTGCACCGCGTGGTGGAAGTCGTCGCTCCACTGCGCCGTCACCCCGTACCCGCCGGCCTCCCGCGAGGTGATGAGCCGCGGGTCGTTGCGGTCGCTTTCCGCCACGAGGACCATCGACCGGCCGACCGAGGCGGCGAGCGCGTCCGCCGCGGCGGCCAGCTCCTCCAGGATGTGCACGGCCCGGTGGTCTTCGAGCGCGTGCACCGCGTCAAGGCGCAGCCCGTCGATGTGGTAGTCGCGCAGCCAGGTCAGCGCGTTGCCCACCACGAAGGCGCGCACCTCGTCGGAGCCCGCCTGGTCCAGGTTCACCGCGGGACCCCACGGCGTCAGGTACGCGGACGTGAAGTATGGCCCGAACTCCGCGAGCCGGTTGCCCGGCCCGGCGTGGTTGTAGACCACGTCGAGGAAGACGCCCAGGCTCCGGCGGTGACACGCGTCCACGAACCGCTTCAGCGCGTCGGGCCCGCCGTAGGGGTCGTGGACCGCCCACAGGCCGATCCCGTCGTACCCCCAGCCGTGCTGACCGGGGAAGGCCGCGACGGGCATGATCTCGACGATCGTGACGCCCAGGCCGGCGAGGTAATCCAGGCGCCCGATCGCGGCGTCCAGGGTCCCCTCGGCCGTGAACGTGCCCACGTGCAGCTCGTAGACGACCGCCCCGTGCAGCGGCACGCCGCGCCACCCGGAGTCGGTCCAGGCGAAGGCGGCATGGTTGTAGGTCCGGCTCGCGCCGGCCGGGCCGTACGGCTGCCACGGCGATCTCGGGTCCGCCAGCGGCCCGTCGCCGTCGAGCCAGAACGCGTAGTCCGTCCCCGGGGGCGCTGGCACCCCCGCCTGCCACCAGCCAGGCCGGCCGCCCCGTCGCATGGGGTAGCGCCGCCCGGCGACTTCCAGCTCGGCCTGGCTGGCGTCCGGGGCCCACACGCTGAAGACTGTCACCGCGCCTCCGGGACAAGCAGCGCCACGGGCAGCCGGCGCGTGAGCGCGGCGAGCGGCACCGTGGCCGTGTGATAGGTGCTGCCGGTGAGCACGTCCACCCACGCGGCAGCCGGGGTCGGGAGCGTCAGGACCGTGCCGGCCCAGCCGCCGCGGTTCCGCAGGCCGGCCGGCAGCCGGGTCGCCACCGTGACCGCGCGGCCGCCGCGGGCGAAGGCCACCGCGTGGCCCGCCGCGGCGCCGGCCGCGGTCAGCGGCAGGTAGCTCCCGGCGAACCAGCCGGGGTGGTCGCGGCGCAGCCGCAGGGCCCGGGACGTGACCAGCAGCTTGGCGGCGTCGAGCCCCGCACCGGCGTCAGGCCACCCGCCCGCATCGCGGCCGCCCGCGTCCAGGCCGCCCGCGTCCGGGCTGGCCGCGTCCTGGGCGGCCGCGTCGAGGACAGCGAGCAGCGAGCGGCCGCGGGCGAAGTCCACCGGGCGCCGGTTGTCCGGGTCGACCAGGTAGAACCCGCCAAGCTCGCACCCGTTGTACACGTCGGCCGTGCCCGGCATGGTGAGCTGGACCAGCTTGGTGCCGAGCGAGTTCGCCATCGCGTCGGGACCGATACGGGCGACGAACGCCCCGATTGACTCGGCCAGCGTGGCGTCGGCGAGGATGGCGGCGGCCAGGCCCTGCACCGCCGCCTCGTATTCGGGGTCGGGGCTGGTCCAGGAGGTCCGCGTCTTCGCCTCGCGGATCGCCTTTTCCAGGTATCCCGCGAGCCGCTTGCCGCCGATGGGCCAGGCGCCCACCAGGGTCTGCCAGAGCATGTACTCGGTGTCCGGGTCCACGGGGGGGCCGCCAAGACGGGCCGCGCGGTCATGCCACCGCGCGACTTGCCGCCCCCATGCCGCGGGCTGCTCGGCGAGGACCGCCAGCCGGGCGCGGACGTCCTCCTCGCGCTTGGTGTCGTGGGTGGACAGCGTGGTCATCGTGGCCGGCCAGTCGGCGGCCAGCCGGCCGGCCTGCGCGTGGAACTCATCCGGCCGGACGCCGAACCTGTCGGGGTTCCCGCCCACCTCGTTCAGCGAGATCAGCCTGGGCCAGCGGTAGCATGCGGTGTCCTCGATCCCCTTGGCGAGCACCGGTCCCGTCGTCTGCTGGAACCGGACCACGAACTCGGCGGCCGCGGGCTCCCCCGCCGCCGCGCCGCGGCCGAGCGCCAGGTCGCCCGCGGCCACGGCCAGGGCGTGCAGCGCTTGCCGCAGCCGCCCCGAGGCCGCCGACACCGCGGACCGCACCGCCGCCTCCGACGCGTCAGGCGGCGGCTCGCCAGGCGCCACGTATGCCCGGTACACCCCGAAGGCCGCGAGCACTTCCCCCAGCACCTGCCGCGCGTCCTCGGCGGTCGCGTCCGGGCGCAGCTCGCACAGCAGCCGGGCAAGCCGGGCCAGTTCCGGAGCCAGCGCACCGCGCGCGATCTCGTGCTTGGCGGCGTAGGCGACCTCGGCGAACGGCAGCACCTGGCCGGCGAACCGCGCGTACTGCTCAAGGAGGCCGCCCGCGCCGTCCGGGTCAACGAACAGCCCGTCGGCCAGCCGGAGCGCGTCGTAGCCGGTCGTGCCCGCGCACGGCCAGTCGTCCGGCAGCCGTTCCCCGACCGCGAGGATCTTCTCCGCGACGACCCATGACCCGCCGGTCTCGGCGGCCAGCCGCCGCAGGTAGCCGCGGGGGTCGGCGAGCCCGTCCGGGTGGTCTACCCGCAGCGCGTCCACGAGGCCGTCGGCGACAAGCCCGAGGATCACCTCGTGGGTCGCGGCGAACACGCCTGGGTCCTCGACGCGAATCCCGATCAGGCGAGTGACGTCGAAGAACCGCCGCCAGTTCAGCTCCGCCACGTCCCGCCAGTACGCGAGCCGGTAGTGCTGGGCGTCGAGCAGGTCGGCCAGCGGCAGCCCGGCGGTTCCCGGAGCCAGCGGCAGCTCCTGCTCGAAATAGCGCAGCACCGGCTCGCCGTCGACGGGGTCCCCGCCGCGCGGATCTACCGCGAGGTCGGGCAGGCACGAGTCGACGGGCCCGCCGAGGACCGGCAGCACCATCCGCCCGTCGCCCGCCGCCCAGTCGACGTCGAACCAGTGCGCGCAGTCCGCCTCCGGCCCGTCCCGCAGCACCGTCCACAGCTGCCGGTTCAGTGACAGCCGCTTGGGGACCGCCATGTGGTTGGGCACGATGTCGAGGACGATGCCCAGGCCGGCCGCCCGCAGCCGCGCCGCCAGCGAGCGGAAGCCGTCTTCCCCGCCCAGCTCGCCGCGGATCCGCGAGTGGTCGGTGACGTCGTAGCCGTGCCGCGACCCGGGCACCGCCTCGAGCACCGGCGACAGGTACGCGTGCGTGACGCCCAGGTCCGCGAGGTAGCCGGCGGCCTCCGCCGCCTCGCCGAACCCGAAGTCAGGGGTCAGCTGCAGCCGGTACGTCGAGACCGGCACGCCACGCGCCGTCACCCATTGCCCCCCGTAAGTCAGCTCCTGTCCTCTGAGGTTCCCCGCCAGGACTATTCCGAACGCACCGTGGCGCCTCCCCTGCCGCCAGGCTCGCGCGCCGGCAGGCTACGACGCCGTGTAGTCTCAATGCGGTGCCCGGCCTTCCGCGGGGCCGGAAGGTGGTCTTATCCCAGGTGAGCGTCGTCAACCTCCATCGCCGAGCTGACGCCGCGGAGCAGCGGCCGCGACAGCCGGCGCGGCTGGGCGCCACGCTGGGCGCGTACCTGGCGCTCTGCAAGCCGCGGATCGTCGAGCTGCTGCTCATTACCGCGGTGCCGACGCTGTTCCTCGCCTACCGGGGACTGCCCTCGCTGCTCGTGACGGCCGTCGTGGTCATCGGAGGCGCCCTGGCGGCGGGCAGTGCCAACGCGCTGAACTGCTACATCGACAGGGACATCGACGAGCTCATGCGCCGGACCAGCGGCAGGCCGCTGGTCACGCACACCGTCGCGCCGCGGGCGGCCCTGGCCTTCGGCATCGTGCTCGGCGTGGTCTCCGTCACGCTGTTCGCGGTGACCACGAACCTGCTCGCGGCCGGGCTGACGCTGGCGGCGATCCTGTATTACGTCGTGATCTACACGATGCTGCTCAAGCGGCATACCGCGCAGTCGACCCTGTGGGGCGGGGTGTGCGGTGCGGCGCCGGTGCTGATCGCCTGGGCGGCGGCCAGGGGATCGCTGTCCGTGGCCAGCCTGCTGCTGTTCGCGGTGGTGTTCTTCTGGCAGCCGCCGCACTTCTGGGCACTGGCGATCAAGTACCGCGACGACTACCGCAGCGCGGGCATCCCGATGCTCCCCGTGGTCGCCCCCGTGCGCCGCGTGCTCGCGGAGTCGGTGGTCGACAGCTGGCTCATGGTGGCGGCCTCGCTCGCGCTCTGGCGCTGGGCCGGGCCGGTGTACGGCGGGGTCGCGGCCGTTCTCGGCGCCGTGTTCCTGTCCGAGGTGCACCGCCTGTACCACGCCGCACGAGGCGGCGCCAGCGAAGACAGGCCGGTCACCATGCGGCTGTTTCACCTGTCGCTGGTCTACCTGACGCTGCTGTTCGCCGCCGTCGCGGTGGGCGCTGTAGTCCGATAGAGATTTTCGGCACGCCGATTGAACCGGCGGCGCGCCGGGCGCGTTAAGCCTTATGAAGGCGGCCCGCGGGCAGACCAGGTGACGCTCCCAACGTTAAGAGCCCGCGGGCCATTTTCCTTGCGCGGCCGCTGTCTGAGCTAACTCCGCGCTGCCGCGTCTCGTTACCCGCCGTGCTCGGCGCCCCGCAGGCCGGGGACTAGACTCCGGCCCGTGATTCTCATCGTGGGGGGAGTGGCCGGCAGCGGCAAGTCGACCGTCGGAGCGCTGCTCGCGGGACGGCTGCGCTGGCGTTTCGCGGACGCCGACAACTTCCATCCGGACGCGAACGTGGCCAAGATGCACGCTGGCGTCCCGCTCACCGACGAGGACCGATGGCCGTGGCTGCACGCGATCGGCGACTGGATGGACGAGCGGATCGCGGCGCGGCAGTCCGGCGTGGTCGCCTGTTCGGCCCTGAAGCGGGCCTACCGGGACGTGCTGCTTTGCGGGCGCCCGCAGGCCACGATGGTTTTCCTTCAGGTCAGCAGGGACGTGCTGGTGCGGCGGCTGACAACCAGGCCCGGGCAC
Organism: Trebonia sp.; assembly: GCF_030042015.1. GTDB lineage: Bacteria > Actinomycetota > Actinomycetes > Streptosporangiales > Streptosporangiaceae > Trebonia. The sequence goes on along the minus strand of NZ_JASIAL010000139.1, from coordinate 5,579 downwards.
TTCTTCCCGCAGCAGCTCATGGAAAGCCAGCTGGACGCCCTGGAGCCGCCCGAGCCGGACGAGCGAGTGCAGACCGTGCTCGCCGAGGGCGAGCCCGCGAAGACCGCGGCCAAGATCATCGCACTGCTGTGGCCGTACGGCGAGCCGGCCCTGGAGGGACCGGCGCTGCCCGGCGTGATGTGACGCGCGCCGCCGCGGCGGGCGCCGGCGTAGCCTGAGTGGGTGAAGCTGAAGCTGGACCTGCACGACATCTACAACCAGGGCGACGAGATCGAGCGGGCGCTGCAGCGGGTCTTCGACGAGGCGGTCGCGAAGAAGGCGCCGCTGATCGAGATCATCCCCGGCAAGGGTTCCGGCCAGCTCAAGAAGCATGTGCTGAGGTTCCTTGAGCGCAAGGACATCAGGCCGCTGTACCACCGGGTGGAGAAGGACTCCAAGAACTTCGGCCGGCTGTTCGTGCACTTCCGGTGGTAGCGCGGGGCAGGCTCGGTGCGCGGCGGTCAGGCCCTGAACCTGGCGGCGATGCCGTCGAGCACGCAGTCGAGGCCGAACTCGAACCGCTCCTGCCTGGTCTGCGGTGAGTCCGGGTCGATGCCCTCGTCGAAGAGCCGCACGATGTGCGGGTAGCGCCCGGACTGCCTGATCCGCCGGTCGAGCTCGTCGAGGAACGCGGCGATGTCCGCCTGGCTCCAGCCCTGCCTGGCCCGACCGGTGGCGCTGTGCCAGCGGATCTCCTGCACCTCGCGCAGGACCGCGCCGAGAACGTAGGTGCCGATCGTCACCGTGGCGTACGTGATCGTGGTCAGGTCGAGGCCGAGCCCGTCGAACGCCGCGATCATCCGCTCGGCGTTGCGCGCGTCGTTCGGCCCGGAAGGCGGGCCGTGACCGAGGAAGTCGATGGCCCACGGGTGCCGCAGCAGGGCCGCCCTGGCGTTGCGCGCGTACGTCCGCACGTCCGCCCGCCAGTCCCCGGTCGGCTCCGGCGCCTGGCTCTCGGCCTGCACCTTTTCCAGCATCAGCTGGTACATCTCGTCCTTGGACGAGACGTACCAGTACAGCGACATGGCGCCCACCCGCAGCTCGCGGGCGATCCGCCGCATGCTGACCGCCTCGGTTCCCTCGGCGTCCGCGACGGTGATCGCGGTGCCGACGATGTCGGCCAGGCTGAGCCCGGATGTCCCCCGGGCCGGCCGGCCGCGCTCGCGGTGCCGGCCGGCGAACTCGGCCTTCCACTGCTCGCGCCGCTGCTCGCGCTCGTACTCGCGCCTGTCCCGCGGAGTGCCCCCGAGCAGCGGGCGCAGCGGCAGGAACACGTCGTCGTCCTCGCCTTCGCGCACCGCTCCTCCTCTCCCGGTGCCGGCCGCTCCCGGTAAAGCATTGCCTCTCGTACACCGTACTGCTATCGTACGACGTACGACATAGTACGGCGTACGAGAGCGAGGGAGGACCTAATGGGACGTCCCGAGGCGCCCGCCATCGAGGCGCGCGGGCTTGTCAAGCAGTTCGGGAAGGCGAGGGCGCTGTCCGGGCTGGACCTGACGGTGGCGCCGGGCACCGTCTACGGCCTGCTCGGCCCGAACGGCGCGGGGAAGACCACGGCGGTCCGCGTGCTCGCCACGCTGGTCAAGCCGGACGCCGGCCAGGCACGCATCGTGGGGCACGACGTGGTGGCGCACGCCGCCGCGGTCCGCAAGGCCATCGGGCTCACCGGCCAGTACGCGGCGCTGGACGAGTACCTGTCCGGGCGGGCGAACCTGGTCATGATCGGCCAGCTCAGCAGGCTGACCGCGAAGGCGGCACGGCGCCGCGCCGACGACCTGCTGGCCCGCTTCGGCCTGGCCGACGCGGCCACCCGGGCGGTCAAGACGTACTCCGGCGGCATGCGGCGCCGACTCGACCTGGCCGCGAGCCTGCTCGGGCACCCGGCGGTGCTGTTCCTTGACGAGCCGACCACCGGTCTTGACCCGGCGGCCCGCGCGCTGATGTGGAGCATCGTCCGCCAACTCGCCGCGGATGGCACCACGCTGCTGCTGACCACGCAGTACCTGGACGAAGCCGACCAGCTGGCCGACCGCATCGCGGTCATGGACGGCGGGCGGGTCATCGCAGCGGGCACGCCGGCCGAGCTCAAATCCTCTGTCGGCGGCCAGCGCGTCGCGCTGACGCTGGCCCCGGGCACCGACACGCAGGCGGCCGCCGCCGCGCTCAAGCCGTTCGCCACCGGCCCCGTGATCGCGAACGAAACGGGCCTCCTGCTCGAGGTCCCCGTCGCCGCGGCCGACGGGCTGGCCACCGACGTGCTGCGCGCGCTCGACGCGATGAACGTGACGGTCAGCGACATATCCGTGCGCACCGCGTCGCTTGACGATGTGTTCCTCACGCTGACCGGGCACAAGGCGGAAGGAGAAGCCGCATGACCACGCTGTCCGCCGCGGACCTGACCACCGGGCGAGGACTGTTCCCCCAGTTCCTGAGCGACGTATGGGTGCTGACCAAGCGCAGCATCGCCCGGATAAGGAATGAGCCGGAGACGCTCTCCGACGTGACCATACAGCCGGTGCTTTTCGTGCTGATGTTCGCCTACGTGTTCGGCGGCGCGATTGGCGTCGGCGGCGGGAGCTACCACGAGTACCTCATCGGCGGCATGCTCGGCATGGGGCTGGCGCAGACGGCGCCAGGCACCGCGGTCGCGGTCGTGTCCGACATGTCCACAGGGCTGATCGACCGGTTCCGCTCGCTGCCGATGTCGCGCGCGGCCGTGCTGACGGCGCGGACGATCGCCGACCTGCTCACCCAGCTGATCGGGGCCGCCATGGTCGCGGCCGTCGGGCTCGCGATCGGCTGGCGAATCCACACCGGCGCCGGCGACGCGATCGAGGCGTTCGCGCTCGCGCTGCTGTTCGGCTACGCGTTCACCTGGGCGGGGGTCTGCCTCGGCATGGTGCTGCGCAGCCCGGAAGCCGCGCAGCAGACGGGCTTCATCATCTTCCTGCCGTTGACGTTCATCTCCAGTGCCTTCGTGCCGACGCAGAGCATGCCGGGCTGGCTGCAGCCGGTCGCGGAATGGAACCCGATGTCCTCGCTGGCCGCCGCGTGCCGCCAGCTGTTCGGCAATCCGAACCCGGCGGCCGATGTCGCCGCGTGGCCGGCGCAGCACGCCGAGCTTGCGGTGGTCTGCTGGTCGCTCGCGATGCTCGTGGTCTTCGCCCCGCTCGCCGTGCACTTGTACATGCGCAAGACCCGGTAAGCGCACGTTTCACGTGAAGCATCACGTCACAGCAGACACGGGCGCACTCGCGAACTGACGCGCGTGTCGGCGATCGCGACATGCCGCCGTATACGAAACGGCCGACTGGGAGAAGATATCGGTCGAGAAGATGCTCATTCCGATACACATCCGACCGAGACCGAGGGAGGCGCAACAAATGCGATTCCATGGTATGGCTCGCCGGATCATCCTGGCTCCGGCGCTTGGCCTGGCGCTCGCCGTTGCGATAACAGCCTGCTCCAGCAGTTCACCTAGCTCCACCACCCCGTCCGCGAGCGCGACGCCGGCCAGCACGGCCGCGACGATCGCGACGATCACGTCCAACTGGGAGGCGTTCTTCAGCGCGTCGACCTCCAACTCCAAGAGGCTCGAGCTGCTCCAGAACGGCCAGACGTTCGCCTCGGTCGTCACCTCCCTGTCCAGCGGCCTCGGCTCGGAGGCGTCGGCCAAGGTCACCTCGGTGACGCTGACGTCGCCCACCCAGGCCACCGTCAAGTACGAGGTGCTGCTCGGCGGGCAGCCCGCGCCGATTCCCGCGCAGACGGGCACCGCGCTGTACGAGGACGGCGTCTGGAAGGTAAGTGACAGCAGCCTCTGCGCCCTGCTCGCCCTCGAGAACAACGGGAAAGCGCCATCGGTGTGCAGTTCGGCAAGCTGACGGGTCCGCTGCCGGCCGGCCGCCGGGCCGGCAGCGCGACCGTTGAGGCGGCAGGCGCGCGCCCGGGCGCGAGTTCCCTCGCGCTCGCGGCGCTGTGCACGCTGCTCTTCCTGACCTTCCTCGACAACACGGTCGTCTCGGTGGCGCTTGGCGCCATCCAGACCGACCTGCACGCCGGGGTCACCGACCTGCAGTGGGTTGTGGGCGCGTACGCGCTCACGTTCGCCAGCATCATGCTCGCCTGCGGCATGATCGGCGACGAGCTCGGCCGCAAGGCGGTCATGCTGACCGGCGCCGGCGTGTTCTGCGCCGGGTCCGTGCTGTGCGCGCTCGCCCCCAATCCGCAGGTGCTGATCGCCGGCCGCGCCGTGATGGGGCTCGGCGCGGCGGCCAGCGAGCCGGGCACCCTGTCGGTGCTGCGGCACATCTACGTGGGCGAGCGCGCCCGCGCCAGGGCCGTCGGCGTCTGGGCGGCGGTCTCAGGAATGGCGCTGGCGCTCGGGCCGGTGATCGGCGGCGCGATCATCGGGGTGTGGAGCTGGCGCGGGATCTTCTGGTTCAACCTCGCGTTCGGCCTCGCCGCGCTGGTCATCGCCACCGTCGTCGTACCGGAGAGCGCCGACCCGACCGCGGCGCGGGTGGACGCCGCGGGCACGCTGCTCGGCGCGGGCGCGCTGGCCACCTTCGTGTTCGCGATCATCGACGCCGAGGCGGCCGGCTTCGCCGCACCGGTCGTGATCGCGCTGCTCTGCGCCGCGGCGGCGCTCGCGGCGGCGTTCTGCCTGTGGGAGCGGCGCGCCCCCAACCCGCTGCTCGACCTGCGGTACTTCCGGACGCCGCAGTTCACGGTGCCGAACATCGCCGCGTTCTGCGTGTATTTCGCGACGTTCGCGATCTTCTTCTTCACCGCGCTGTACCTGGTCGAGGTCGTCGGCGACTCCGGGTACACGATCGCCCTGGTGTTCCTGCCGATGACGGTGCTCATGATCCTGGCCTCGCTGCTGACCGGGAACTGGACCGGGGCCGTAGGGCCGCGCTGGCCGATCACGACCGGCTGCCTGCTGTTCGGCGCGGGGCTGCTGATCACCAACGCGATCATCAGCCCGCACCCACCCTACGCGGGGCTGGCCCTGTCGCTCGCGCTCGCCGGGATCGGCATCGGAATCACGGTGACGCCGGTCACCTCGGCCGCGCTCGGGGCAGTGCCGCCGCAGCGGTCGGGCATGGCCGCGTCGTCGGTGAACACGAGCCGCGAGATGGGGGCCGTCACCGGCGTGGCGATCCTCGGCGCGCTCGTCTCCAGCCGGCTGAACGCCGACCTCGGCGGCGAACTGCAGCGCCTCGGCGTTCCGCTGTTTTACAAGTCGGTCATCATCCAGGCCATCGAGACCGGGCAGACGCAGGTGCCAGCCGCCTACGCCGCGTACAAGAAGATCATCGACGAGCTGTTCGGGGCGGCGGACGGCGCCTTCGGCTCCGGGCTGCACGCGGCGCTGTACCTGGCCGCCGGCCTGGTGCTGCTGGCCGGGGCGCTCGCTGCTGCTACGCTCCGCGATGAACCGGATCGTTAGCGGGAAGAGAGACCGCCTTGCGCTGCTACGCCCCGAGAACCGCCGCGATCGTGGCGCTGCTTATCGTCGGTTGTCTTGCCCT
>NZ_JASIAL010000138.1:0-6883 GCF_030042015.1 Trebonia sp. | reverse complement strand
CGCCCCCGCTCACGCCCCGGCACAGGCGGCCGCGGCCGGCCCCGCGGCCCTGGACGCCGCCAGCCACGCCGCGCAGATCGCCGACCTGCTCGAGTCGGTCGAGGAGGGACGCGAACCGGCGGTCAGCGGCGCAAGCGGCCGCGAGGCGCTTGAGATCGTCTGCGCCGTGTACGAGTCATCACGGACCGGGCGCCCTGTTAGCCTCGGCCAGTGACAGTGACAGAGACAGAGACAGTGACCGTCACCCTCAGCGCGTTCGCCGACGAGATCTCCCCCGACCTGCGGACCCAGCTGTCCGTGCTCGCAGCCGAGTCCATCGCCCACCTGGAACTGCGCAGCGCGTGGTCGGTGAATGTCGCCGACTTCACCGCCGCCCAGCTCGCCGCGTTCCGCGCGGCGATCGACGACGCGGGAGTCCGGGTCTCGGCGATCGGCTCGCCCATCGGCAAGGTCGCGATCAGCGCGCCGTTCGCGCCCGAGCTGGAACGGATGCGCCGCATCGCCGGCATCGCCGGCGAACTCGGCACCGCGATCGTGCGCGTCTTTTCCTTCTACATGCCGGCGGGCGAGCCGCCGGAGCGGTACCGGGCGCAGGTCGTCGACCGGATGGGGGCTCTGGCGCGGATCGCCGAAGAGCGCGGGCTCATCCTCGCCCACGAGAACGAAAAGGAGATCTACGGCGACCTCCCTGGCCGGTGCGCGGACCTGATCGCCAGCGTGGCCTCCCCCGCGCTGCAGGCCACCTTCGACCCCGCCAACTACGTCCAGTGCGGCGTCAGGCCTTTTTCCGACGCGTACCCCATGCTCCGGCCGTACCTGGTGTACCTGCAGGTCAAGGACGCGCGGGCCGCGACAGGCGAGGTCACTCCAGCGGGCGAAGGCGACGGGCAGCTGCGCGAGACGCTGCTCGCCCTGCGGGACTCGGGCTACGCGGGGTTCATGTCGCTTGAGCCGCACCTGGACCTTGCCGGACGTCACGGCGGCTTCAGCGGCCCGGACAAGTTCCGGCGCGCCGCGCAGGCGCTGAAACGCCTGCTTGGCGAGCTGGCGATCGGCTGGCAGTAGTGAGCAGTAGTGAGCAGTAGTCAAAAGCGGGGCTAGAAGCACAGCTGGCTGATCTGTGTCGCAAGGGTCTGGGCATCGTTGGCGGCGGTGTTCAGCTGTTCCGGGGTCTCCTTGTAGGGGCTGGCCGCCACCGACAGGACGGAGTCCCGCAGGTCGCGGGCGTACCGCGGGGGAAGCTGCTCCCACAGGCCGTCGAGCGAGTCCGCATACACCACGACGGCCAGGCCGTCCCTCTTGGCCTGCGCGGTGCCCGCGCCGAATATCACCTCATCGCCGATCAGCTGGCGCAGCCAGGTCATGACGTCGGTCAGGTCATCCAGGCCCGCCCACGGCGAGCAGGTGCTCGGCGAGGCGGACGGGCGGGGGTCCCGCGACCCGGTGGCCTGCGCCGGCCCGGCACCACCACCGGTGCTTGCGCATCCGGTGATCATGATGGCGCACAGCAGCGCCGCCGGCACGCTGGCCGGCCAGCCACGCGTCCAGTTCGCCGCGGGTTTCGCAAGCACCGGCATCACCACGTCACCACGTCACCACGTCTCTGCAGAGCCTGCTCTCTGTATAACAGCACGTGTCCGAATAGAAAACGAGCCAGAAACACAATCCGAATTTCCGGTGATTACCCCGGCATACGGCACGCAAGGCCTGCCGCACTAGGATCACGCCGACAGCCACTCGAGGTCCGCGCGGCGAAATGGCCTGATCTGCGCGCTGCGGCCGTCGCGCATTTTCGCGACCCAGTCCGGGTCGCCGATCAGGCTCCGGCCGACGGACACGAGGTCGAAATCGCCGCGCCGGAAGCGCCGGAGCAGGTCCTCGATCCGGCTGGCGCCGGTCGGCCTGGCCTCCTGGCCGTACAGCGTGGCCATCACGTCGACGTCGAGACCGACGCTGCCGACGGCGATCACGGGTGCGTCGGTCAGCGACTTGACCCAGCCGGCCAGGCCCAGATCCGACCCCGCCCACTCCGGCGTCCAGAACCGGCGGGTCGACACGTGGAACAGGTCGGCACCCGACGCTCGCAGGATCGAGACGAGCTGGCCGAGTTCGGCCGCGTCCGCCGCGATCTTCGCCTCGTAGTCCGCCTCCTTCCACTGCGATATCCGGACAGAAACCACGAAGTCGGGGCCGGTCGCCTGGCGTACCGCCTGGAGCACCTCGGCGGGGAACGTGGCCCGATCGGCGATCGAAGCGCCGCCGTACCGGTCGGTCCGCAGGTTGGTCCGCGGCCACAGGAACTGGTCGAGGAGGTAACCGTGGCACGCGTGAACTTCCACGCCGTCGGCGCCGATTTCCCTGGCGCAGACGGCACCGCGCACGAAGGCTTCCCTGATCGCGGCCAGCTCGGCGGCGGTGGCCGCGCGGCCGAACGGCTTGCCTGGATGCGCCAGCCCCGACGGGCTGAGCGCGGTGAAGTCAGGCGCGACGTCCGTCCCGCCGGTATCGACCGCTCCGGCGTGCCACAGCTGCAGGAACATGCGGCCACCCGCCTCGTGTACCGCTTCGACGCACGAGCGCCAGGCGTCCCTGGTGCTCGCGTCGATCCGGGCGAAGATGCCGTTCGAGGCCGAACTGGGATGGTCGACCGCGCAGGCCTCGGCGATCACCAGCGCCGTGCCGCCGAGGGCGCGGCGGCGGTAGTACTCGCGCAGCCGGTCGCTCGGCGCGCCGCCGACGCACCCGAACCGCTGCATTCCCGGCATGACGAACCGGTTGCGCAGCCGCAGCTGCCCGATCTGCAGCGGCTCAAGGAGCGGGGTGATGTCCTGGCCCGCCGCCCCGGCACGATCCGCCGCTGCCTGTGTCATCCGCGCTCCGCTGGCTGAGGAAAACAAGATCAATTATCCCGAACGGACCGTGCCGCCTGTCCATCGTCAGTAATCGCCCCACAGCACCCGATGCCACCACCGGCGGGTCAGCAGCGCCCGCCACCGGAACTGCCGTGGGGGTCTGTCATTCCAGCCGTGGATGCACCGCCCGTCGCTGAGCAGGCAGCCGCCCGGGCAGTCGCCCGCGCAGTGCCGGCAGTGGCGCGGGCTCACCTCCACAGGCCTGCCGCGGTCTTCCGTCCGCGCTGGCGCAGACCCTCGAGGTCGGCGTCGAGCACCAGGCCCCGGCCGCGGGCCCGGTCGACGGCGGCGTCCCATTCCCGCAGATAGCTCGCGGCGCCGGCGTACCGCGCCGCGAGCTGCCCTGGCGGGTAAGGGACGGTCTGCCCGATGAGCGCCTCCAGCGGGTTCCCCGGCCTGGTTCCCGAGTGCACCGCGGTGGGCGCTTCCAGCTCGGGGACGCGGATCCCGCCGGCCGCGTTCCCTGTGTCGTCATGGTGTATGCCGGCCTCGAGGGATGCCTCGATCAGCGGGAACGAAGGCGGCGGCGTCCCTGCGTCCGCCCAGCGCGCAAGGTGGTCAAGGGCGGCGTTGCGGACCCACGTCCAGTCGATGGTGTTGGCGTTCTTGGCGGGCGGGAACACCGGCAGGCCCTCGCGCGCCTGCATGGGTGTCAGGTCGGGCACCTCACCGACGTGCGCGGCGCCCGCGATCTCCCAGAACCGGAACGTCGGGGAGTCCGGCTGGCGAACCGGGACGTTGTGCAGCGTCTCGCTCTCGCTGTTGAGCACCAGGATGGGCACCCGGCCGCGGTCGCTGATGGCCGAGCTTCCCCCGTGGAACCCGTCGCCGAGCGGCCCGAACGTCACCATGAGCGGCTGGTCAGGCGGGTACACGCACAGTCCCCAGTGGGTGATGAGGAAGTACCCGTCGAAGCACCGCTCCTGGTCGTCGGCCATGTTGATGTAGGCGCCGAGCCGGGCCGCTGACTGCGACGCGCCTGAGGCGATCACCAGCCGCGGCGTCAGCCCGCCCAGGCTGCGGCGGACGGCCCGCGCCGCCTGGGTGAAGATGTCGTAGGAATACCGGTCGCCGGGGTGATGCAGCGTCCCGTACCGGCCGGGATCGATGCGCGGCAGCCCCGGGGTAGCGGGGAAGCCGGGTGCCAGTGCGGGCTGGCCGTTGACCGCCACGGCCTGCGCGGTGACACCGGCCCAGGCATAGCCGCCGCGCATCTCGTGCGCGGACGGCGCGCCCAGGTCGTACCCTGCGGTGACGTTCAGCCAGGTGACGATCACGACGCCGTTGAACCGCGCCGGGTCCGCCGGGCGGGCGACGTACATGCGGGTCCGGTACCCGGCCCGCTCCCCCGGCCGGACCGCCCACCGCCCGTCCCGCCCGATGGCGGCTGGCTGAACCGGCTCATAGGACTGGGCCACGCCGTCGAGCAGGAACTCCTCGATCACGTAGCCGTAGTCGCCGACGTCTGGCGGGCTACCGAAAGCCCAGCCTCTCCCCCCTGTCACGGGGCCGCTGGCGGCCGCGGTCCGCGTCCGTCGGCCGGTCATCGCAGGTCAGGCCTCCTGCTGGCCGGGCACCTGCACGATGTTCAGCCGCACCCGCTTGCCGGTCAGCTGCTCGAGTTCGCCGCGAAGCGGCTCGGCGGAATGTTCGCGCCACACCCCCTCGGTCTGCGCGGGGCGGTGAAAGCCCCACGCCACCTGTGGCCGCGTTGCGCGGATGGTGACCTGCACCCGGTCCGCGGCCAGCTCGACCTCCACCGCCGAGAGCCCGACCGCCCGCTCGATGCTCCGCTGCACGGCGCCGCGGATCGCGGCGTCCTGAATGACGATCCGGCGGGCCACGGCGTACTTCTCGCCCGTCTCGGCCATCTGGTCCCTGACCTGCTTCTTGAACGCGCTTTCCTCAGTCACGCCTAACGGCCCTTGTCCTCACAGCCACCGCGGGCGCGGGCCGCGATCAGCTCGGAGTGCGGCAGGCGCTCCTGCCAGCCCTCACGCTACCAGCCCGCATGGGCGCGGTCACGGGTGTCATCGCCAGCTGGCTGATACGCGATGGAGTACAAGCCGCTAAATGGCCCGGGCTGCGGCGCAAGCACCACTCCGGCCGCCAGCGCATCACTGTCATCCTTCGCGGCGGTGCGGCTGGGACGGCCCCTCTGGCCACACCAGCAGCGCGCGCTTGCCGCGTTCGACCAGGCTCGCGTCGCGGGCAGCGCGTCCACGTACCTGGTCATCCCGCCGGGCGCCCGGGCCTCAGCCGCCGGGCAGGTGTTCCCGGCAGGCGAGGATGGCTTCCATGGCGGGGTCGCGGTTGCTGCTGTAGGCCTCGAAGGTCGGTGGCGTGTAGATGTCCGGCGCGATCCACGGCCGGTGATCCATCGGCCAGGAGGTCTGCCAGTACAGGTCCCCGACGTTGGCGGTGGCCTTGCTGTACGGAAGCAGGAACGGGACCGCCTCCCCGATGAAGTTGGGGCGCGAGCCGGACGGCTCTCCGACGAAGACGGCGCCCGTCTCGCGGCCGATCGCGGTTGCGGTGTTCTGCGCCGCGGAGAAGGTTCCGCGCCCGATGATCACGTACAGCCCGCCCGGCTGGCTGACCTTGTCGCACCCGATGAGGTGGTGCAGCAGCGGCTGGGTCAGGTAGGTGTTCCCGCCGCCGTTCCAGCGCAGGTCGATGACCAGCGTGGCGACCTCGTGCCTGTCGATGAACCGGAACAGCCGCGCGCAGAAGGCGGCCAGCGGCTCGGCCGGATGATCGCCGACGCCGTTGAACTGGAAGTAGACCAGCCGGCGGTCGGCCAGGTACTCATACCAGAACAAGATGTCGCTGTTGCGCAGGTACAACGGCAGCGGGGACGGCACGGTGTCGGGCAGCGAAATCCACCCGGGAGGCCGTGGCCGGGTCGGTGACGGCGGCGGCGGTATCGACGGGTAGGTCCGCGGCCCGCCTGCCTGCGAGCCGACTGTCACGGTGCCGCTGGCGCCGTCGGGGAACCGGACGGTCAGCGGCACGGAGCCGGGATCGGCGAGCAGCCCGAGCGCGTGCAGGATCGGCGGCCAGCGCAGCACCTCGGGTCCGAGCCACCTGACCTGCTGAGTGTTGTCCCGGCTGAGCAGCGGCTCGAGCGCGGCGAGCGCTTCGGTGGCGTCGTGCTCGCCGACGGCGAGGACCTGCGCGCCGAGCAGCCGCCGGTGCTGCGCGGAGGCGACCGCGGTCACGAACAGGCCCTCAGCGAACAGGTACAGCTTGACCGGCAGCACCCGGTTGAGGTCCTGGTCGTCCTCGGCGGGCGCGACATAGGCGTGTCCGTCGCCCAGCGGGCGGAGCAGTTTCAGCATGCCGACGATGAGCTGCGCGTCGGACAGCTCAGGCACGGCCGCCGCGAGCCGCGCGACAGCCGCGCCGAACTCCGTCTCGTCGTAGTCGCGGGACGGCGTGCGGCGCCGCACCTCCCTGGCGAGGAATGCCAGGTCCGCGCGCCACCCTTGCTCGCGCGACAGCGAGTCCTTGTCGAGGATCCCCAGCATGTCGCGGACGTCCCCGCGGGCACGCAACGGTTCCCACAGCGGGTCGGCGCGTGGCCGGTCGAGGTCACGAAAGCCCAGGTCCAGCGCGCGGGACAGGGCCGCGACCGCGAGTTCGTGTGCACCGAGCCCGAGCTGGCAGCGGGCGATCCTGTAGCCGGCCTCTCCCGGGTAGACCGTGTCGGCGAGCCGTTTGCCCCAGGCGCCGAGGCGCAGCACCGCCTCGTACGCGGTCAGGGCCGCCTGGTAGTCACCGAGCTCGTAGCGGGCCTCGGCGAGGTAGTCCCAGTAGCTGCCGTTGACCGGATTGAGGTCCACCACCTGCTGCCACAGCGCCGCGGCCTGCGCCCAGCTGCCCGCGCCGGTTCGTTCCTGGGCCACGGCCACGATCCGCGGCAGGCTGGACGCCGCGGTCATCCGTGCTCCTTACCTGGCGGCGGGGCG
>NZ_JASIAL010000137.1:0-21894 GCF_030042015.1 Trebonia sp. | reverse complement strand
TCATCCGTTCTCGGGAGTCAGCAGTTCAAAGTTCGCTGGCTGGCTCAGTACCTACGGCGGCTGTGACTGCGCTGATGAGATCGCTGCCGAGTTCACTGTGCCGACCTTCACCTGCTCCAACCCAAACCAGATCGCAGGCATATGGGTTGGCATTGGAGGATACGGCGCTATGGGCGCTCCCATTCCGCCTGACCCTTTCCCGGCGGACAATCTGCTGACCCAGGACGGTATTGCGTTCGGCTGCAATGGCAGGAAAGCCCTCGCGTCCCGTTTCCCGAGCAGCCCTACCTACGCAATGTTTGAGGAAGAGATAGGGGTATCGCCTGGCAACAATAACCCTCCTGCTTATGAGCTGCCACAGTTTGCCTTCCAGGTTTTCCCTGGCGACAAGATTTACTCGGCTGTATTCCTGCCACCGAGCGGCACGGTCGACTACTTGGTCGCTGACCTGACCACGGGCCAGGAGCCAATGCCACTTAGCCAAAGTTGATCATGCTGCCCTCGGAAGGTTGACTAGCACGATGGTCGGCGGCCCGTCGTGGCGGGTTCCGTGGTCGGCGTGTTTCCTGACCCGGTAGGAGTTGTGCCTGGCACGCTTGACGACCCTGGGGTAGGTCCGGTTCCGGCGTTCGGGGTTGAGGTTCTTCTTCCGGGTTATGTCGGCCATGATCGCCGCGCGCAGGAGTTCTGGCGGGTCAGGGGGGAAAGGCCGCCGGGGTGATGGCCCGGCGGATGATGCGGACGGTGCGGGTGAACTTGACCCGGTCGGGGTCGATGTCGGCTTCGGTGGCGGCCCGGCAGATCAGGGAGCTGACCGCCCAGTGGATGAGCAGGTAGCCGTAGATCTCCTGGCGGACCATGTCCGGGCTCTTGGACCGCAGCACCTTGCCTGGGCCGCGCAGGTGGGTCTTGAGCTGGTCATTGCCGGTCTCGTGCTCCCAGCGCTGGTGATAGGCCTCCGCCAGCGCGATGGCCGGGGCTTCCCGCGCATCGGTGATGGTGGTGATCAGGGCGATCACTTCGCCTTTCCCGTCACCGTCACGGTCGGGGACCTCGTACTCAGTCACCCGGACCGGGCGTGCCAGGCCCGGGTCCAGGTCTTCTCCTGCGCGTGCCGCCTCGGTCAGCTGCCCGCGGGCCTTGCCGCCGGTCTTGGGGCTGATCAGCACCGAGCGGTACGACCCGTCGGGCAGCAGCTCCAGCACCGGCAGGGTCAGGTCAGCCTTCACCCGCCACAGCAGCGCCGCGCCGGAGTCCGCAGCCGCGCACCAGTCCTGCCAGTTATAAAAGTTCCGGTCGGCGATCAGCAGCCAGTCCCGCTCCAGCCGCCGGTAGAGCTTACGGGCCAGCGACTGCTCCCCGGCGCCCTTCCCGGCGACCCCGCCGACCTCGGCGTCCACCACCGCGTGCGAGGCGCACTCGCTGACCGTGACCACCCGCGCCTTCGGGAACGCCGGGCAGTCCGCATCGCCCGCGCTCTTGCCGGCATAACCGAACTCGGCGGCGTTCTCCGCGGTGTCCGGGGCGTCCCACTCAAACCCGTCGATCGCCATCAGCCGCCGGCCCGCCAGGAAGGCGCCCTTGGTCAGGGCGTCCGCGGCCGGTACCGCCACCCTGGCGAACAGCCCCGCCAGCGGTTCCCATCCCAGCCGCTGGCGGGCCTGGGTGATCCCGCCCGAGGTCGGCACGCTCCACGACGACTCCCAGCACCCCCACGATCCCAGGGTGCCGGCCAGCCGCGCCGCGACCTCCTCATAGTCATCATCGGCAAACAGCGCCATCGCCATCGCGAAGTACACCATCACGTGCGGCGGGAGCTTACCGTCCCGCCGCCTGGCCTGCCGCCCCGCCGCCGCGACCGCGTCATCGACCGCATCCCGCGGAACCGACGAGGCAAGCACCCCGAAGGTGACCTGGTCCGCCAGCCAGCCGCCCGCCATCACCACGCCATTGTCGGTCATGCAACGCGATCATGCCGGCCACCAGACCCAACGGACCGCACCGACACGCACCCGCCAAGATCAACTTTGGCTAAGTGGCATTGTGTCTTGAGGTGACACCAGCGAGCTGGAATCGGACGATCGCGGTAAACCTGACTGGCGCGTTCTTTGTAGCACAGGCGGCTGCGCGACTGATGCAACGCGGCCCTTCCGGCGGCGTCATCCTGAACACGGCTTCGGTCAGCGGAATGGTAGGAATGCCCAATTACGTCGCCTACAACGTCAGCAAGGCAGGCATGATCGAGATGACGAAGACAATGGCGCTCGAGCTTGCGCCCAGCATTCGGGTCAACGCGATCTGTCCCGGCTACGTGCTGACCGACATGCAGCGGCGCGAGTATACCGAAGCCAAGATCGCCCAGTGCGCCGAGAGCCTGCCACTGAAGCGACTAGCAGCCCCAGATGAGGTCGCTGCCCTTGCTTCATTTCTGGCCTCATCAGAGGCTACATACGCGACGGGACAGACGTTCGTAATCGATGGCGGCGAGATTGCGGGAGGGTTGGCGAGCTCATGACGACGACTTCTGTGGCGATGCAGCCAATCGAAATTGGGGACCGTGACACGATGCTGGACGCGATCCGGTCCCGGCGGCCGATTCTTGTCCGTGGCCTTATAGGACGCTGGATGGCGTCCAGTTGGACGTTTGACAGCTTGCGGGCTGTCGCTGGCGACCGAACAGTGAAAGTACTTGTCGACCTCCCCGCTCGCGGCGGCGTACTGGAAGGCGGCCAAGAAGCATATGAGCAGGAAATGCCATTCGCCTTGTTCCTCGATCGGGCAGAGCAGCCCGACTGCGCCCCTTGCTACCTCGCATATACGCGGCCCGGCGAGCTGATCCGGGGCAGCGAGGACGCATTCGACTTCAGCCCGATAACGATTCCCTGTCGACACCCCACCGACACCCGGCTCTGGGTTGGGTCGACTGGTACGTGCTCGGGTCTGCACTCGGACCTGAAAGATAATGTCTTCGCACAGATCAGTGGCCAGAAGCGGCTGATCCTAGTGCCGTTCCGGCAGACGCACCTCGTCTACCCATTCCTGGACAACATTGCGAATAGCAGGATTGACCCCGAGCACCTAGACACACTCAGGTTCCCGCGTTTCCTGGAGGCGAACGTGCTCACAAGCGTCCTCGGGCCGGGTGACGTGGTGTACATACCGCGGGGCTGGTGGCACTACCTCCGGTCCGAGTCACCGTCAATCTCAATCAACCATTGGTTCGGGCCCCCAGTCCCGGGCTATGTCTTCCTAGCCTTGCTCGTCCGGCTGGGTTGGCGCTATCTCAACCGCGCTGTGGTTGACCTGGTCCGGTATTCGCTGCTGGGGGGCACGTATCGGAAGGACTTCTTCTTCACCCCGCCGTCAACCGGCGAGCGGCTGTTCAACCTAATTCGGCATGGCGACTTCTCCCGAGACAATGATCCAGCAACCGACGCGTGACAGGCCTTGGCCTGACTCTGCGGAGTCACCGGTCCACTCCTACAACGAGTGGGACCCACTGGAGGAGATCATCGTCGGCGTCATCAGTGGCGCCGCTGTGCCAGAGTGGGACATTGCCGTCGCGTCGACCATGCCAAGGCAGAGTGAGGAACTCTTCCGAAGCCGTGTCGGCGGCGGATTCCCCGACGAGCACGTCCGGCTGGCCGAGGAGGAATTGAACCGCTTCGCCGCTGTATTGACCGAAGCTGGGATTCGTGTGGTCCGGCCCGCGCCGATCAACCATCGCCGACCGTTCGCGACGCCGAACTGGTGCAGTCCTGGCGGCGTATATAGTGCCATGCCCCGAGACTTGCTACTGATTGTGGGCGACACTATCATCGAGGCGCCAATGGCCTGGCGGGCACGTTACTTCGAGATCGACGCCTATCGGCCGCTGCTGACCGATTACTTTCGGCGCGGCGCGCGATGGATCGCCGCCCCGAGGCCGCAGCTCCTGGATCAGTGGTATGACCCAGACTACGACCGCGAACACCCTCAGGTGTCCGGTCGCTACTTGACCCTCGAGCACGAACCCACGTTCGATGCAGCCGATTTCGTTCGCTGCGGCCACGACATCTTTGTGCAACGCAGCCATGTCACCAATCGGCTCGGCATCGAGTGGGTCGCTCGCCACCTCGGCAACGACTACCAGGTACATGAGATCGACGTGGTCGACCCAGCGCCGATGCACATCGATGCCTCTTTCATGCCGTTGGCACCAGGCAAGCTGCTTCTCAACCCCCAGCGAGTGGTGTCGGCACCAGCGATGTTCGAATCGTGGCAGGTCCGTTGGGCGCCGAAACCGACCCTGCCGCAGGACCACGTACTCTACATGTCGAGCGCGTGGGTCAGCATGAACGTGTTGATGCTGGACGAGACCCGAGTGGTGGTCGAGGCGTCCGAGACACCACTGATCGACCTGCTCAAGGACTGGGGGCTGGAGATCGTCCCGGTGCAGTTCCGAAATGTCATGCGGTTTGGCGGGTGCTTTCACTGTGTCACTGCGGATATCTATCGCCGGGGGGAGCTGCGCTCTTACTTCTAGTCCAGAGCGCGACAGCTCGCTGCCCTGCAGCATTCTCTATAGCCTTGTGCGTGGGATCAGCGCGGCAGCCGACTCGCACCCAGAACGGGACGTCACTGCTAACGGAGAGGGGTCACATCGATGTCCTCACAAGTTGTCACATACGAATTGGACGACGCCACCCGCGTACGCTTCGAGATCGAGCCCGGAGCTGATTTCCGTCCGGCCAGCCCCGATCAGATAAGCGGTCATGTGGAAGAAGCAGTCGGCCCAGCTGTTAAGGCAGCGAAGGCCGTCCTGGACAAGATCAAGGAGGTACGACCAGATCAGTTGGAAATGACCTTCGGGATCAAGGTCACCGGTACCGCAAACTGGCTGGTGGCTAAGGCAGCCGCTGAGGGCAACTTCGAGATCACACTGACTTGGACACTAGGAAGCCATGACCAACGTGAGCCCGGCTCCCGCACGACATGAGTACTGAAGACGCCGCGCATCCTCGTACCAATACGTGGGTTGCCGCCATCCATTCCTCCGAAAAGGATTTCATACCGATCGGAACTGCGCTGGTCATAGATGCGCGGCGGCTGCTGACCTGCGCACACGTCGTGATACCGGGTCAGGGCCCTGTTCTGGACCCGTTGTGGGTGGCCTTCCCTATGGCGGACGACTCATCAGCGCGACGTCGGCGTGTGATCTCTGTGGTATCTCCTAGCAACCAGGAGGTCTTGGATCTGGCGGTTCTGGTTCTCGACCAGGATGTGCCGCCGGGCGTTACCTCCGCACCATTGCGTTGTCCTAGTCCCATGGACTTGGTCGGGCGCAGATGGTGGGCTTTTGGGTTCGCTAACCGTGACCCTGTTGGCAATTCCGCTGGTGGAGTGGTGGGCGCATCCCTCGGCTATGGCTGGGTCCGGCTAGATGCAGAGTCGCGGTACCACATAGCGCCTGGGTTCAGCGGCGCTGGACTGTGGTCGCCGGATTACGAAGCGGTGGTCGCACTGGTCGGTGAGGCCAACGACCGTGGCGACGGCCGCGCGATCACGCTTTATCAGGCGAATCTGTCTCTTCCGGAGGAGAAGATCCAGGCCCTGGCTGGTTGGTCGGTCCAAGACTCCGGCGAACTTGCCCTGGCGGCTTGGGGCTGGACACTCGCGCGCGACCCGGAAGCACGGCGACACTGGCAGCCTCGTGCCCGAGGCGTGAGCATCGATAGCGAACAGGGTTACCGGTTCCGTGGCCGGATGGCGGCACTGACTGAGATCGCGGGCTGGCTGGATCGCGCAATGCTGGACCGGCGCGCACTGGTCGTCACCGGGTCACCCGGAGTCGGCAAGTCTGCTGTCCTCGGGCGCATCGTCACGACCGCGGACGCTGCGATCCGTGCGGCTCTGCCGCCAAATGACGACGCGGTCTGCGCGACGCCATCCTCGGTGGCCTGTGCAGTCCACGCTAAGGGCAAGACCGCGCTGGAAGTCGCGGCAGAAATTGCCCGCGCCGCATCAGCAAGGCTGCCTGACGACGCTGGGGACCTCGGGCCTGCGCTGCGCGATGCGCTGACCGAACGCGACGGTCAACGCTTCAATGTAGTGATCGATGCTTTGGATGAAGCAGCCACATCGACGCAGGCCAGGGAGATCATCACCAAGGTCGTGCTGCCTCTGGCGGAATCTTGTTCAGACCTACACGCTCAGGTCATTGTGGGCACACGGCGCCGTGATGACGGCGGTGACTTGTTCCGGTTCTTCGGGGGCGCCGTAGCTGTTATCGACCTGGATGATCCTGAGTACTTTGAAGAAGCCGACCTTGCCGCGTATGCGATGGCCAGCCTCCAACTGGTCGGCGATGAGCGTCCTGGGAACCCCTATGCAAATGATGAGATTGCCGGTCCGCTTGCCCGCCGTATTGCTCAACTCGCTGGCCAGAATTTCCTGGTCGCCGGGCTGATCGCCAGGGCCCACGGCATGCACGACCGACAGCCTGCTTTGCCTCAGGACCTCGTATTCAGCGCTACCGTCGACTCGGCCCTGGCCACCTATCTCGAGCGGATTAGACCGATCGCGAACGTATCAGCTGAAATCGTACTCACCGCCCTGGCGTTCGTGGAAGCGCCAGGACTGCCCATCGATCTTTGGCAAAGGGTAATCGAGGTGATCGGCGGCCACCAGATTACCGCTCAGCAACTATCACGGTTCGCGCGGTCCTCAGCTGCTAATTTCCTCGTGGAGTCCAGTACAGGCGGCGCTGGCCCGGTGTTCAGGTTGTTCCACCAGGCGCTCAACGAGGCACTGCTGCGCGCACGATCCCAATTCGCTTCGCGTGGAGAAGACGAACGGGCTCTGAGCGAGGCTTTCATTCGCTTGGGGAGGCAGAGCGGCTGGCGCCACGTCCCCGCATACCTGCTCCGCTCGCTTGCCGCCCACGCGGCTATCGCTGGTGTAATAGATGATCTGCTGCTGGATAACGCTTATTTGCTCCATGCCGACTTGCGGCGCCTGATCCCCCTTACCGAGCGTGCGGTGTCTGCGCCCGCTCGCCGCCGGGCCTGGATGCTGCGCCTGACCCCTGAAGCGATCGTTGCCGAGCCGCAGGACCGTGCCGCCCTGTTTAGCGTCACAGAGGCGCTCGACGACCTCGGTCACGCATACCCTGGCACCGACTCGGTGGCGCCATATCGGGGGGTATGGGCGGCTGCCAGACCCCGACCTGAGCGAGCCTCCCTGCGTGGCCATACGGGCGGGGCCAACATGGTCTGCACGTTCACGCTTGACGATCAGGTCCTACTCGCCACTAGCGGTGGCGACTGGGTGGTCCGTATCTGGGATCCCGTTTCCGGAGAGCAGCGGGCCACCTTGGACGGTCACACCGACTGGGTCAGGTCTATCTGCGCGTTCACGCTCGATAGCGAGGTCTTGCTCGCTACCGCCAGCGAGGATCGCACCGTGCGGATATGGAACCCCCGCACCGGAGAGCAACGGGCCACTCTAGACGGTCACAGAGGGGGAGTCCATGGAATCTGTGCCTTCACCCTCCACGGTCGCGTGCTTCTCGCCACCGGCGGCCGTGACCGCGTGGTGCGGCTCTGGAACCCTCGCACCGGAGAGCAACAGGCCGTCCTAGACGGCCATACCGACTGGGTCAGAGACATTTGCGCGTTCGCCCTCCATGGCAAGGTCCAGCTCGCCACTGCCAGCGCCGACGGCACGCTGCGGATCTGGGACCCGGCAACATCCAGCCAGCGTGCTGTCCTGAGAGGCCACACCGGCATGGTCTCCGGGCTTTGCGCATTCACGCTGCATGCGCAGGTCCTGCTCGCCACTGCCAGTGACGACCGGACTGTGCGGATCTGGGACCCTGCCGCCGGTGAGCAACGGGCCACTCTTCACGGGCACACCGATTGGGTCAACGGGCTTTGCGCATTTACGATGAACAACCAGGTCCTGCTCGCTACCACGTGCGGCGACCGGACTGTGCGGATCTGGGATCCCGCAACCGGCGAGCAACGGGCTGCCCTGGACGGCCATACCGACTGGGTCAGAAGCATTTGCGCACTCACGCTCCGTGGCCACGTCCTCCTCGTTACTGGCGGAGGCCACCGGACCGTGCGGATCTGGGATCCCGCAACCGGCGACGAACTGGCCGCGCCGAACAGCAACATCGACTGGATCTATGACGTCTGCGCGTTCACTCTTGGCGAGGAGATCCTGCTCGCCAGCGCCGGCGGTGACGGCACGTTGCGGATCTGGGATGCCGCGACCGGCGAGCTGCGCGCCGCCCTGAAGGGCCATACGGACGGCATCTACGGGGTCTGCGCATTCACTCTTGGCGAGGAGATCCTGCTCGCCAGCGCGGGCGGTGACGGCACGTTGCGGATCTGGGATGGAGCGACCGGCGAGCTGCGCGCCGCCCTGGAGGGCCACACCGACCATCTCTATGACGTCTGCGCGTTCACTCTTCACGGCAAGGTCCTCCTCGCCGCGGTCGGGGCCGATGGCATATTGCGGATTTGGGATGCCGCAACTGGTGAGCTGCGTGCCGCCCTGGAGGGCCACACCGGAGCGGTCAGAGGGGTTTGCGTATTCACCCTTGGCAGCCAGGTCCTGCTTGCCACGAGCGGTGACGACTGGACAGTACGAATATGGGACCCCGCTATCGGCAAGCTGTACGCCCTCCTAGAGGGCCACACGGACGGCGTCTACGGTATCTGCGCGTTCACTCTTGGCAGCGAGGTCCTGCTCGCCACCGCCAGCGCCGATGACACGGTGCGGATCTGGAACGCAGCGACTGGCAGCCAGTACTCCACCCTAGACGAGCACACCGACGCAGTGAACAGGATCTGCGCGTTCACCTTCCGCAGCAACATCCTGCTCGCCACGGTCAGCGACGACCGCACTATGCGCATCTGGGATCCTGCTGCTGCGATAAGCCTTCTGTGCGTGCCCGCCCACCACGTGGCTCAGGCAGTCTACGAGACTAATGGTCGCCTTATCGTGGGTCTTTCCGCCGGAATCCTTACAATCGAACTAGGCCTGCCTTCTCCGCCGGTAACCGACTGAGCCAGCAATTCGGGAATCCATCTCGGCGGGTTGGCGAACCCTCGCGTTGCCCTAGCCTCCGCCATCGTAGCGCGGCCGAGCGGCCGGTTGCCTGGGGTGTGGTGCGGGGCGGAGCCGCTCCGAACTGGCCGATCTGCGTTTGCTGCCGCTGCTATCTCCCGAACGATTAGAGACTTCATGTCACTGTCGTGACGCCCGCGGATGGATGAAACTTGGGGCTGCGCCGCCCGCTGACGTCGTTTTTCCTTGGCGCTGCGTGCCTGTTTTAGAGACTGACGCTGGAGCCTGCCCGGTAGGTACCCCGGATTGCTGCTGCGAGCGCGTGTCACAGGATCTTGATCTTGTCGCGGGCTCCGCGGGCGGCGTGCCCGTATCCAGTATGGGGGGAGATAGGGAGGCTGGCGATGGAGGTCGTCCATCCTCGGGTAGCCGGGATCGATGTGCACAAGAAGGTCATCTGGGTGGCGGTCCGGCTGCCCGGTGAGCGGCCCGGGGAGCGGGCCGTGATGGTGCGGAGGGTCAAGACGTTCTGGCGGTCGCTGCGCCAGATGGCGGCCTGGCTGGCGGAGCTGGGCGTCAGCGATGCGGCGATGGAAAGCACGGGCGTGTACTGGTGGCCGGTGTATCACGCGCTGGTCCAGGCCGGGATCGCGGTGTGCGTGTGCAACGCGGCGCACATGCGCAACGTGCCGGGCCGCAAGACGGACCTGGCGGACTGCCAGTGGATCGCCGAACTGCACGAGCACGGGCTGCTGCGGCCCGGCTTCATCCCCACCGGGGAGGTGGCCGAGTTGCGCGCCCGGACCCGGTACCGCAAGAAGCTGATCGAGCAGCGCACCAGCGAGGGGCAGCGGCTGTCCAAGGTGCTGGAGGACGCCGGGATCAAGATCGACTCGGTGGCCAGCAGGCTGCTCGGCAAGTCCGGCCGGGCGATGATCGAGGCGCTGATCGCCGGGGAGCGCGACCCGGGCATCCTGGCGGGCCTGGCCCTGGGCGTGCTGCGCCGCAAAACCGGGGACCTGGAGATGGCCTGCGACGGCCGGTTCACCGCCGCCCATGCGCAGATGTGCCGGCTGCACCTGGACGCCTACGATCACCTGACCCGCACGATCGCCGGGCTGGACGCCCTGGTCGCCGAGGCGGCCGCGCCGTTCGCCGCGCTGATCGCCCGGCTGGTCACCATCCCCGGGATCGGACAGCGCACCGCCGAGGTGATCGTGGCCGAGACCGGCGGGGACATGACCCGGTTCGCCACCGCCGCCAGGCTCGCCGCCTGGGCCGGGCTGGCACCCGGCGACAACCAGTCCGCCGGCAAGCGCAAGCACGCCGCCGCCCGCAACGGCGACCCGCACCTGCGAGCAGCGATGGTCGAGGCGGCCTGGGCGGCCGCCCGGACCCGGACCCGGCCCGGTGCCCGGTTCCGCCGCCTGGCCCGCCGGTTCGGCCGCGGACACGAGAAGAAAGCAGCGATCGCCGTCGCGCATACCCTGCTCAGCATCGCCTGGGCAGTCATGAGCCGCGGCGAGGACTACGCCGAAGCCGGCGAGGACTACTACGAACAGCGGGAACACCGCAACCGCGAACACCTCATCCGCCACCACCAGCAGGCCCTGGCCCGGCTCGGCATCCAGGTCACCCTCACCGCACCCGGCGACGGCTCCCCACCCACCCCCGGCCCAGGTCAGCAACCCGCCGCCTGAACCCACCCCGCCCGAAACCGGCTCCGCCAGCACCAGCCGGCTCCGCCGGCGCTGCCGCGCGCCAGGCTAAGGCCCCCCAAGTTTCGTCACAGGTGCAAATATTCGGCAGCGTTCTGACCGGTTTGGCTATAGTCAGGCCCACTGGGTCAGTCACGCTCCGTGACAGCTGTTGCCGGGCGAGGATGTGCTGCCGGAGGTCGCGAAACTAAGGTGCCCATCGCCTTTGTCAGGGGGTCCGGCCGGGTCGGCGTCGTGGTGAGGGCCGGCTTGCTGGCCGGGTGGGCCGTCCGGGTACGGGTGACCGGGTCTTTTGCCGGCTGCCGGGGCCGGACGCGAAGCTGCTGGCGGCGATCTGGGCGGCGGTCTGGGCGGTGTCCGGGTCTGCGTGGGGATGTTGCTGCTGTCCTGGCGCGGTGGCGGTGCCTGGTGGTGCTGGCCGGGCTGTCCTGCTGGCTTGGCGGAGCCCGGTGGCGGCGCGGAGCGCGGCCTGGGCCTGGTGGGCGCGCTGCTGTGTCTGGCGCAGCTGGGCGATGGCTTCGGCGAGCGCGGCGAGCTGGATGATCAGTCTCAGCGGCGCGAGCGACTTGTCGTGGGTGAGATATCCGTAGGCGAAGATGAGCCGGGCGGCCTGGCGGAGCCGGTTTCCTGCCGGGGTGGGCGGCGGGATGCGCCCGTACTGCTCGCGGGCGGCGCGGTCGAACCCGTCGGCTGCTTGCCGCAGGATGGGGCTGCCGAGCGCGGCGGCGGTGACCCGCAGCGCGTCCCCGGCCGCCCACGCGGCGTCGGCAGCAGCCTGCGGGCTGGTGAGGGACCATGCGCGGATCTGGGCGGCGGCATGACCGGCGACGCTGGCGGCGTACTCCCATAGATACTGCCGCTCTTGGATCGTCAGGTGCACGACTGGCTCCTGCCGGACTGCCCACCGCTGGGCGAGCCTGGGCCAGGACAGGTCGGCGGCGAGCTTGCCGCCGCCGTACCACACCGGTGTCCCGTCCCTGGTGGTATCGCCGGGAAGCGCGACCGAGTACCCGGTGACCTGCCCGGGGTTCGTGGCGCTGTACCGGACCCTGACCCGCACGCCGGCCTGGCCGAGGCGGGCAAAGAACTCCTCCGCGCTCGCCGCGGCGGCGGCGGCGGTCGCGACGTGGCGCCGCAGCGTGACGCGGGGCGGCTCGCCGAGCCCGAGCCGTTCCGCCTTCCCGGTCTCGGCACGGGTCGGGCCCCGGCTGGCGGTGCGGTCGGCCGGCGCGGTGGACCGCAGCCCGTACCGCTGCTCCGCGGCGATGCAGGCGTCGCGGACCCGGTAGCGGGTGTTCCAGGTGCTGACCCGGGCGCCGTCCTGCCGGGCCAGCATCGCCACCAGGTGGATGTGGCCGGGTCCGTGGCGCACGGCGATCCACCGCACGCCCTGGTCGTCCTGACCATGCGGGGACAGCCCGGTGCGGGCCATCACGTCCCGCGCGATCTGCGCCCACTCCGCATCGGACAGCATGCGGTCTTCGGGAGCGGCACGCATCGCGCAGTGCCAGACCGGTTCCGCGGACGCCAGGCTGCCCTGCCTGTCGTGGGGCAGCCTGAGCCGGCAGACCAGGCGGCGGAAGTCGCGCCGGCCATCCGGGCGGACACCAGGTTCAAGGCCCGCCGGGTCGCGGTAGCCGGCCAGGATGTGCGGATCGGTGTGCTCCTCACAGCGGCCAGGGCCGTACAAGTACCGGATGAGCCCGGCCAGGTCGTCCCCGCGCGGGCAGATCTTCCCGATCACGCCCGGCCCCTGCCTGCCCGGTTCAGCGGGCGGGCCGCCCTGGCCCTGGTGCGCGCGAACCGCTAGCCGCCGACCGCCCGGCAGGCTGGGCCGGGGTCCGCCGAGTCTGCGCGGACCCGCGTTCCCCGCCTGGGCGTATCGCCGAGACGGCGCGCTTCCACAGATCGACGCTGAGCGCATCGACCTGGGCCGCCCAGCGCATGGCCTGCTCCGCCAGGCGGGGCAGGTCCCCAGCAGGCTGCCCGGTTGAGTTCAGCGCTTTCACCGCCTGGTTGAGGTTCACCCCGACCTTGCGGACCTGGTCGGCGGCGTGGTCAAGACGGTCACTGTCGCCGAGCGCGTCCTCTAGCGCTATGTCGGGGGTGAGCACCGTGCCGCGCGCGGCGGCCAGCGTGGCCTCGGCCGCGAACGCGGCACGCGCCCGCCCGGCCCGGCTGGCAGCGGCCCGCACCTCGGCGTGCTCGGCTTCGGTCAGCGAGAACCGCATCATCCTGGCCCGCGGTACCGCCTCGCGTTGCCTGCGACGCGGCGGGCTGACCGGCAGCGGGCTGGCGTCCCGCTCGTCGCGGTCTATTGCTCCGGGCATGCTCCGCTCCCCTTTCCCGCTGCCATTTCCCGGCGCGAATGCGCCGTAATTCCGGTGGTAAGGCAAGCCGACCGTCCCCGCTTTTGAGTATGCATCATGGACCGCGCCCGGTCCAAACGTATCAGGCCCGATATCGGCATCTTGCTGCTGTCTCCTCCGCTGTCTCCGTCCCAGGAGGAAAGGCGCAGGTGAATGGTCGCGTGTTTCTCTCCTCGGCGCTGCCTGGCGGTCACTGGCGCGCCGAGAAAGCGTGCCGGGTCCCGGCCAGATCCTGGTGCCCCACGTCCCTGCCCGGGTTCCCGGCCCCGCTGAATCGCAGGCCAGCGGCCAGATCTTCGTGTCCCGTGAGGCGAATGTGACACACTGGGATCAGGCCGGCAGGACCAGCCTGCAACCGGCGCGATAGCGTCCCTGCGAATGCCGAGACACGCACACCGGGGATGTATCCCCGGTGTGCGTGTTCAAGTGAAAAAATTTTCCGGTACTAATCCGTGCCATCTACTGATAGTCAGTGTTGGCGGGTGATGGCCTGTGTTGCGTAGTCCAGCTTAAACGAGGTCTACGTTGGTGCACGGTGATTTGCCGCCGGGCCGCAAATAGCTAGCTTTAAATCGTGCGTGCCAGGAGATCATCACCGCTGCGGAAAAAGGCAGGCGGGCCGGGGTGACAAGCCGGTCGGCCACCCAAGCCTCGCAGCCGCGGCCGGCGCGCTCTGGCTCGCTTACGGCCACCCCAGACCAGCACGACGAGCCGTGCGACCGCGGCGGCCAACCCGCCGTCGGCTCCCAGACTGGCCTGGATGCCTATATCGCCCGGCTGGTCGACCAAGCGCCTCCGCTCAGCAGAGAGCAGCGTGACAGGCTCGCGCTTATCCTGCGCCGACCGCGCCGCACCCCTGCCGGGCCGCTCGGCGCGCAGCCGCCGGACCCGGTACCGCAGCAGGTCTATCCGTTTCATGGCTGACCGCCGTCCGCGCGACCTGGGCCAGCGCCTGGACCGGTACTGGCCAGACGTCGACATGGCCCCGCTCGCCGGTCACCAGAACCTCATTTGGTGGATCGGGCACCTCCGCCGGGCCGAGACATCCCTGCGGCGGTTCCGGAAACGGCTGGAGGCGTTGCGGGACAGTGACCCGCCCCGGCTGTGCCCCGGCTGCGGTGCTTGGTCACCGGCCGCGCAGACGCCCTCTACTGCGGGACCAGCTGCCGTGTCCCGCGCCGCACCCGCCCGTAGGCGCGCCGGCAGCGCGGCGGCCTCACCCGGCGCCGGGCTGGTTCCAGGTGACCTGGACCGTGGCCGGGTCAAACGTGCGGGGGGCACCGCGGCCCGGCGAGCGCAGCGTGATGCTCATCAGCGTCTTGATGACCGAGCGCTTGCGGCTGATATCCAGACCCTCCCACACGGCGGCGGCGTTCTCCGCAGCCACCAGCGGGGCCAGGACGTTCTCCCGCGCCGCGCCATCCAGCTCGGCGCCGATCGCCTCCAGCCGGGCGGTCCCCGCCTCGGTGGCTTTCAGCATCTGCGCCCGGGTGATCCTCCCCAGCGCCCGGTCACCGGCCATCTCCTCCAGGTTCCGGCGGATCGCCACGGCCTCCTCCCGCAGCGCCGCCACGTCCACCCCGGCCTCCTCGGCGGTAACCAGATCAGCCGCATCAGCGCGGGACAGCCGGGCCACGACCAGTTTCTCGATGAACTCCTCCACCGGCCTGGCCTGCCGGGCCACGTGCCCGCCGTGGTAGGCCCGGTTGCGGGTGGCCGGGGTGCACCGGTAGATGTAATGCCCGGTGTGACTGGGCATGCCGGTGACCACGTTCCCGCACGGGCACCGTGCCAGCCCGCCCAGCAGCGTCCGCACCCCGCGCGGCGGCTTGCGGGTGGGGTCGTCCAGGATGGCACGTACCGCCCGCCAGGTCTCCTCCGACACCAGCGGCTCCCAGTCCCCTTGCCCGACGATCTCCCCATGGTAGGCCGACAGCCCCGCGATCCTCGGGTTCAGCAAGATGCTGCGGATGCTGGTCCGGTTCCACACGCCGGTCCCGCGCTGGTTCTGCTGCGGCGGCGCCAGCCCCAGCGAGGTCCATTCCCGGCGGATCCCGCTGATCGTCCCCCCGCCCAGCAGCGCCGCGCACGCCTCAGCCACCGCAGGGCCCTCGACCGGGTGGGCGGTCACGTGGTCCTCCTGGTAGCCGAACGGGCGGGGGCAGCCGGTGAACCGCTTGCCGTTGATCGCTGCCTGCTCGAAGGCCAGCTTCTGCCGCTCGGCCTTGCGCTCCTGCTCGGCCTTGGCCACCGCGATCATGATCCGTGCGTGCAAACGGCCGGAGTCGGTGCCCAGGTCGATGCTCCCGTCTACCTCGGCGAACCGCACCCCGGCCTTGTCGAACCGGGGGATCAGGTACTCCAGGTCCAGCGGCTCACGGATGAACCGGTCCCACTTAAAACACAGCACCGCGTCCACCTCGCCTGCGTCGACCAGCCGCATCGCCTCTTCGTACCCGGGCCGGTACTTCCCCGGCTTGGTCGGGTCCTTGCGCGTCACCCCGATGTCGTTATCCGAGAGCCGGTAGACCACGGTCCAGCCCCGCTCGCGGGCCGCGCGTTCCAGCTTGGCCATCTGGTTGGCCACGCCGTGCTCGTCGTGCTTGTCGTCCAGGCTGATCCGGACGTAGATCAGGCAGCGGACCAGGGTGCGGGTCACCCCGTCGGGCGGCCTGGCCGCCTCCATCAGCTGTATTGCGTCACGAATCGTCATATGTGTTATTATAACGGATAGGAGCCGCTGTGCAGACGCCACCACCGGTGCAAGCAGGCACCCGGCTGGACACTTGAGCAGCCCCTGCCGGGCCTCATGCGCTGGACAACCCCAGCCGGACGTGTCTACACCACCACGCCCACCGTCTACGACACAGTGGGGTAGCGGAACGCTGCAGCTCGCGCGTTGGCTGTGCGCTCACGTCCACGACGCCAGGGACGTGCCCCGCCCGCCCACCCTGTTCGCCGCCTACGCCGTCGGCTCCGACGCCGCCGCGTCAGCGACTATCATCTGGCACTTCCAGCAATCTGCTCGCTGATCCCGAGCCCTGGACCGGTGCCGCTGCCACGGCAGGGACTGCACGGCATGAGCCGCGCAGCCGCATATGGATGTGCCCGTCGGTGAACCAGTGCGGCGGATTGGCCGGGCTGAGCTCCCGGAACGGGTACCCGGCCTTTTCCGCTACGCGGCAGGATGCCAGGTTGCCGACATCGTGCACGAGCATGATCTGCCGCAGGCTCGCTCCGGCGAACGCATCGAAGACCCAGTCGGTCACCGCCATGACCGCCGCCGGAGCGATGCCACGGCCCCGCGCTGCCACCGCGGTCCAGTAGCCGATCTCGGCGGTCTCGCGCTCGCCGATCCGGCCGGTCTCCTCGCGATTCTTCAGTCCGACATTCCCCGCCAGGACACTGCCGCCGACACCGTCCGCCTCGAGTACGGCGAAGCTCAGCCGGTCACCGTCGCGCCAGCCGCGGTCCTGGCTCGCGAGCCACCGGGCAGCGTCGCGCTCGCCGGCCGGCCCGGCCCGACGCTGCGCCCCGCCGGGCAGCGCGGTCCTGACCGGGCGTTCGTCCGGTCGCCACCACATGCCAGCGGTGGGGTACTCGCGCCTCATCTCGGCGGCCAGTGCGGGGATGTCCGCCGCTCGCCAGGGCCGCAGGATCAGCGCTGGCTGGCGGCTCACGGCCGGCACGCACAGCTCGGGGAATCTCAGCCCGTCTGTCATGCCGCGAATAATGCTGGACCACCGGCATCGCGCTCAACCGGGTTTCGCCCAGGTGATCGGCTAAGGATGAGAGCGCAAGGCACCGGCAGCGTGAGCCAGAACTGGACGTTCTGCTGGCGGCACATGGTCCGGTCGGCACGATCGCAGGTCGTTCCGGAGTATCGGCGCTATGGTGCCGGGTGGCGAGGGCGCTCTCTCAGATCCTTGCATACCTGGCGTATCGGGACGCCCGCCCGGCTGGCGGCGGCGCGGATGTAGGCGACCGCCGCGTACATGGCGTACTGCCAGAAGTCGTCGGACTGCCACCAGGCGACCTCGTCCAGCAGGTCCGGGTCGGTCCCGCCATGGACGGCTGCCGCGGCCAGCACCGCGTACTGGAGCTTGGCGTTGCGGCGGCCGCGGAAGGGGCCCTCGGGCAAGAACCGCTCGCGCAGTCCCTCCAGGGGCAGCGGGTCAGCCCGGCTGGCCCCGCACCAGTCCAGCGCGTCCGCTGCGAGCCGGAGGAACACCTCGCCGGGGAAAGTGTCGTTGCGCGGGTGCAGGGCCGCAAGCCCGCCAAGCACCTCGATGATGTCAGTGTCGCTGGCGAGCCCGTCGAGCAGCATACGACGGGCGGTCATGGCGTCCTCAGCGGTCGGCCGCTTCCTGCCGGGCATGTCACGACGGTAGACCAGAGCAGTCAACCGCGGGTGGCCTTTCCGGGCCGACCGTGCAGCACGGCCGTGCAGCATTTGGGCGTCAGTCACCGCTAGCCGTTTGGCTGCAGACCAGGGGTGTCAAAGAACGTGTCCAAAGCGCTGGTGTCTGCCTCGGCCTGGGCCATCTGCTCCGCTGTGTCGCTCGTAACCGGCAGGAAGGCGAGCTGGGTCAGCTCCCGGATGGCCGTCGTCCACCGAGGATTGTTGGCTGACTTCAGGTCGTTGGCTGCCGCCATTTGGCGCTGGTCCACAAACGCGGCGGGAACCTTAACCGTCAGCTCCCACTGGGCCCGCGCGGCGCTGAACGCCGTCGAGGTAGAGCTGTTCGACTTGGGAACCGGCGGTGGCCCGTCGCTGTTGACCAGGCTGAAACTGGCGTTGTCGCTCTTGGGGTTTTGCAGGCTCGTCGGTACGATACGGTTCTCGAAACGAGCCATGGTGAGTGTCCACTGCC
Source organism: Trebonia sp. (assembly GCF_030042015.1). Taxonomy (GTDB): domain Bacteria; phylum Actinomycetota; class Actinomycetes; order Streptosporangiales; family Streptosporangiaceae; genus Trebonia. The sequence continues at coordinate 3,876 of NZ_JASIAL010000137.1, read as the reverse complement.
TGCTGAGAGACTGCGCGCCGGCGTTGCCAGCACCGGTGTTCAGGCCAGGGAGCTTGCCGATGGTGGCCAGGCCAGAGATTCTGGTGAACGATACGTCCTTGATGTATGGCATGCCAGCCGACGCAGGAGACGAGGCATCTTCGAGGGCTATCCATGTGCCTGACTGGTCAAACTGCCCACCTGACGGACCAGTGCTGGTTATTGGATTGGCTTCGTTCGCCAGCTCCTGGCCCGTGGTCAGGTCAGCGACCAAATAGTCGACCGTGCCGCTCGGTGGCAGGAATACAGCCGAGTAAATCTCGTCGCCAGGGAAAACCTGGAAGGCAAACTGTGGCTGCTCATAAGCAGGAGGGTTATTGTTGCCAGGAAATACCTCTATCTCTTCCTCGAACATTGCGTAGGTGGGGCTGCTCGGGAAACTGGACGCGAGGTCTTTCTTGCCATTGCAGGCGAACGCAATGCCGTCCTGGGTGAGCAGGTTGTCCTCCGGGAAAGGGTCAGGCGGAATGGGAGCGCCCATAGCGCCGTATCCTCCGATGCCAACCCATATGCCTGCGACCTGGTCTGGGTTGGAGCAGGTGAAGGTCGGCACAGTGAACTCGGCAGCGATCTCATCGGCGCAGTCACAGTCGAGGTAGGTACTGAGCCGGCCAGCGAACGTTGAACTGCTGACTCCCGAGAATGGATGATGGCCTGTTGCGGTTGGCAGCGATCCCTTGGCGGGGATGTTCGTTGGCAAGTCCTCGGGCAGCCTGATGCCGTGGTAGACCTGGCCAGGGACCAGATAGGCCGCGTGATGCGTGCTGCTGCTGCTGGTGCCGCACGCGGCCAGCAGGCCCGTGAGGGCCAGGCAGGCGATGAGTGCTAGCCGTCTCATGAGCAGTCAGCTATCAGGGCTGCGATGGACGTGTTAACGGGGCCAGCCAATGCCGGGTTCACGCCATTGCCGGCGACTCCCATGTAATTGACGGCATTCCAGGCGAATACCATCGCGTCATCGGAGACCCGCGTTCCGCCATTGTAGTTGACCAGATCTTGCTCGGCAGTAGAGAGCGTGTTCTCCGCGGTGATGCTCGGCGGGTTGACGGAGCTGAGCGTGCCCACCGTCTTGAGCACGGCGATGACCTGTGCCACCGTAAGCGGAGGCTGGCCATTGGCCTGCAAGTTGCCGTGGTCAGTTGCGCTCTGGCAGGTGAGCATGCCGTAAGGGGCCATGCCGCCTGGGGTCTGACTCTGGTCGGCAAGCTCGGCCGCCGTCGCCGCCTGGGCCTGGTTACCGTCGCCTGCCGCAGGCTTCGGTGATGTTTGCGCAGCCGCCTGTGTCGTAGCAGGCGGTGCTGGCTTCGGTGCCGATGCTGAAATGCTGTCGCCGCATCCGCTGATTCCTGCTCCCGCCGCCAGCACGATCATTCCGATAGCGGCAACGATAATCCCCTTGTTCATGTTGGCCCCCCGTAACATTGGTGAAAACCCACCGCGCACTACGCAGGCTGGACAGGGTTCCCTGGAGTCCCCTGGATTGTCTTTAGCGAGCGGAGCGTTTTTCCCGCCCCGGCAAACTACATGACCATCCAAATTGATCGTGTCACCGGTCGATCTGCGTGGATCACGATGCCCTTAACCACGGCCGCGAGCACGGGACGGTTCAGACTGCGTGACGGTAAATTTCGTGAGGCCATGGCCGCGCCGCGGCGAGCAGGACGCCGACGCGCCATGGGCCACGGTCAGCTGCGTGCGCTCGCGCCCGCTCACAAGCCGGGCGCTAGGCTGGCGGCAAGACCGGAGATGTCCTCCGGTTAGGGCTGGGAGGTGGTCTGTGGGAGGTTCCGACAGGGTGGGGACGGGCCGCCGGGCCCTCGGTTCTGTAGGTGTGTTCCTGCCGAACCCTCCCGGTGCGGGCGTGCCTTCGGCCGAGGTGCAGCGGGACGCGGTCCGCAGGCTGGAACGGGCGGGATACCAGGCGGTGTGGAACAACGAGGGGGTTGGCGGCAAGGACGGGCTGGTGCAGCTCGGCGTGCTGCTGGCGGCTACCGAGCGGATCACGTTCGGCACGGCCATTGCCAACATCTGGGCCCGGCCGCCGCAAACCGCGCACGGCGCGGCGGCCCTGCTGGCCGACGCCTATCCCGGCCGTTTCGTGCTCGGGCTGGGCGTCGGCTACCCGTTCCAGGCCGCCCAGATCGGCCGGGACTACGGCCACCCGCTGGCCACCATCCGTGATTACTTCGGGCAGATGACGGCAGAACAGCCAATGGCTCAAGTGCCGGAACTCAGCTACCCGCGCATCCTGGCGGCCAACGGCCCGAAGATGCTCGCGCTGGCGGGCGAGATCGCCGACGGGGCAATGCCCGTCTTTGTGCCGCCGGAGTACACGGCGAACGCGCGGCGGGTCCTCGGCCCGGACAAGATCCTAGTCGTGGGGTTGTCGGCGGCCGTGGACGACGACCCGGCCCGGGCCCGGGCCGACGCCCGGCGGTTCGTATCCGAGGTCCTGGCCCGCCCCGGCTCACCGTACGCCCTCAACCTGACTCGGCTGGGCTACACGGCGGAGGAGATCGGCGCCGCCTCCGACCGGGTGGTCGACGCGGTCATCGCGTGGGGCAACCCGGAGCAGATCATGGCCATGGTCCGCAAGCACCTGGACGCCGGCGCCGATCATGTCCGGCTGGGCACGACCGCCCCCGGCTTCCAGTCCGGCCTGGCCGCCCTGGAGCGCCTCGCCCCGGCGCTCACGCAGTGAGCCATTTCCCGGCGACCCGCCAGCTCCCCGGGGGCGCGAGCACGATCCTGCCGAAGACCTCGCCGGCGGCCATCTTCTGGTGAGCCAGCACGGCCTGGCCAACGGCGGCATCCGCGCCACCTCACCGGCCACCGGCCCCGCCCGGCCATACATTGGACCCCATGCCTGTTCCCTTTCCCGAGCCGACCGCCCCTGCCGGGTCGCGTTCGGAGGTGTTCCTGCGCTACCTCGACTACTTCCGCGACCGCCTGGCCGCCAAGCTCCGCGCGCTGCCGGACCGCGAGCTGCGGGCCACTCGGCTGCCGTCCGGCTGGACACCGGTGGAGCTGCTCAAGCACCTCACCTACGTCGAGCTGCGCTGGCTGGAATGGGGGTTCGAGGGTCGCCACGTGCCCGACCCCTGGGGTGACCGGCGGGACGGCCGCTGGTACGTCGCGCCGGGCGAGACCCTCGACGACCTGCTCACCAAGCTCACCGAACAGGCGGCGCGCACCCGAGCGGTCATCGAGACCCATGACCTGGCCGAAGTCGGCCAGCCCAGCGACCGCTGGAATGGGGCGCCACCCGCGACGCTCGAGCGAGTCCTGTTCCACCTAGTACAGGAGTACGCCCGGCACCTCGGCCACCTGGATATCGTGAGCGAACTAGCTGGGACGACTTCCGGCGAATGACCAGCGCAGTCACAATTGACCGCAGCGCCACTCCTGGCGATCTGGCCCCGCCGCACCGAACGGAGGCTGCCATGCAACGCAGCGTTGACCGTATCTACACCACGCACGTCGGCAGCCTGGCCCGGCCCACGGCGCTGCTGGACCTGATGCGGGCGTCCGCCGCGGGCGAACTGGTCGACCAGGAGAAATTCGACGCCGTGCACCGCCAGGCGGTCGCGGACGCGGTCGCGAGGCAGCGCGCGGCCGGGCTCGACGTGATCAGCGACGGAGAGCAGGGCAAGGCGGGGTTCTTCTCCTACATCGGGCAGCGGCTGAGCGGGTACACCCCGGGCGCGGGGCGCACCACCCAGGACAAGTTCCGGCCGGAGATCGATGCCTTCCCCGAGTACTACGAGCAGTACTTCAAGCGCGCGATGACCGGCGGAATGGCCGTCCCCGCCCCTTCCCTCGACTGCACCGGCCCAG
>NZ_JASIAL010000136.1:0-21072 GCF_030042015.1 Trebonia sp. | reverse complement strand
GTCCGGGTCGCGGCGGCGGCGCGCGACGGCGGCGAGCAGCGCGCGATGCGGATCGCGTTCCGCACCGGCGGCGTGGCCGGCATGTTCACCGTGGGCCTGGGCCTGTTCGGCGCGGCCGTCGTGGTGCTGATCTACCGGGCCAACGCGCCGGATGTGCTGGAGGGCTTCGGCTTCGGCGCGGCCCTGCTGGCGCTGTTCATGCGTGTCGGCGGCGGCATCTACACCAAGGCGGCCGACGTGGGCGCCGACCTGGTCGGCAAGGTGGAGAAGAACATCCCCGAGGACGACCCGCGCAACGCCGCCACGATCGCCGACAACGTGGGCGACAACGTGGGCGACTGCGCCGGCATGGCGGCGGACCTGTTCGAGTCCTACTCGGTCATGCTGGTCGCCTCGCTGATCCTGGGCAAGGCGGCGTTCGGCGACTACGGGCTGATCTTCCCGCTGATCGTGCCGATGATCGGCATCCTCACCGCGGTGGTCGGCATCTTCGTCGTCAGGCCGCGGGTCGGCGACCGCAGCGGGATGACCGCGATCAACCGCGGGTTCTTCGTCTCCGCCGCGATCTCCGCCATCCTCGTGGCGATCGCCTGCTTCACCTACCTGCCGGACCACTTCAGCCAGCTGACCGGCGCCGAGGCGGACGTCCTGAGCCACGGCGGCAGCCCGCAGTGGCTGGCCATCGGGGCGGTGCTGATCGGGCTGGTGCTCGCCAGCGCGATCCAGCTGCTCACCGGGTACTTCACAGAGACCGGCCGGCGGCCGGTCAAGGACATCGGGCAGAGCTCGCGGACCGGCGCCGCCACCGTGATCCTGGCCGGCATCTCGACGGGCATGGAGTCCGCGGTGTACTCCGCGCTGCTGATCGCCGCCGCCGTCTTCGGCGCGTTCCTGCTCGGCACCGGGAACGCGACGCTCGCGCTGTTCGCGGTCGCGCTGGCCGGCACCGGCCTGCTGACCACGGTCGGCGTGATCGTGTCGATGGACTCCTTCGGCCCGGTCACCGACAACGCCCAGGGCATCGCGGAGATGTCCGGCGACATCGTGGGCTCGGGCGCGCAGGCGCTCACCCACCTGGACGCGATCGGCAACACCACCAAGGCGATCACCAAGGGCATCGCGATCGCGACCGCGGTGCTCGCGGCGACCGCGCTGTTCGGCTCCTTCCGCACCCAGGTCGAGCAGGCGCTGGGCAGCGCCGCCGGGTCGTTCAGCCTGTCCGTGGATCACCCGAACGTGCTGGTCGGCCTGATCATCGGCGCGTCGGTCGTGTTCCTGTTCGCCAGCCTGCTGATCATGGCGGTCGGCCGGGCGGCGCAGCGGGTCGTCATCGAGGTGCGCAACCAGTTCCGCGACCACCCGGGGATCATGGACTTCACGCAGAAGCCCGAGTACGGGCGGGTCGTGGACATCTGCACCAGGGACTCGCTGCGCGAACTGGTCACGCCGGGCCTGATGGCGGTGCTGACCCCGATCGCGGTCGGGTTCGCGTTCGGGTACGCCCCGCTCGGCTCTTACCTCGCGGGCGCTATCGCCGCGGGCGTGCTGATGGCGGTCTTCCTCGCCAACGCCGGCGGCGCCTGGGACAACGCGAAGAAGCTCGTCGAGGACGGCCACCACGGCGGCAAGGGATCGGAGGCGCACGCGGCCACGATCATCGGCGACACCGTGGGCGACCCGTTCAAGGACACCGCGGGGCCGGCCATCAACCCGCTGATTAAGGTCATGAACCTGGTGTCGCTGCTGATCGCCACCTCGGTGGTGAAGTACAGCTCCAACACCGGGCTGCGCACCGGCGTCGCGCTCGGCGCGGTCATCATCGTGATCGCGGCGATCATCGTGTCCAAGCGGCGCGCGCACGCCCTCACCGGGGAGGACGAGGCGCCGGCCAGCGCCGAGATCGGCGGCGCGACCGCGCCAGCGGTCGCTGAGTCCGCGGCCAAGGGCGCCGCGGAGGCCGTTCCCGCCGCCAAGCCGGACGCGAAGGACGCGCCTAACGGGCAGGTCACGTCCCCGGCCAGCGCGCCCGCCGAGCACGCCGACCCGGGCGCGTAGGTTAATCCTCCGCCTGGTCGGCGGCCTGCACGGCCTCGCGGGAGATGCCGAGCAGGTACAGGACCGTGTCCAGGTACGGAACGTTCAGTGCCACCTCGGCCGCGTCCTGGACCACGGGCTTGGCGTTGAAGGCCACGCCAAGCCCGGCCGCGGCGATCATGCCCAGGTCGTTGGCGCCGTCTCCGACCGCGACCGTCTGCGACAGCGGGACGCCTGCGGCGCGCGCGAAGCCGCGCAGCGCCTCGGCCTTGCCGTCCCTGTCGAGGACGGGATCGAGCACCCGGCCGGTCAGCTTCCCGTCCGCGACCTCAAGCGTGTTGGCGGCGACGTAGTCGATGCCAAGCTCGGTGGCCAGCGGCTCGATCACGGCCGTGAACCCGCCGCTGACGATCCCGCACTTGTAGCCGAGGCGCTTCAGGGTCCTGATCAGCGTGCGCGCCCCCGGAGTCAGCCGCAGCCCGGCGCGCACCGAGTCGACGACGGACGTGTCGAGGCCGGCCAGCAGCGCCACCCGCTCCCGCAGCGACGCGGCGAAGTCGAGGTCGCCGCGCATCGTGGCCTCGGTGACCTTGGCGACCTCGGCCGCGCAGCCGGCGCGGGCGGCGAGGACATCGATGACCTCGTCCTGGATGAGCGTCGAGTCGACGTCCATCACGATCAGCCGCATCGCCCGCCGGTACAGGCCGCCGCGCTGCACCGCGACGTCCACGCCGCGGTCGGCGGCCACCCGCGCGAGCGCGTCCCGCAGCTGCGCAGGCTCGGCCCCCGAGACATCCAGCTCGATGCAGGTCACCGGGTCGCTGGCCAGCCGGGTTATCCGGTCGATGTTCGCGCCGCTCGCGGCGATCCGGCCGGCGACCGCGGCGACGCCTTCCGGCCGCAGCGGGTTGCCGAGCACGGTGACGTGCAGCTGGCCGCGCGGGGCGGCGGAGGCGGGCTCGGCCGAGCCGGTGGTGATCTCGGCCTCGAGCCCCAGGTCCGTCGCCAGCCCAGTGACTCCGTGATAGATGGCGGTGAGATCGGGCGGTGCGTCGCAGGAGGTCAGCACCCCGAGCACCAGCCTGCCCCTGATCACCACCTGCTCGATGTCAACGACGGTCAGCGGGTACCTGGCGAGCACGCCGAACAGGCGCGACGTGACCCCCGGCCGGTCCCGGCCGGTCAGCGTGACAAGCAGCGTGGTCCGCGGTCGATTCATCGCGAGCCCACGCTACCCGCTGGCGGCCGGGCGGTGTGACCAACCCCTAACCGCCACCTGCTGTGCCGGACCGCCTGGTGTGGAATAGGTTCGGTCTGGGCGGACCGTGCCGGGCAGAGGAGGGGCAGGCAGTGTCTGACGAGGTGCTCAAGCTGCGTGGTGTGTCCGTGCGGCGCGAAACGTCGCTGCTGTTGCGGAGCGTCGACTGGACCGCACACGAGGACGAGCGCTGGATCGTGATCGGCCCGAACGGAGCGGGCAAGACGACCCTGGTTCAGGTGGCGGGGACGGTGCTGTTCCCGACCGAGGGGACGGTGGAGGTGCTCGGCGAGCGGCTGGGCGAGGCGAACGTGTTCGACCTGCGACCGCGGATCGGGCTGACGAGCGCCGCGCTGGCCGAAGGGGTGCCGGCGGGCGAGAAGGTCATCGACCTGGTGCTGACCGCCGCGTATGCGATGCTCGGCCGGTGGAAGGAGGAATACGAGTCAGCCGACGTGACCAGGGCGGTGGGCCTGCTCGAGGCGCTCGGCTGCGCGCACCTGATCAGGCGCCGGTTCGCGACGCTGTCGGAAGGCGAGCGCAAGCGCGTGCAGATCGCCAGGGCGCTGATGCCTGACCCGGAGATGCTGCTGCTTGACGAGCCCGCGGCAGGCCTCGACCTGGGCGGCAGGGAAGACCTGCTCCGCCGGCTGTCGCAGCTCGCCGCCGACCCGAAGGCGCCGATGCTGGTGCTGGTCACGCACCATGTCGAGGAAGTGCCTGACTGCTTCACGCACGCGATGCTGCTGCGCCGGGGCTCGGTCCTGGCGGCCGGGCCGATAGCCGAGGTGTTCACCGCCCGTAACTTGTCCCGGTGCTTCGGCGTTCCGCTGGAGATCGAGTACCGCCGGTCGCGCTGGACGGCCTGGGCCGCCCGCTGACTGGCCACGGATTGCGACATCCCTGGCACTTGCCGCCTACCGACGGTACCGTGGGCGTTATAAGCGCCTCCGAGCGGAGATGACGGTGATGGGCACCATAGTCGCGGTAGTGGTTCTCGTCCTGATCGTGATAATTGCCCTGATCTCGGTGCTGAGGTCGGTGCGGATCGTCCCGCAGGCACGGGCGGGTATCGTCGAGCGCTTCGGCCGCTACCACCGGACGCTGCACGCCGGGCTGAACCTGGTGGTGCCTGGCATCGACCGGCTGCGGCCGCTCATCGACCTGCGGGAGCAGGTGGTCAGCTTCCCGCCGCAGCCCGTGATCACCAAGGACAACCTGGTTGTCGGCATCGACACCGTGATCTACTTCCAGGTGACCGACCCCAAGGCGGCCACGTACGAGATCGCCAACTACGTCGCCGCGGTCGAGCAGCTCACGGTGACCACCCTGCGGAACGTGGTCGGCGGCATGGACCTGGACACCACGCTGACCTCCCGGGACAAGATCAACGGGGAGCTGCGCCGCGAGCTGGACGAGGCGACGGGCAGGTGGGGCCTGCGGGTCAGCCGGGTGGAGCTGAAGGCCATCGAGCCGCCCTCGTCCATTCAGGACTCCATGGAAAAGCAGATGCGCGCCGACCGGGACAAGCGCGCCGCGATCCTGTCCGCGGAGGGGTCCAAGCAGGCGGCGATCCTGACCGCCGAGGGCGAGAAGCAGGCCGCGGTGCTCCGGGCCCGCGGCGAGGCGGAGGCGGCCGTGGTGCGCGCGGAGGCGGACGCGACGGCGCAGGCGGCCCGGGCACGCGGCCAGGCGCAGGCGATCTCGACGGTGTTCCGCGCCATCCACGAGGGCAACCCGGACCAGCGGCTGCTCGCCTATCAGTACCTGCAGATGCTTCCGCAGATCGCGCAGGGCGACGCGAACAAGCTGTGGATCGTCCCCAGCGAGATGGGCAAGGCCCTGGAGGGGCTCGGCGGTTTCTTCGGCACCGCAGGCGCGGAGGCCAAGCAGCGGCATGAGCAGGAGATCGAGCCGCCGCTCGCGGGGACGGACGGGGCCGGCAGCGTCACCCGGCTGCCCGGCGCTTAGCCTGCGGCCGGACCTGCACGCAGCCCGAGTCGCTGATCCGGGATTCGAACACCGGCTGCCGTGCGGTGGCCGGACCGTGCATGACCGCACCGTCGCTGAGCCGGAACGTGGAGCCGTGCCACGGGCAGCTCACGCAGGCGGCACCGCGCACGGTGACCACCCGTCCCTGGTGGAGCGGCCCGCCCAGGTGCGCGCAGTGGTCCGACAGCACCTGCACCGTGTCGCCCTGGCGCAGCGCCAGCAGGCTCAGGTAGCCGAGCTGGCGGCGGGCCAGGTGCCCGTCGGGCAGGTCGGCAAGCGGGCACAGGTCGTGCCAGCCGAGGGCGGCGAGGTGGTCGATCGGCTCCGCGTGGCTGGCGCCGGCGCCAAGGCGCAGCGCCAGATGTCCGCCCAGGTACGCACCCGCGGTGGCGACGGCGAGCCCGCTTGCCGACAGCACCTTGCCGTTGCCGTGCCGCCCGGTCAGCCTGGCGAGCAGCGAGGCGCCGAACAGCGCTGTCGCGCACGCCTGCGAGATCGCGTGCACCAGCCCGACACGCTGCTGATGGCGGTGCAGCGCCGACCAGTCGGCCAGGCCCGTGGCGGCGGAGGGCAGCGCGGCGGCCAGGCCGACCGCCACGAGCGTGCCCGCGGCCCGCTCGGTGCCGCGGAACAGGTCGAGCAGCACGGCCGACGTCCAGCAGCCGAGCGGCATCCGGATCAGGGCGGGGTGCGCGGGCTGGCCGAACGGAACGCCGTGCAGCGCGTCGGCCCGCGGCCCGGGCGGCAGCGCGCGCACCACTGTCTCGGACAGCACGCGGACCGGGCCGTCAAGGGCGGGCGCGCGCTCGATGCGCTCCGCCAGGGCGGCGGGCCGGGACGCGGACAAGAGCGAAAGCGCCGCCCCCCGGTGCCGCCGTGGCGTTGCCTGGCCGGTCGCTGGCGCGCCCGCGCCGTCGGGCCGTGCGCCGTCCCGTCCCGCGCCGTCCCTGCGCAGGAGCCTGCCGAGGGGTTGCCTCACGTCTTGACCCTACCCACGCCCGGGCGCAGGCTACACCCCGGCCGTAGCTCCGGCCGACTCTGCCGGCAGCTAGTCCGCGCGACCGGAGGCGATGGCGGCGTCCACCTCCCGCTTGCGGGCGGCCAGCTCGGCCGCGTGCTCGCGTTCTATCCGGTCGGCGATGTCCTCGTCGGCTCGCATCAGCGCGTCGAGGTCGCTTCCGGCGGCGTCAAGCACGCCCAGGTCGGCATAGGCCTGGCGCACTTTCTGGCCCCACAGCCCGATGTCCTTCACGCACGGCACGATCCGGGTGAACAGCAGCTGGCGGAACGCCTGCTGGGTGGGGGAGTGCTCGGTGAACTCGACGCATTCGGCCACGTCGAAGCCGAGCCGCTCCCAGACCTCCCTGGCGATGAACCGGTTGCGCATCAGGTGGCACCCCTCGACCACGAACTCCTCGCGGTCGGCGAGCTCGGCCGGGCTGAGCTGGGCGTAATAGTCCCGTAGCGCGAGCCGGCCGAACGCCACGTGCCGCGCCTCGTCCTGCATCACGTACGCGAGCAGCTGCTTGACAAGCGGGTTCTTCGCGATGTCCCTGTGCACGCCGAACGCGGCGAGCGCCAGCCCCTCGATGAGCACCTGCATGCCGAGGTAGGGCATGTCCCACCGCGCGTCGCCAAGCGCGTCGCCGAGCAGCTTCGCCAGGTCGGGGTTGACCGGATAGAACAGGCCGATCTTCTCCCTCATGAAGCGGGCGAACAGCTCCACGTGGCGGGCCTCGTCCATCGCCTGGGTGGCGGCATAGAACTTCGAGTCCATGTCCGGCACCGACTCGATGATCCGCGCCGCCACGGTCAGCGCACCCTGCTCGCCGTGCAGGAACTGGCTGAACAGCCATGCGGACAGGTGGTGGCCGAGTTCCTCGCGCTCGCGCTGGTTCAGCTTGTCCCACTGCCGCGACCCGTAGATCGGGCAGAACTCGTCGCCTGCCTCCGTGACGTTCTCGGCGGCGACCGGCTGGTCCCAGTCGATCCGCCTGGCGGCGTCCCACTGCTTGTCCTTGCCGCGCTGGTACAGGTCAAGCAGCCGCTGCCGCCCGTCGTCGTACTCCCAAGACAAGCGGGCGGCACCGGTCGCGGGCACGTCCCAGGTGCCGCGCGCGACGGGTGTGGTGTACAGGTCATAGGTGCTCACGCGTGCCTCCAATGGGCTCGGCGGATACCACCCCACGCCTTATTACTAGCGGGTAACGCAGCCGTGCGCAATGCCAGGCCTACTGGCCGGGGGTCTCGTGGACGGCCGAGTCCTCGGCAGGCGTGTCGGCGGTTGCCGTGTCGTCCGCCGCCGCGGGGTGGCGGGCAGCCCAGTCCGTGGCCTGTTCCGCGTCCTCGTCGTCGTCCTCGGCGATCACCAGGTCGTCCGGCGGGTCCTTGATGTACTGCTCGTACGCGGCGACGTCAGTCTCCTGCTCGTCGTCGCCCATGTCATCGGGCCCGTGGCCCGTTCGCCGGTCCATAGCTGGCTGCTTTCCCACCGCGGCGATGTTCATGCGTGTCACCGGGACGCGGCGGTCAGGCCTGGAAGCGATAGCCCATGCCGGGCTCGGTGAGCAGGTACCGCGGCCGGGACGGTTCCGGCTCGAGCTTGCGGCGCAGCTGCGCGACGTATACGCGCAGGTAGTTGCTCTCCGACTCGTACGCCGGCCCCCACACCTCCTGGAGCAGCTGTCGCTGCGTAATCAGCCGGCCGCGGTTACGGGCCAGCACCTCCAGCAGCTGCCATTCAGTCGGAGTGAGCCGGACGTCGCCTTCCCCGCTCCTGGTCACCCGCTTGGCGGCTAGGTCCACGGTGAAGTCGGGCGTGGTCACCACCGGCTCATCTGGCGCGGGCGCCGCCCGGCGGACGGCCGCGCGCAGCCGGGCAAGCAGTTCGTCCATGCCGAACGGCTTCGTGACGTAGTCGTCGGCCCCGGCGTCGAGTGCGGCCACCTTCTGTTGCTCCTGGTCCCAAACCGACAGCACGATGATCGGCGTCGAACTCCAGCCGCGAACCCCGTGGATGACGTCCGTGCCGTCCATATCGGGCAGCCCGAGATCAAGGATCAGCACGTCAGGCCGGTCCCTGGACACCGCAGCCAGTCCGGAGGCGCCGTCACTCGCGGTGCTGACCTCGTAGTTCCTTGCGGTGAGGTTGATGCGCAGCGCCCGCAGGATCGACGGCTCGTCGTCGATGACGAGGACCTTGGTCACCACCGCGCTCCGCGGTTCACTGTCCGGACCCGAGCGCGGCAGGGACCCCGCTGGTCTCGGCGGACAGCGTTACCCGGACGGTAAGCCCGCCGCCCGGGGTGTCCACCGCGACGATCGTGCCGCCCATCGCCTCGGCGAAGCCCTTGGCGACCGCGAGCCCGAGCCCGACGCCCGACGACCGTTCGTCGAGCCGCTGGAACGGCTCGAAGATCCGCTCCTTGACATCGCCCGGCACTCCGTTGCCGTGGTCAACCACCTCGAGCACGACCAGCGCACCGTCCTCCCGTGCCCGCAAGGCCGGCCGGGAATCCGGCGGGGAGTGCCGCAGCGCGTTGGAGAACAGGTTGGCGAGCACCCGCTCGAGCAGTCCGGGGTCGGCGCGGACCAGCGGCAGGTCGTCAGGCACCACGATGTCGAGCAGGTCGCTGTTGTCGAGCCCGCGCAGGGCTACCGGCGCTACCTCGTCCACGGCCGTGGCGCGCAGGAAGGGCGCCAGCGACCCGGTCTGCAGGCGGCTCATGTCGAGCAGGTTGCCGACGAGCGCGTCGAGCCGGTCGGCGTTCTGCTCGATGTTCGCGAGCAGGTCGGCCTCGTCCTCCGGCGACCAGTGCACGTCGGTCTGCCTGAGGCTGCTGACGCTGGCCTTGATGGACGCCAGCGGGGTGCGCAGGTCGTGGCTGACCGCGGCGAGCAGCGCGGTCCGCATCCGGTTCCCCTCGGCGAGCGCCTCCGCCTGGGCCGCCTGGGTGCGCAGCCGTGCCCGGTCCAGGGCCGCCACCGCCTGAGCGGTGTAGCCGGCCAGCAGCGCGGCGGTCGCGGTGGCCGCCTGCCCGCTTACCTCAAGCGCCAGGTCGGGCCTGACTTCGAACCGGATGACCGCCGCGCCCGGGTCCGCCGCGCCGCTCGTCGCCACCTTGATCCACTTGGCGCCCACGCGTTCCAGCAGGTTGGCCTGGCCGCCGTGGCTGCTGGTCAGATGCTCGAGCACATCGGCGGGGGTGTCCGTGCCGCCGAGTACCGTCTGCGCGAGGCCGAGCAGGGACGCGGTTTCCTTCGCGCTCCTGGCGGCATCCGCCTCGCGTCGCGCGGCGAGGTGCACCACGCTGCTCACCGCGACGGCGACCGTGACGAACAGCACGAGCGCGAGCAGGTTCTTCGGTTCTGCGATCGTGAAGGTGTGCAGCGGTTCTGTGAAGTACCAGTTCAGCAGCAAGCTGGCGGCCACGGCGGCGAACACCGCCGGCCAGAATCCGCCGACCACCGTGACCGCCACCACCGCGACCAGGTAGATCAGCAGGTCGTCGGAGAGGTTCAGGTGCGGACGCAGGGCGGCGAGCACCACGGTGAGCAGCGGCAGCCCGGCTGCGGCGAGCGCCGCGCCGGCCAGCTGCCTGCGGGCATTGATGCCGCTCTCTTTCTGCCGGTCCACGCTCTCTAGTGTGACCCGCGCCGTCCAGTACCGGAACAGCACGCCCGCCAGGGCTCCGCACAGCGCGCACGCCGCCATGGTGATCGCGGCGAGCGCGGCAGTCGCTCCGGTCGGCCGGAGGTCAGCGTAAGGGGGCCGCGAGAACCCGATGACGGTCAGCCAGCCGATGACGCCAAGCGGCACTGCCGCCGCCGGCGTGGCGAGAACCGAGACGGCCGTGACCACGACCGCGCTGCACAGCAGCACTCCGGTGGCGGACAGCCGCCCGTTCAGAGCCGCGGCCACCGTGCCCACGGCGAACAGCGCGGCGAAGCCGGCCGGCAGCGCATAGGGGGCCGGAAGTCCCGGCCGGCCCGGCAAGCGTCGCGCTGCGTGACGGCGCCAGCGTAGCGGTGTCTCATGCCGTCCACCAGTCATCGTGCTTGTCATTCCAGCGCCTTTCCGGCCAGCCGCCGACCATCTTGACGCATCCTTAACGTCCAGGTCAGCAGCCTTAACGCGGCCCTAGCAGTCAAGCATCGAAGTAGCGCCTAGCCTGATGCCCGCGATGAGAAATCAACTACCGCACCACGCGCCGCACCAGCGCCGGAAGGTCCTAAATCAGGCGACCTTTGTCTCTGCCAGTTACCGAGCGTCAGGCGGACACTGGCGGGCAGACGGCTGGGACGCGGTTGGAGGCGGAATCTAGTGGCGGCACCGCAGGGGACCGGGCTGGCTGACGGCGGCATGCCGGATGAGCTGTCCGGCGTCGCCCTGCCCGATAGCAGGCTGCCCGAGACGTTCGGCTACTCGCTGAAGCGCCGGCTGCTCGGGCCCCCGTTGGTGAACGACCAGATCTCTGAGGAGCGGCTGTCCAGGCCGCTCGCGCTTGGCGTGCTGTCCTGTGACGGGATCTCCTCGGCCGCGTACGGCACCGAGGAGATGCTGATCGAGATGATCCAGGTGGTCGGCCTCGCGGCGTTCACGCTGATCCTGCCGATGACGCTGGTGATCCTCGCAGGCGTCGCCCTGGTCGTGCTTTCCTATCGCGAGGTCGTCTCGGTCTACACCCGGGCTGGCGGTTCCTACGTGGTGGCGCGGGAGAACTTCGGCCCGCGGGTGGCGCAGGTGGCCGCGGTGGCGCTGCTCATCGACTACACGGTGACGGTCGCGGTGCAGACCGCCGCGGGCAGCGCGGCGATCGTGTCCGCGTTCCCCCAGCTCGGCAGCATCCCGGTCATCGGGCCCGACATCCTGACGGTCATCTCGGTGATCGCGGTGCTCATCATGTGCTACGGCAACCTCCGCGGCATCCGCGAGGCCGGGCGCGCGTTCGCGCTGCCGACCTACCTGTTCTCCGTCTCGGTGGGCCTGATGATCATCATCGGCCTGGCCCGCGAGCTGACCAGCGGGCTGCCGCACGTCAGCCCGTACTCCGGTGCTACGTTCCCGATCGGGCACAGCACAGAAGGCATCCTCAGCCTCGGGCTGATCTACATGCTGGCGAAGGCTTTCGCCAACGGCGGATCGTCGCTTACCGGCATTGAGGCCGTCTCCAACGCGGTCAGCGCGCTGCGCCCGCCGGAGGGCCGCAACGCCAGGCAGATCCTGGTCACCCAGGGGTCGATCGTCGCGTTCCTCATCGCCGGCATCTCCTGGCTGGCGCACGTCACCCACGCGATCCCCTACGAGGCGGGATATCCGACCGTGCTAGCCCAGGAGGCCAATGTCGTCTTCGGCACCGCCGGTCACTTCATGTACTTCGTGGTGCAGGCGGCCACCGCGCTGATCCTGTTCACTGGCGGCAACACCAGCTTCAGCGGGTTCCCGTTCCTGGCCAGCTTCGTCGCGGGCGACTCGTTCCTGCCCCGCTGGCTGACCAAGCGCGGCCACCGGCTCGCGCTGTCCAACGGCATCATCGTGCTCACGATCGTCTCGCTGGTGCTGCTGATCAGCACGGGCGCGAAGGTCAACGGCCTGATCCCCTTCTACGCGATCGGCGTGTTCACCGGGTTCTCGATGGCGGGGTTCGGCATGGCCAAGTACCACAGGCGGGTCAAGGAAAGCGGCTGGCGGCGGCGACTGGTGATCAACCGGACCGCGGCCGTCTACACCGCGATCGTCGTGGCGATCTTCGCGGTCGTGAAGTTCACCGAGGGCGCCTGGGTAATCGTCGTCGTGTTCCCGCTCCTGGTGCTGCTGCTGATCAGGCTGAACCGGCAGTACCGGATGGAGGCCGAGGTCCTGCAGAACATCAGCGAGCGGGCGGCCACGATCACGCTGCGGCAGCCGAACTACAGCCGCCGCGTGGTGCTGATCTTCGTGGACAGCGTGGACCTGGCGACGTTCGCGGCCATCAGGTACGCCCGTGGCCTGCGGCCGACGACCGTGCGAGCGGTGCACTTCGTCATCGACGCCGCCCAGGCCGACAAGCTGCGCGAGAACTGGGTGCGGTTCGGGCAGGGCATCCCGCTGGAGATGATCGATACGCCGGACCGCAGGCTGCTGCGGGCTTCCGTGGAGCTTGTCAGCCAGGAAGCGGCCCAGAACGGCACGCACGTCACCGTGGTGCTGCCGCGGCGCAGCTACTCCCCGCTCCTCGGGCGGCTGCTGCACGACCGCACGGCGGACAAGATCGCCTCGGTGGTCAGCCGGGTGCCCAACTCCGCCGCGACGATCATCCCGTTCGATGTCGAGAGCCGGGTCCAGGTGCTCCACGCCCGGCACGCCGCCCACCTCGCGGCGACAGGGGCAGCGGCAGGGCAGACGCCAGCGCCCGTTCAGACGACAGAAAAGAGCCCGGCTGCCGCGGCCCAGGTCGGCAAGGAGGACGGATCCGAAGTACGGGCCGCGGTGCTGCCGCCCGGCGTGACGCCGATCGGCGCGCTCAGCGGGCCGGGGAAGGCGACGATCGAGGGCAAGGTACGGGCGGTGGAGATCCGCCCGGTGGAGCAGAACTGCGTGTTCGAGTGCACGGTGACCGATGGGACCGGGACGCTGACAGCCATGTTCTACGGCCGCACCCACATTCCCGGCGTGGAACCCGGCGCGCGGCTGCGGCTGGACGGCAAGGTGTCGATGCGCGAAGACGGTCCGGCCATGATCAACCCGGCGTACCAGCTGCTGCCCAGGGGCGCGGCGGAATGACTCCTACTGGTCCCTGCTGGGGAAGAGCAGCTCATAAGCGGGGTTGATCATCACGGGCTGGCCGCCGCGGATCCCGGCCGGGCCGTGGAACCGGACCCGCGCCCCGCAGACCAGACCAGGAATGTGCGACCTGCCGTAGAACATCGCGGTCAGGCTGCCCGTGTGGTCGCTGATCTCCACGGCCAGCACCGAGTTCCGCTCGACCGGCCGGATCTCGACGACCCGGATCCGCCCCTCGACCGTGGCCTTCCCCGGCGAGGTCACCGAGCCGATCGGGGAAACGCTCGGTGCCGCGGCCGGCGCTCCCTGCTCGTCGCCGCTGCCGGGGTGCCGCCTGGCCGGGCGGGGCGGCGCGGCTCGCTCATTGCCCAGCAGGGCATGGCGAGCGGCGATGTCCGCCTCGAGCGCGAGTTCCGTGGCGGTGGCCGCCTGCGCGGCGTCGCCCTCGGCCGGTTCCGCCGCGGCCGGCGCCGGCGCCGCGGCGGGCTTCGCGAGCCTGGCCGATCTGGCCGCCGCCTGGCGTGCCTGCAGTACCGCCACCCGGCTCGGCACGTCGTACGGGACGATGGTGGCGGCCGACCGCGGGATGCGGCTGACCGCGGCGGCGATCTTGTCCGCCGTGCGGTCGTGCAGCAGCCGCCCGAGGAGCGGGGAGTAGCTGCGCCGCGGCAGGATCACGGTCACGTACGTGCCCGGATCCTGGACCTCCCGCTCGGCCAGTTCGCTCGCGGCCTTGGTGAGCCGGCGGTCGGGGCAGTCGATGAAGTCGAGGGCGACGCCGCGGTCTGCCCGGGTCCACTTCTCGCGCAGCCTCTCGGCCCGCACATTGTCGATGACGAAGTGCACCGCGCGGATCGTCGTGGGCCGCTGGCTCCGTGCGTAGCGGAGCGCCGCGAGCGTGGCCAGGTCGAAGCTGTCCACGAAGACGAAGACCACGCGCCGGGAGTAATGCGGGGCGGGGCTCGGCTGCTCGCCGCTGACCGTATCGAGGACTTCGGCCTCCGCCCGGTATTCGGCGTTCAGCCGGATCAGCGCGGGGACCAGCACGAGGAAGAGCACAAGGACCAGCCAGGCGCCTTCCGCGAACTTCACGACCGCGAAGATCACCACGACGACCGAGGTCAGCAGCCCGGCCGAGAAGTTGATCGCGAACCTGTGCCGCCAGCCCTGCTCCCGGTGGGTGTGGTGGTACTTGGCCATGCCGAAGCCGGCCATCGAGAACGCGGTGAACACGCCGATCGCGTACAGCGGCACCAGGCTGTTGACGTCCGCGTTCTTGACGATCAGCAGCGCGACCGAGACGATCGTCAGCAGGATGATCGCGTTGGAGAACACCAGCCGGTGGCCGCGCTTGAGCAGCCAGCGCGGCAGGAACGAGTCCCCCGCGACGTAGCTGGTCAGGAACGGGAACCCGTTGAAGCTGGTGTTGCCGCCTGTGTACAGGATCAGCATGGTCGCCGCCTGCACCAGCAGGAACAAGGCCTGCCCGAGGAACGTGTGCCCGAAGACGATCTTGGCTTCCTGCGCCAGCACCGTCGGGTAGCCGGCGACATAGGGCGTGGCATGCGTGGCGTGCGCGAGCCAGGAGATCCCGGCCACGAGCGTGCCCAGGATGAGCCCCTCGGTGATCAGCACCCGGCGGGCGTTGACCCCCTCCGGCGGATGGAACGCGCCCACCGCGTCGCTCACCGCCTCGATGCCGGTCAGCGACGCGCCGCCGTTGGCGAACGCGCGCAGCAGCGTGAAGATCATCACGCCGCTGATCAGTCCCGCGGTCCCCGAGCCGAGCGTGTAAGTGCCGTGCATCGTCTTCGGGTCGTAGAGCGGGAGGTTGCCCATGACCTCGCGGACCAGGCCGACCACGATCATCAAGATGACCGAACCCGCGAACAGGTACGTGGGCACGGCGAACGCCCGGCCCGCTTCCTTGATGCCGCGCAGGTTGCCGTAGCACATCACGAGGACGACGCCGACGCAGACCTCCAGCTTGTACGGGCCGATGGCCGGGAACGCCGAGGCGACGGCCGCCGTGCCGGCGGCGATCTGGACGGCGACGGTCACCACGTAGTCGATGAGCAGCGCCACCGCGCAGATCTGCGCGACCCGGGGCCCGAAATTCTCCCGCGCCACCACATAGGAGCCGCCCGGCCTGATGTAGACCATGACGACTTCCCTGTAGGAGAGCACCACGAGCGTCATCACGAGCAGGATGACCAGCGTCATCGGGAGAATCAGGGTGAACGCCGCCAGGCCGGCCAGCGGCAGCAGCGCGATCAGGATCTCCTCGGTGCCGTACGCGGACGACGAGATCCCGTCAGGCGACAAGACGCCAAGCGCCAGCGGCTTGGACAGCCGCTGCTCGCCGAGCTGCTCGTTGACCAGGGGCGGGCCGAGCATCCGCCGCTTCGCGGTGTACCAGAAGCCGTCCGGCTGGCTGCCGCGCCCGTCAAGCAGGCCCACTGGCTCGGGCATGGCCACCATCTGCGCCTTTCGTCGGTCAAACGTGCCGGTGACTTCTTATCACCTCAACGCACCAGGTTATGCGCGGTGCGTCGGGGTACCCCCGAGGACCAGGAATAGCCCCCGGGAAGGGACACCGTCAACCTGGCGTTCACTTGCGGGTGGGATGGTGATGCCGTGGAACGGGGAGTCATCGGGTGCGGCGAAGCGCGTTCCGGTGACCGGGGGATTTTTCGCGGGGAACATAGGGATCGCGGGACGGCCTGTCCCCGCACGTAAACGCAGTGCTAGCTAATCAAGAGGCATCAACATGACCAGTACATCGCCTGCGTCACCGCCTCCGACGGCGGAACGCGGGCAGACGATGCGCCTTTCCACCCTGCTCAAGCGGCCCGTCGCCGACAGCGGCGGCGAGTCGCTCGGACGGGTGTCCGATGTGATCGTGCGGCTCCGCGGTTCGGACTACCCGCAGGTCACCGGCATGGTCGCGGCGATTGGCGGGGGACGTGAGGTCTTCGTCCCGATGGACAAGGTCGCCGACTTCGACGGCGACGTGCTCAAGCTCACGACCGCCAAGCTCGACCTGCGGCGTTTCGAGCGGCGCGAGGGCGAGGTGCTGCTCAGCGCGGACGTGCTCGGCCACCGGCTGATCGATGTGGAGAACGCGCGGCTAGTCCGCGCGTGGGACCTGCAGCTGTACAGGGACGGCGCGGAATGGGTCCTGTCGGGGGTGGACACCAGGCGCCGGCCGCGACGGCTGTTCGGCTTGCTCGGTCCGGATCCGCACGCCGCGGACGGGCCGTCCTTCCGCGACTGGCACGACTTCGAGTCGCTGATCGGGCACGAGAGCAGCGCGCTCCAGCGGCGGCCGTTCGCCCGGGTGCGCAGGCTGAAGCCGGCTCAGATAGCGGACCTGCTCGAGGAGGCGTCGAAGAACGAGGAGACCGAGATCCTCGGCCGGGTGCACGACGACCCGGAACTGGAGGCGGACGTCTTCGAGGAACTGGACGAGGACCTCGCCACCCGGCTGCTCGGTGCCCGCACGGACGCGGAAATCGCCGCCGTGCTCAGCAGGATGCGGGCCGACGACGCCGCGGACGCGATCGCCGAGCTGCCGCAGGCGCGGCGGCAGCCGGTGCTCGACCTGCTGCCGTCGCCGCAGCGGACCAAGGTGCTCACGCTGCTCGGCTTCAACCAGACGAGCGCCGGCGGGCTCATGGGGGTGGACTTCGTTGCGGTGCCGAGCATGACGAACGTCTCGGACGCGCTTGACGCGATCCGCAGGTCGGGCACACTGCAGCCGGAGGCGCTGACCAGCGTGCACGCCGTCGACTCCGACGGCGGCCTGCGCGGCGTGGCCCGCCTGGTCACGCTGGTGCAGGCCGATCCGGCCAGCACGCTGATCGACGTGTGCGACACGGATCCGGTCAGGGTGGGCACCGACACCGACGTCATGGACGTCGCCGTGCTCATGACGGACTACAACCTCATCACGATCCCCGTGGTCGACGACGAGCGCCGGCTGCTCGGGGTCATCACGGTCGACGACATCCTGGAGATCACGTTGCCTGACGACTGGCGGCGGCGCGAGGCGGCGGAGCCGCCGGACGCCCACCACGGGGACGCTAGGTGACCACCCGAGGCGGCCCCGCACAACCCCAGCAGCCCGGTCACCCGGCGTCACCAGAACAGGGCCTGGACACCTCCCAGCCGGCCCAGCAGGCAGGCACGTCCGTGCCCACGCGGCCGGCCCTCGCCAAGCCGCCGCCCTCCGCGGTGCTCGACGAGGCCCATCTCGGCGACATCGAGGGCGCGCTCGGCCGGATCCGGCTCGGCGAGGAGGAAGTTGGCGGCGGCGTCAAGCGCAAGCTGATCACTTTCCTCGCGGTCATGGGACCCGGGCTGATCGTGATGGTCGGCGACAACGACGCCGGCGGCGTGTCCACCTACGCGCAGGCGGGGCAGAACTACGGCTACAGCCTGCTGTGGACGCTGCTGCTGCTGATCCCGGTGCTTATCGTCAACCAGGAGATGGTGGTCCGGCTCGGCGCGGTCACCGGCGTAGGGCACGCCCGGCTCATCAACGAGCGGTTCGGCAGGTTCTGGGGCTGGTTCAGCGTGGGCGACCTGTTCATCCTGAACTTCCTGACGATCGTCACCGAATTCATCGGCGTCTCCCTGGCGCTGCAGTATTTCCACGTCACCCCGTACGTCTCGGTGCCGGTCACCGGAGTCGTCCTGGTCGCCATCACCGCGAGCGGCAGCTTCCGCCGCTGGGAACAGGCGCTGTTCGGGTTTATCGCGGTGAGCTTGATCCTGATTCCGCTCGGGCTCACGTCCGGCCCGCACTGGAGTCAGATCGGCTACGACTTCGTCGTGCCGGGCGTCCAGGGCGGGTTCAGCTCCACCTCGGTGCTGCTGATCATCGCGATCGTGGGCACCACCGTCGCCCCCTGGCAGCTGTTCTTCCAGCAGTCGAACGTCATCGACAAGCGGATCACCCCGCGGTTCATCCCGTACGAGCGGGCCGACACCACGGTGGGCGCTTTCGTCGTGGTGATCGGGGCCTCGCTGATCCTGATTTCCGCGGTCTTCGCCGTCCGCGGCACCCACCTGGCCGGGAACTTCACCGATGCGCTCGGGGTGGCGCACGCGCTGGAGATGCACGGCGGCTGGTACGGCGCGGCGTTCTCGATCGTGCTGCTCGACGCGTCGATCATCGGCGCGGCGTCGGTCACCTTGTCCACCAGCTACGCGTTCGGCGACGTGTTCGGCATCAGGCACTCGCTGCACCGCTCGTTCAAGGACGCCAAGCCGTTCTACGCCTTCTACGTCGCCATGATCGTGCTCGCGGCGACGATCGTGCTCATCCCGGGCACCCCGCTCGGGCTGCTCACCACCGCGGTGCAGGCGCTGGCCGGGATCCTGCTGCCGAGCGCGAGCGTGTTCCTGCTGCTGCTGTGCAACGACCGCGAGGTGCTCGGCCCGTGGATGAACCCGCGGTGGCTGAACATCGTTGCGGTGTTCATCATCGGCGTGCTGCTCGTGCTGTCGGGCACGCTGGTCATCAGCACGCTGTTCCCCGGCATCAGCGCGACCACGGTCGCGGTTTGGGTGGCCGTCGCGCTGCTTGCCTTCGCCGCCCTGGCCGGCGTGTGGATCCGGATCACCGGGCGGCGGAGCCCCGCGCCGCCGCCGCACCCGCGCGCCGCCATGTCCCCGGCCGAACGCATGAGCTGGCGGATGCCGCCGCTCGCGCTGCTCAAGCCCGTGCAGTGGTCGCCGCTGACCAAGATTGGCGTGCTGACCCTGCGCGGGTACCTCGTGATCTCGGTGCTGCTGCTGATCGTCAAGGCCGTCCGGCTGGGCCACGGCTGACAAGCCTTCCGCGATTCTGCCGGTTCCGCGGGCGCGGATACGCGTCAATCACCCGCGCGGGGCGATGCGGGACAGCCTGCCGCGCGGAGAAAGTTATCGCGCGCCGGGCCTGGAGGACGCGCCCGCGCAGCCATCCGGCGCCCTGTTCACCTCTGCGCTAAGGAGCAAGCGATGCCGCTCGCTGACTCGTCCTACCCGGCACTTTCCGTTTTCTGGAGCATCGTCGAGGTTTTCTTGTGGGTGCTCTGGTTCTGGATCCTGATCACGGTGATCATCGACCTGTTCCGCAGCCCCGACATGTCAGGCTGGACGAAGGCCCTGTGGTTCCTGTTCGTGCTGTTCATCCCGCTCATCGGCGTGCTGTGCTACCTGATCGTCCGCGGCCCGAGCATGCACGAGCGGGCACGGGCGGCGCAGCGCAGGCAGGACGAGGAATTCCGCTCTTACGTCCAGGAGGCAGCCGGGCCGCAGAGCGCCGCCGACGAGATCACCAAGCTCGCCGGCCTGCGCGACCACGGAGTCATCACGAACGAGGAATTCGAGCGCGAGAAGTCCAAGATCCTCGCTCCGCCCGCTGCCTGACCTAGTAGGCGCGGCCGAAGATGACCCGCTTGCCGTAAGCCGACGGCAGGCCGCACCGGATGCACGGGCCAGACTCCGGCTCCCCGTCAAGCGGGATGCAGCGGGCCGTGGCCGCGGTCGCGGCCTTGATCTCCTCCTCGCACTCCGGCGTGCCGCAGTGCAGCGCGCGAGCCCAGCCGGTCGCCACCGCCTTGGCGAAGTCGTCCCAGTCGTCGGTGGTGACCGTATGGGAGTCACGGAACGCGGCGGCCCGCCCGAGCAGGAAGCCCTGGAACGCCTCGAGCTCGGCGGCCAGCCGCGCGGTGGCCCCGTCCAGCGAGACGGACTCCTTGGCCTCGCCGAGCCGGCGGACCATCACCGCGCTGCCCGCCGCGAGGTCGCGGGGGCCGAGCTCCAGCCGGACCGGCACGCCCCGCAGCTCCCAGTCGTTGAACTTGAATCCAGGCGACAGGTGCGGACGGTCGTCCACGTGCGCCCGGATGCCCGCGCCGGCCAGCCGCCGGGCCAGCGCCGCCGCGGCCGCGATGACCTCGCCGGACTGGCCGCCCCGGCCGATCGGCACGATGACGACCTGGTACGGGGCGAGCCGGGGCGGCAGCACCAGGCCCTTGTCGTCGCCGTGTGTCATGATCACGCCGCCGATCATGCGGGTGCTCATGCCCCAGGAGACCGTGTGCGCGTGGCTGAGGTGGCCGTCCTCGCCCGTGTACTGGATGCCGAACGCCCGGGCGAAGTTCGTGCCCATGTAGTGCGACGTGCCGGCCTGCAGCGCCCGGCCGTCGCGCATCATGCCCTCGATCGTGAACGTGCGGACCGCGCCGGCGAACCGCTCGCCTGGCGTCTTCTCACCCTCGATGACCGGCATGGCGGCCACCTCGCGGGCGGCGCGCGCGTAGATCGTGTCCAGCGCGAGCATGGTCTCGCGCATCGCGTCCGCCTCGTCCGCGTGCGCGGTGTGGCCCTCCTGCCAGAGGAATTCGGTCGTGCGCAGGAACATCCGCGGCCGCAGCTCCCAGCGCACCACGTTCGCCCACTGGTTGAGCAGCATGGGCAGGTCCCGGTGCGAGCTGATCCACTTGGCCATGAACTCGCCGATGACCGTCTCTGAGGTGGGCCGGACGATGAGCGGTTCCTCAAGCTCCTTGCCGCCCGCATGGGTCACGACCGCGAGCTCCGGCGCGAACCCCTCGACGTGTTCGGCCTCACGCTGCAGGTAGCTCTGCGGGATCAGCAGCGGGAAGTACGCGTTCTGGTGCCCGGTCTCCTTGATCCGCCGGTCCAGATCGGCCTGCAGCAGCTCCCAGAGCCGGTATCCGTACGGGCGGATGACCATCGTGCCCTTGACCGGGCCGCGGTCCACAAGCTCGGCCTTGAAGACCAGTTCGTTGTACCAGGCGGAGAAGTCTTCGCTCTGCGGCGTCACTCCGCGTTCGTCTCGGGCCACGTCTTCGAGGTTAGACCAGGGCGGAGGATGCGAGATTCGAACTCGCGAGGGCTTGCACCCAACACGCTTTCCAAGCGTGCGCCCTAGGCCACTAGGCGAATCCTCCGCCGGGAAGCTTACCGGAGTCCGGCGGCACGTGAAGCCGTCACCGAATCGGGGCGG
>NZ_JASIAL010000135.1:0-24273 GCF_030042015.1 Trebonia sp. | reverse complement strand
ATGCGGGAACTGGTGCAGGTTCCCGATGTGGTCCCAGTGGGCGTGCGTGACCACGACGGTGCCGACCGCGCCCGGGTCGATGCCCAGCTTCGGCAGGGCGTCGGCGGGCGTGGTATCCCAGTTCCGGCCGCGGCGGTCGCCGGCCGCGGGGGCGAAGCCCGTGTCGATCAGGGTGACCCGGCCCGCGCCGCCGCCGTCACGGATCACCCAGAAGAAGTAGTCGAGCTGGATCTTCCCGTCCGGCTCGCCGTACAGGTGGTAGTTGAGGAAGGTCTCGGCGCGCGTGGTGACGCGGTTCCCGTAGCGCACCGCCAGTACCTCGCGCGTACCGTCGTCGGCCACGCTCTCACCCCTTGTGCCGGTTGTGAACTTGTGATCGCCGTCGCGCCTGGCGCCTCGCTAGTCCTCTTCCTTGTCCTCGAAGGCTGCCTTATAGCGTGTGCCGGGGACTTCTTCGTGCCACACGGTGGGGCCAAGCGAGATCGCCGTGTGGGCGACGAACGAGTCCGGGGCCGCGCCGTGCCAGTGCTCTTCGCCGGGCGGGGCCCAGACCACGTCGCCGGCGTGCAGCACGTGCCGGTGGCCGTCCCTGTTCTCGACCATGCCGCGGCCGCTGCTGACCATCAGCACCTGCCCGTCGGTGTGGGAATGCCAGTGGGTGCGCCCGCCCGGCGCGAAGATCACGCTGTTCACCCGCACCTGGGCCGTTTCCCCGTCCTCGAGGAGGACGTCGAGCATGGCCTGCCCGGTGAACGTGCCCTCGTCCCCTAGGCGAGTGGGCTGGCCGTCCCTGCGGCCGCGCGTGTATTCCATCTACTCCGTCCTTCCTGGCAGGTTGATGTCGGCCCAGGCCGCTTCCCACAATGTGCTCACGGTCACCCGCAGGCGCTGGCACGACCGCGGCACAGGCGGCCAGAACCAGAACTCGCCCACGCCTTCGTGACTGCCGCTGCCGCGCCAGTTACCCGGCATCCCCTGGTAGCCCGCTCCGTCGTCGCCGGTCGCGTGCACGGAAAAGCACGGCGTGATCATCGGCCAGTACTCCCCCCGCACCCACGGATGCCCGTACAGCCGGATCCCGGCAAGCTCGCCGTGCGCGGAGACGCTTTCGATGACGGCGGTCGCGTGCTTGAGCGGAAGCTCGGCGACCAGGCCGCTGTGCTCGGACGGCCGGAACTGCGTGTCGCGCCGATGGATGCGGCGCTCCCAGCGCCTCGCCAGCTCTGCCTGCCACGCCGGGCCGTGCGACGGCGGTTCCGGTGGTTCCCGCAGCAGGCGGCTGGATGCCGGGAGGGCGCCGACGCTCATCAGGCAGTCGGCGACGGTGGCCGCGATCCGCGCCGTCTGCTCCGGGGTCAGCTCATTCCCGTTGAGGGTGAAGCCGCTGACCTTGGCGAGGGTTTCGACGAACGCCTCGGCCGGGGCCGGCCACCGCGGCTCGGCGACACCGGTCGGGATGTCAGTGGTCGGGGTGACCGGGACGCGTCGCGGGTCGCCGCCCGCCGCGGACGAGAACTCCAGCCATTGCGGGATGCTGCCCGCGATGCCCGCGTCGCCTGCCACGTCCGGCCGCGCCACGGCTTCGCCGTGCCACTCATACCGGCCCGGCCCGCTCCGGCTCAACCCGGCGGCGCCGGTCAGTTCGTAGCCGCGGCCGGCGTCGTCGGTGACCGAGAGCTGGGCCAGGAGCCCTGTTGAGTGAGCTGCTATCGGCTGGCGGGCCGGCGCGGCGCGCGGTGTTTCATCCGCCGAAGGGATCGCGACGGCGGTCGTTCGCACGGTCATCCGCCAGCCGGTCCTGGTCAGTTTCAGCCAGTCGATGCTGATCTCGGACTGCTGATCGGCCAGCGTGACCGGCAGCCGCACGCCGGCGGGCAGCACCCGCAGCGGCACCTCGCCCGTCTCGTCGGCCCCGGCGACCCGTGCCGTCCAGTACCCGTGCGCGCCCGGGCGGACGGTGAGCTCTCCCTGACTGACCCCCCACAGCGCGGTGATGCCCTTGGCCTCCAGGGCCGCACGGTGCCCGGCGAGGATCTGCTCGGCGCGCTGCTCCGCCACCAGGCCGAGCATCACGAACGCGTTCGCCGTCGCCATCACGCCCAGTGACTGCGCGAGCAGGGGATGGCCCGGGCGTGCCACGCGCAGGGCTTCGGCGGTCAGTGACCGCAGGCACTCCTCCGGCTCCGCCGGCTGGCTGCTCACGCAAGCAACGTTAGACGCGCCCGCCCGCCATGACCATGGGCCGCCCGACGAAATCCGCGTCACCCGCTGCAAGCGCGCCGCAGGATGCCGCCACGGCTACAGGTGGCTGAACCCGCCCGATTCCTCCTTGGTCATGGACACGGTGACCGGGTGCTTGCCGAAGTGAGCGATCGCGTCGCGGAAGTCGTCAAGCAGCAGGGACGCCATGTCCTGGCTGACGCCGAGCCGGACGAGGATGCGCTGCACGGCGATGTCGGACGCCGTCCCCGTCAGCGTGTAGGCAGGCACCTGCCACCCGCGGGTGCGCAGCCGGTCGGCCAGGTCGAACAGCGTGTAGCCGGGGTTCTCGCCCTCGCGGACGCGCCAGGTGACTGTCGGGATTCCGGTGTTCGGATTGCTGTCGCACAGCAGCTCGAACGGGCCCATCTTGGCGATCTCGGCGGCGAGGTACTGGCCGATCTCGTAGGACGCCATGTGGACGCGGCGGTAACCGTCACGGCCGAGCCGCAGGAAGTTGTAATAGCTGGAGATGATCTGGCCGGCCGGCCGGGAGAAGTTGATCTGGAACACCGGCATGTCGCCGCCCAGGTAGTTGACGTGAAACACCAGGTCCTCAGGCAGTTCGCTGCTGTCTCGCCAGATCACCCAGCCGACGCCCAGGGGGGCCAGCCCGAACTTGTGCCCGGAGGAGCTGATCGACTTGACCCGGGGCAGGCGGAAGTCGAACGCGACCGCCGGCGCGCAGAACGGGGCGAGGAAACCGCCGCTTGCCCCGTCCACGTGGATGTCGAGGTCAAGGCCCTTGTCCGCCTGCAACGTGTCCAGGGCCTGCGACATCGCCTCGACCGGCTCGTACGCGCCGGTGTAGGTCACGCCGAGCGTCGGCACGACCATGATCGTGTTCTCGTCCACCCGCTCGAGCATCGAGGCCGGATCCATCATGTACGCGCCCGGCGACATGGGGACCTCGCGGATCTCGACATCCCAGTAGCGGGCGAACTTGTGCCACACCACCTGGACCGGGCCGCACACCATGTTCGGGTTGTCCGCGGGCTTGCCCGCGGCCCGCCGCTTGGCCCGCCACCGCCATTTGGCCGCCATGCCCGCCAGCATGCAGGCCTCCGAGGAACCGATGGCCGAGGCGCCCACGGTGTTGGCCGCCTCGGGCGCGTTCCACAGGTCGGCCATCATGTGCACGCACCGCCGCTCTATCTCGGCGGTCTGCGGGTACTCGTCCCTGTCGATCATGTTCTTGTTGACCGACATCGCCATCAGCGCCAGCGCCTCGGGTTCCTCCCATGTCTGGCAGAACGTGGCGAGGTTCTGGCGCGCGTTGCCGTCAAGCATCAGCTCGTCGGACACTATCTGGAACGCGTCCCTGGGCAGCGTTCCCTCCGGCGGGAACCGGTACTTGGGCACCGGCCTGGTCAGGTCCCTGTCGGCGAACACGCAGTCCCCGAGCTGCGCGCGGACCGTGTCGCGATCATGCAATGTCATGGTCATCGATGCTGGCCCCAACTGACCCGTCCCGTCATCACCCGCCGAGGGGGAAGCGATCGCCCTAGCGGCCGGTACCCTCAGGAAAACGCGCTGCCCGGCGGGCGGCCGGCCCGGCCTGAGGGGGACCTTCGCCTACCCCGGGCCCTTGCGCACATGACATGCCGCCATAAAGGCTCGCGGATGGAACAAACCGCCCATACCGGGCGCGATCCGCGCCCGCTGGACAACATAGGACCCAAGCGGCAGCCAAAAATGCGGATAAAACGGACAATAAATCTGCGGCTCGGGTCCTAACTTGGTGTCCGACGCCGTCCGGCTATCTGAGACCGCCAGCCGGACATCCGCCTAGCCTCAGCCAGCCTGCCACGCCCCACCCGGCCGCGCGGCCGCCACGGACCAGGATTGGTGGTGGGGCCCACACCACCAATAACCGCGCGAACCCAGCGGGGGAAGCTGTGCCGGATGGCGGGCAAAGGGTGTTCATATGCCAATACAGTGTTCTAGTATTCGGGACATGCTGCAGTCAGATAATGGCGCGGGGTTCTCGCAGTCGCTCGAGCGGGGCCTGGCGATCCTCAGCGCGTTCACCCCCGACCGCCCTGCGCTCGGGATCAGCGAGCTGGCGCGCAAGCTCGCCCTCACCCGCAGCACCACCCACCGCTACGTCGCCACGCTGGCCAGCCTCGGCTATCTCCAGCAAGACGACGCGACGCGCAAGTACCGCCTCGGCCCGCGCGTCCTGGACCTGGGATTTTCGCTGCTGGGGTCCATGGACCTGCGCGAGATCGCCGCGCCGCACCTGCGGCGGCTCACCGACACCACCGGGCACACCTCGAACCTGGCCATCCGCGACGACACCGACGTGATCCTGATCGACCGCGTGCGAGGGCGGCCTGGCCGCTACCACCACCTCGAATACAGCCTGCACGTCGGCTCGCGGCTGCCCTCCTACTGCAGCGCGACCGGCAAGGCGCTGCTCGCCTTCCTGCCGCGCCCCGAGCTGGACAGGCTCCTTGACCGGATCGATCTCGTCCAGCGCGGGCCCCGCACCGTGACCGACAAGGCCGCGCTGCTCGCCGAGCTCGAGGAGGTGCGCCGCACCGGCGTCGCCGTCAACGACGAGGAACTCGACAGCGCGCTGCGGTCGATCGCCGCGCCCGTCCGCGCCCGGTCCGGCGAGGTCGTCGCCGCGGTCAACGTCTCCATCCCATGGTCGCCCGTGGCGATGAACGAGCTCGTCAGCCAGCTCGGGCCGACCCTGCAGGCCACCGCGCGCCAGATCGCCGCCCGGGTGATCTGACCGCACGGCGGCCCCATGCTCCGGTGATGACGCCCGAGGACCTCGTCCGCTCGGGCACCACGTGGCAGGCGGTCCCGTTCGTCCCGGAAATCAGGCTGCTGACCGCGGCGGAGCCGTTCGGGCTCTGGCACAGGACCGAACTGGACGCGCCGCCGTTCTGGGCATTCCCGTGGGCAGGCGGCCAGGCGCTCGCACGGTACGTTCTCGACAGCCCCGCTGTCGTGGCGGGGCGGCACGTGCTCGACGCCGCGTCCGGCTCCGGCCTGGTCGCGATAGCCGCCGCGAAGGCAGGCGCGGCCAGCGTCACCGCCGGGGACGTCGACCGCAACGCGGTAACGGCGATCGGCATCAACGCCGCGGCGAACGGCGCCGCGGTGACCGCCCGCGCCCTCGACCTCGCCGCCGACGGCGCGCACACGGCCGATGTGGTGCTTGCCGCCGACGTCTTCTACCAGCGCGAACTCGCCGAACTCGCGCTGTCCTTCCTCCGCGGCGCCGCCCGGTCGGGCGCCGACGTGCTGGTCGCCGACCCCGGCAGGGCCTTCTTCCCCGCCGCCCGCCCAAGCCCCCTGCCAGAGGCCGCGCTCACCCCGCTCGCCAGCTACGAGGTTCCCGTGCTGAGCGTGCTTGAAGACACGCCAGTGAAGAAAGTGACGGTGTACCGCCTCGGCTAGCCGGGCTGGCTAGCCAGCCCGGCTAGGCGGGCTTGTGCGGGACCACCACGGTTCCCGTGGCGGTGACCGCCACGATGGGCTCGGCCAGCACCGTGGCGGCGGACGGGCCGCGGGCCGGGTCGGCGCGGCAGACGATCCGCGCCTCGAACGACAGCTGGCGGCTGCGCCGGCCGACCCCCGTCACCGTGCAGGTCGCCTCCAGCACGTCGCCGGCCAGCACAGGAGCGCGGAACCGCACGTCGGAGTACGCGGCGAACAGCCCCTCGTCGCCGTCCAGCCGGACGCACGCCTCGGTCGCCGCGTCGCCGAAAAGCCCGAGCACGTACGCCCCGTCGACCAGTCCCCCGCCGTAGTGCGCGTCGCCGTGCCTGACGTACCGCCGGTGGGTGACGGTCAGCCCGGTCCGCGGATCGCCGGTCACCGCTCGCCGGCCGCGGCCGGGGCGGGAACCGGCGCGAGCGCGTGCGCCAGGTAGCTGGCCACCTCGCCGGGCGTGGTGCCGCGGCCGAAGATCTTGTCCACGCCGAGCGACGCCGCCTCCGCCGCCGACGGGTCGAACCGCGGCCCGCCGACCACGAGCAGCGGCCAGTGCCGCGGCGCCGCGAACTCGGGGGCCGCGCGGAACGCCGCCGCCAGCTCTCGCGCGTTCGACAAGTGCGCGTCGCGCTGGGTGACCACCTGGCTGACCAGCACCGCGTCGGCCCGCTCCGCGGCGGACCGCTCGACGAGCGAGCCGATGGGCACCTGGGCGCCGAGGTTCACCACCCGGATCTCCCGGTAGTACTCCAGGCCCTTTTCCCCCGCGTGGCCCTTCACGTTCAGGATCGCGTCGATGCCCACCGTGTGCGCGTCGGTTCCCACGGTCGCCCCCACGACCACGAGCTTCCTGCCCAGGGCGGCGCGGATCCGCAGGTTCACCTCGGCCGGGGACAGCAGCTCGAACTCGCGCGGCGCCACCACCACTGCCGACAAATCGACAAGGTGACTTACCCGCCCGTACACGATGAAGAAGGTGAAGTCAGGGCCGACCGGCTTGGTGTGCACGACCATCGCGGGTGACAGGCCCATCTTGCCCGCGAGCTGAAGCGCGGCGCCTTCTGCCACCGCCCGGTCGGCCGCGGACACGGCGGGAACCGGCAGCGTGAACGACACCTGCACGCGGCCGTCGCCGGTGGTGTCGCCGTACGGCCGGACGACGTCAGCCAGGCTCATTCCGGGTCCCCTCCGATGATCGCGGACAGCGGGCTGTCCGGCCGGGGCGGGCCCGCGGGGGCGGACTCCAGCGCTTCGGAGACGGGGTTGAAGTAGCCGTCCGCCCGCTCGATGACGCCGTCCAGGCCGCGCCCGCCGTCCGGCGGGCGCTTGGTGACGCCGAACGTCCCGTCCGCGATCGCGGTCAGCAGGCCGTCGGCCTCGATCCGGCGCAGCAGCCCCACCGCCTCGGCCAGGACCTGGTGGGCCCGGCCGGTCACGAACGAGTCCGGCTGGAACGAGGCCCCGAGCCGCCCGGCGGCGGCCCGCACGTAGCGGACGTTCTCAAGCGCCAGGTCCCGGTCGGACAGGAACGGGGTGTGAATGCCCTCGGTCATCATGCCGACGAGCAGGATCGACTGATCGGTCATCAGCCCGCACAGGTTGAAGAACGCGTCGAGCAGGTAGCCTGCGAACACGTTGCCCGTCATGTGCTTGGTCGGCGGCATGTACTTCAGCGGGGCGCCGGGGAACAGCTCGCGGACCAGCTGCGCGTGCGCGAGCTCGAGCAGGAACGAGTCGGGCACCGCGGGGTTGATCTCGAAGGCGTGCCCGAGCCCGAGCTGCCAGGTCGCCAGCCCGGCCTCGCGCGCGAAATACTCATTCAGCAGCTGGGACACGACGACCGTGTGCGCCGCGTCGACCGCGTCCGCGGTCGTGAGGTAGTTGTCCTCGCCCGTGTTGATCACGATCCCGGCCCGTGCGTGCACCTGGCGGGAGAAGCGCTGGTCGATGAACGTCCGCACCGGGTTGATGTCGCGGAAGATGATCCCGTACATGCAGTCGTTCAGCATCATGTCCAGCCGCTCGAGCCCGGCGAGCGTGGCGATCTCCGGCATGCACAGCCCGGAGGCGTAGTTCGTCAGCCGGACGTAGCGGCCGAGCTCCCGCGAGGTCGCGTCAAGCGCGGCGCGCATCAGGGCGAAGTTCTTCCGCGTCGCGTAGGTGCCCGCGTACCCCTCCCTGGTGGCCCCCTCGGGCACGTAGTCGAGCAGCGACTGGCCGGTGGACCGGATCACCGCGATCACGTCGGCGCCCTCCCGCGCCGCCGCCTGCGCCTGCGGGATGTCTTCGTAGATGTCGCCGGTGGCGACGATCAGGTAGATCCAGGGGGCGGGCGGGTCGGCGAGGTCCGCGATCATGGCCGACCGCAGCGCCCGCTGCGCATCCACGGCGGCCAGTCCTTGTCGCACAGAACGAAGCGCTTGTTCCCGCGCTGCCGCCGCTTCCTCCCCCGCAGGGAGGCGGAACTTGACCTGGCGGGCCGCGGCTTGTTCGGCCAGCGTGCGCAGGTTCGGGTAGCCGCCCGCGAGCATGGCGTCCCAGGCCGGCAGCGCGATGCCGTGCTCGAGCCCGGTCGCGTCCGCGATCGCGTCGGCGAGCCGGTTCACCCAGGGCATGCCGTCGGAGTCGGCGCCGTCCAGGCCGGCCAGGCGCAGCACCGCCCGCTCGATCGAGACCGTGGTATGCGTGCGGGCCAGCCGCGTCACCGGCTCCCCCGCGCGCCTGGCCAGCTCGCGGGCCTCGCGGACCACGGCCGGGTCCAGGTTCAGCTTCGGGGTCATCGCGCCCCGCCTTCGTGGCCGTCACCACCGGATGAATGTGACATCGAGCCGCCTATCACCGGCTGTCTGTCACATTCATCATGCCGGGCGGCGGGGTGGGGCTGGGCGCGGTGGTCGAACAAGGCGCGCACCGCTGGATTGGCCCTGATCAGGTCCAGCGCGTAGGCGGCGTGGCCGGGGACGTAGCCGTTGCCGATGAGCATCGTGACATCCGCCGCCGCGCCTTCGGCGCCCAGGGCCGCCGCGCTGAAGCTCGTGGCCATCGAGAAGAACACGACCGTGCCGCCCTGGGCGGTCGACAGGATCGCGCCGCCCTCGCAGCCTGGCACGTCGACGCAGACCACGGTGACGTCGGCGGGCCCGCCTCTTGCTGTTATCGCCTGTGCCAGCAGGACCGGCTCCCGCGCGTCGGCGATGACGACCTCGTCGACCAGCGGGGGCGCTGGCGGGTTAGCGCCTGCCCGGGGCGGCGGCAGGGTGGTGGCGAGATCGTTGGCCTGGCGCAGCAGGCTTGCTTCCGCCTCGCCGGGGACCACCCCGATGATCCAGCTGGCGCCCGCCTGCCTGGCCGCGGCCGCGGACAGTGAGCCGCTCTTGCCTGCCGCGCCGAGTATGGCGACGACCGGGCCGCGGGGGGCGGACTCCGTCAGGGACTTCAGCACGCGCCTCGTCAGCGCCGGCGCGCCGCAGACGTCGAGCACGGACAGCGCCAGCGGGACCGGGAGGTCGCCGGGCAGGACGGCGGCGACGGACCTGCCGAACAAGATCGCGTGACCGTCGCACGGCACCTGCTCGGACAGGCCGTCCCAGCGTTCCAGGCCGTCGTAGACCTCAAGCGGCGTGAGCGTCAGCGAGACCAGGGTGGCCACCCGGTCACCTGGCGCCAGGCCGAGCGGCGAGTCCTGGCCCACTTCCGCCACGACCCCGGTGAGCATGCCGCCCGAGCCGGTGACCGGGTTGTGCATCTTCCCGCGGCTGGCGATGATCTCGCGGACGGCCTCCCTGATCGCGTCGCCGTCGCCGTCGGCCGAGTCGGACAGCTGCCGGTAGGAGGCGGCGTCCAGGTTGAGCCTGTCCACCCGGATCCGCACCTCGTCCGGGCCGATCCGCGGGCTGGCGTCGAGGCGCCAGGCGGCTTGCGGGAGCACGCCGGCCAGGCGCTCCCCCGGGTCAGCCACCCTGGTCAGGCCGAGCGAGGCGGCGAGCGGCGAACCGTCAGCAGATCGTGCCATGCGATCATCCTTCCCCGGGCAGTCACTGTTCGCGCAGGCAGAAGCCAGGGATCGTTCGGGAAAATCTTCTATCTAACTACTGATTAACCGTAGCTTCTTTCGTACGATACGAATAGTACCGGAGTATCGTTCGCCGACTCGGGAGACAGCATGGGCGATCTGCAGCAGCCGTACGAGTACAGGCGCCGTGAGCTCGCCGAGCCGGACTGGCGGCGGCTGCCGGGGTGGGCCGGGGTGACGCGCGCGGAGTGGGAGTCCGCGCAGTGGCAGCGGGCACACTGCGTGAAGAACGCCAGGCAGCTGCGCGAGGTCGCCGGCCCCGGGCTGAGCGAGGCCTTCCTCGCCGACCTGGAGCGGGACCAGCGGGAGCGGGCCACGATGTCCATGCTGGTCCCGCCGCAGATGCTGAACACGATCGCGCCGGGGGTGGCCGCGTCCGCGCCGGATTTCACCGACGCGTGGCGGGCGGACCCGGTGCGCCGCTACATGCTCCCGCTGTTCAGCGACCGGCAGCCGACGTGGCCCTCGCACCCGTACGCGCAGCGCGACTCGCTGCACGAGGCGGAGATGTGGGCGGTCGAGGGGCTCACCCACCGGTACCCGACGAAGGTGCTCGCCGAGCTGCTGCCGACCTGCCCGCAGTACTGCGGGCACTGCACGCGGATGGACCTGGTCGGGAACCCGACCGCGGCGTTCGGCAAGTACAAGTTCGAGCTGGCCCGCGAGAACCGGCTGGCCGCCATGCTCGACTACCTGCGCGCGACCCCGGGCGTCCGGGACGTCGTGGTCTCCGGCGGCGACGTGGCGAACCTGCCGTGGGCGCGGCTTGAGTCGTTCGTGTCCGCGCTGCTTGAGATCGACTCGGTGCGCGACATCCGGCTGGCGAGCAAGGCGCTGATGGGGCTGCCGCAGCACTGGCTGTCTGACGAGGTGCGGGCAGGGATGGCGCGGCTGGCGGCGACGGCGCGGTCGCGGGACGTGTCGCTGGCGATCCACACGCACGTGAACGCCGCGCAGTCGGTGACCCCGCTGGTGGCGCGGGCCGCCCGGGCGATGCTCGAGGCCGGGGTTAGGGACGTGCGCAACCAGGGCGTGCTGCTGCGCGGCGTCAACGCCGGCTGGTCCGGGCCAGCAGGTGAAAACGACGCAGGCGCGCTGCTCGACCTGTGTTTCGCGCTGCTCGACGGGGCCGGGATCCTGCCGTACTACTTCTACATGTGCGACATGATCCCCGGCGCCGAGCACTGGCGGCTGACGCTCGGTGAGGCGCAGCGGCTGCAGAGCGCGATCATGGGCTACCTGCCGGGGTTCGCGACGCCGCGGGTGGTCTGCGACGTGCCGTACGTGGGCAAACGGTGGGTGCACCAGGTGGCGCGGTATGACACCGCGCTGGGCATCTCGTACTGGACGAAGAACTACCGGACCGCGCTCGAGGCCGCCGACCCGCTCGCGCTCGAGCGGGAGTACCCCTACTACGACCCGGTGCACCTGCTGCCAGAAGCGGGCCAGGCCTGGTGGCGCGACCGGGTGCGCCAGCCGGAGCTCGTTGAATTAAGTTTGTCGCATGACACGGCGCAGTGAGCAGATCAGCCTCCACCTCAACGCCTACCTGACGGCACACAGCACCCCGCCGGACGCGATCTTGCGGGAACTGGCCACGGAGACGGCGGAGCGCTACCCGAACGAGATCCACCTGCAGGTCGCTGCCGAGATGGGCACGCTGCTGACGCTGCTGACCAGGCTCAGCCGGGCGCGCCGCGGGATAGAGGTTGGCACGTTTACCGGGTACTCGTCGATCTGCATAGCCCGCGGGCTCGGCGCCGGCGGCCGGCTGCTGTGCTGCGACGTCAGCGAGGAGTGGACCTCGGTGGCACGCAAGTACTGGGAGAAGGCAGGGCTGGCCGACCGGATCGAGCTGCGCCTTGGCGCCGCGCTCGACACGCTGCGCGCGCTGCCGCGGGAGGAGGCCTTCGACGTGGCGTTCATCGACGCGGACAAGCTGTCCTACCCCAAATACTGGGCGGAGGTCGTGCCGCGGGTGCGCAGCGGCGGCGTGATCATGGTGGACAACACGTTCTCCCACGGCCGGGTGCTCGACGCGGGCAACGACAACCCGTCGGTCATCGCGGTGCGCGCGATGAACGACCAGGCGGCAGCCGACGAACGCGTCGAGCTGGTCATGATCCCGCTCGGCGACGGCCTGACGGTCGCGCTCAGGCACTGAGCCGGCTGCCGCGGGCGCGTGCTGGCGCCCGATAAGGATCGCGCCGGGCCGGGTGGGCCGAGCCCGTCCGACACGTCGGCGTGCTCGCTTTCCAGCGTCAGGCCGGCCAATTGCGCCTCCTGCTCGATCAGTGCCGCGAAATCGACGTCGCCGTAGCCCCGGCTGACCAGCGACTGGATGAGCTGGTGCACCACCGCGGCCACGGGCATCGGGACCTCGCACTCCCGCGCCGCCGCCAGGCCGAGGTCGAAGTCCTTGCGCAGCAGGCGCGCGGTGAACGTGGCCTCGAAGTCCAGGTTCACGTAGGCCGGCGTCTTGTACTGGGTGAACTGCGAGCCCACGACGCTGTTGTTGAGACAGGCCAGGAAGGCCTCCCGGCTGATTCCGCTGGCCTGGGCGAGAATCGTGATCTCCGCCATCGACGCGGCGACCACGCCGAGGAACAGGTTGTGACACAGCTTGACGACCCGCGCCAGCTCCCCGTCGCCGACGTACGTGACGCCGCGGCCGAGCATGTTCAGGTAGGGCTGCGCCGTGTCGAACGCGTCGCGCGGGCCGGAGACGGCGGCGGTCATCCTGCCGACCTCAACGACCTTCGGGTTTCCCATCACCGGCGCGGCGAGCAGCGCGGTGCCGCGCTCGCCGAGCCTTTCCCTGACGATCGCCGAGGCGTCAGCGGACACCGTCGAGGTGTCGACGACGATCTTCGGGGAGGCGCTGCCGGAAATGAGCCCGCCCGGCCCGGTCAGGGCGGAGACGAGGTCGGCCGGCGTGCCGACCGCGGTGAAGACGATGTCGCAGCCGGCCAGTTCCTGGCAGGAGCCCGCCGCCTTGGCGCCCAGCTCGACGAGCGGTGCCGCCTTGGCCGCGGTGCGGTTGTAGACGGTCACGTCGCAGCCGTTGGCAAGCAGACGGCGGACCATGGCGGCACCCATCCGGCCGGTACCCAGCCACCCCAGCTGGAGTGCCTCACCGTGTCGAGTCAATGCCTTCCCCGTCCTGCCTGCCCCGCCCCGACTGCACGGCACAATCGTTTGCATTAGAGGCTCTCCTGCCGGCGGCGGTTTGTCAATCCGTCATGCCCAATCCGTTATCAGGCTGTGGCGTCCGGCTCCCGCTCGCAGCCCCGGCTGGCCGGCTCCTGGCTGCCAGCTCCTGGCTCCTGGCTCCTGGCTCCTGGCTCCTGGCTCAGCGCTTGCGGCGCGCCGCGGCGCGGCGCAGCGGGACCATGTTGGGGGTGATCACGTCATCGCCGGCCGCGGCGGCGGCGGCATGGCCGTGGACAGCCGCGGGGGCCAGCGGGATCGTGGAGCCGCGAGCGACCAGCTCCGGCGCGAGGTAGAGGATCTTGACCGGGCTGTCGGCGTCCTCGATCCGCTCGAGCAGCAGCTTGGCCGCCTCCGTGCCCAGCCTGTAGTGCGGGAATCGCACCGTCGACAGCGGCGGGCGCAGCCGGTCGATGAACGGCATGTCGTTGAAGCCGATCACGGAGATGTCCTCGGGACAGCGCATGCCGACGTCGTCGAGCGCGCCGTAGCAGCCGACCGCGAGCATGTCGTTGGCCGCCACGATCGCGGTCAGCTCGCCGTTGGCGGACAGGAGTTCGTGCCCGCAGCGGCGGCCCTCCTCGATCGTGTAGTTGGACGCGTAGACGACCACGGACTCGTCGGCCGTCAGGCCGTGCGAGAGCATCGCGTCGTGGAACCCGCGCAGCCGGGCGACGCCGGTGGAGACTTCCTGCGGGCCCGCGATGTGCCCGATCCGCGTGTGCCCGAGCGAGACCAGGTGCGCGACCGCGGCCGACTCGCCCTGCTCGTTGTCCACAGAGACGGAGGAGAACGGGTATCCCTGCGCGGTCCGGTTCATCAGGACCACCGGCAGGTCGGCCTCGGCGGCCTCGGCGAGCAGCGGGTTGTGCAGCGTCGCGGTGGCCAGCACGAAGCCGTCGACGTGCCGCGCGCGCATCTGGTCGAAAACCGCCCGCTCGCGCGCCAGGTCTCCGTCGGTGTTGCCGATGAGCACGACGTAGCCCTGCTTGGCGAGCCGGTCCTCAAGGCCGCGGACGATCGGCGGGAACAGCGGGTTGTTCAGGTCGGGGATGAGCACGCCAATCGTGTGCGAGCGCCGCGTTCGCAGCGACCGGGCCACCGGGTTGGGCCGGTAGCCGAGCCGCTCGGCAGCCTCGGTGACGCGCCGGGCGGTCTCCTCGCTGACCAGGAGCCTGGTCCCGGGGTTCAGCGCACGCGACGCCGTTGCGGGATGCACGCGTGCCGCGGCCGCCACATCCCGCAACGTCGCGGGCCGGTCGGACATGGACATGGCACTCCTTCGCGTGGATCGGCGCCCGATGAATCCGTTTTGCCGGGAAACCAGGCCTCAGAAGGAACGGAAAACGATTGTTCCCGCCTCTTTCACCACCCTACCGCGCGGCAGCGGGTGCGCCAAGGACATCGTTGCCATGCTGACCTGGGCACCCGTGTCACAGTGCGCGGCTCGCCGAGATGACGATCACCCACGACCGCTCGCGCCGCCCGGCTTCGCCCACGGGCGACAGCGTGGTCCGCGACCAGCGGACCCGGTAGCGCGGCAGGCGCACGCTTGCGATGCCCCGGCGGGGGGCCGCCGCGCGCGCGATGGCCGCCGCGCGCCGCCTGCCCGCCTGCCGGGTCAGTTCGTCATGGTGCTGTTCGGCCAGCGCGCCGGCAATCTCCGGATGCATGATCGGTCTCCTCTGGAGTAAGTAGAACTTACGATGTATCGCGTCTGACCGCATTGTCAAGATATATCTCGAAGTTACTCGCCGGTTTCTGTCTCGGGGGCGCTGTCCGGCAGCGCGGCCAGGTCCTCGCGCGGGTACCCGAACACCGCGAACTCCACGGGCAGGGCGCCCGCCGGCCGGAGCGACCGGTCGAAGCGCCGGTCCATGTACGGCTCGAACACCTCGCGCAGCGCCTTCCCCACCTGCCCGGTCTCCTCTGGCGTGAGATAAGCGACGGTGGTGGACGACTCGGCCGCGTCCTCCCATCCGGTGGGCCAGGAGTTCCGTGCGAACGCGCGCCCGATGCGGTCAAGCAGCCGCTCGTACCAGACCTGCGCCAGCGCCTCGGCGGCCAGCTTGGCCTGCGGCGCCTGGTCCTTGTCCGACAGGCTGATGCTCCGGTGCGCGATCGTCCACGGCCGCTCCCTGCCGCGCCCGCCGCCGGCCTCCTTGATGTACCCGTACTTGGCCAGCGTCCGCAGGTGGAACGCGCAGTTGGCCGGCGACTCCCCCAGCAGCTCGCTGGCCTGCGTGGCGGTCAGCGTGATCGTGGCCCCGATGATGTCGAGCAGCGCCATCCGCACCGGATGCGCGAGCGCGCGCATCGCCTTCGGGTCGGTGAGCCGCAGTTCGCTGTGCCTGGGATCGGGGGCCGGGCCGGGGGCCGCCTCGGCGGCCGGCCGGCGGCGGCGGGGCGCGGACCTGGGCGCGTCCCCCGATCCTGGCCGGGTCGCCGGCGCTGCCTCTGGTCGTTCTTCGGAACTCATGTTTCGAAACGCTACGCTCGAAAGGGTTCTTTTGACAAGACTTCTCGGAAGACTTCTTCCGAGAAAATTCCTCCCGCCGCCAGCGCGCGCAGCGCCGTGGCTCACCGCCGGCGTTCCGTGCGACGATGGAAATATGCGGATCACTGGCGTGGAATCAACCGACCTGTTCCAGGGCACCACAAGCCGCCCGCTGCAAGTCATCCGGGTCACCGTCGAGAGCACGCGGCCGAGCGAGACCGGCGCGCCGGCCACGCTGCGGATCGCGGGGCCGTGGGCAGACACCCCGGCCCCGTTCGGGATAACGGGGACGGAACCGGGCGAGAGCCGCACCTATGAGGTGGCGGCCGCCGTCACGGGCGCTCCGGGCACGCTCCGGCCTGTCACCGTGATCGCCGAGACCGCAAACGATCGCATCGAGCATGCCGCGCAGCTCACCGTGGCCGAGCCCGGCTGGACGATGTGGATGGTCAGCCACTTCCACTACGACCCCGTGTGGTGGAGCACGCAGGGCCAGTTCACCGAGGCGCGGCTCGTGCTGCCCGACGAGGACGGCAAGCTGCCGGACGCCAGGAGCGCGTTCGAGCTCGTGCGGCTGCACCTGGAGAAGGCGCGCCGCGACCCCGACTACAAGTTCGTGCTCGCCGAGATCGACTACCTCAAGCCGCACTTCGACGCGTTCCCCGCCGACCGGGCGGACCTGCGCGCGCTGCTCGACGAGGGGCGCGCCGAACTCGTCGGCGGCACCTACAACGAGCCGAACGCGAACCTGACCGGGGCCGAGACGACGATCCGCAACGCGGTCTACGGCGTCGGCTTCCAGCGCGGGGTCCTGGGCGCGGACCCGCGATCGGCGTGGATGCTGGACGCCTTCGGCCACGATCCGGGGTTCCCCGGGCTGATGGCCGCCGCCGGGCTCACCTCGTCCTCGTGGGCGCGCGGCCCGTTCCACCAGTGGGGCCCGGACGACAACACGCGGATGCAGTTCCCCGCCGAGTTCGAGTGGCTCTCCCCCGACGGCGGCGGGCTGCTGACGTCCTACATGGCCAACCACTACGGCGCGGGCTGGATCGTGCACACCGCGGCCGACCTGGCGTCGGCCGAGCAGGCGGCCTACGAGCAGTTCCGCTCGCTCGCCGCCGTCGCCGCGACCCGCAACGTCATGCTCCCTGTCGGGTCGGACCACGTGATCCCCGCTCGCTGGGTCACCGACATCCACCGGTCCTGGAACAGCAGGTACGTGTGGCCGCGGTTCGTCACGGCGATCCCGCGCGACTTCTTCGACGCGGTGCGGGCGGAGGCCGCCGCGCCGGCGTCGGGCGTGTGGATCACGCCGCAGACCAGGGACATGAACCCCGTCTACACCGGCAAGGACGTCTCCTACGCCGACACCAAGCAGGCCAACAGGGCGGGCGAGACCGCGGTCGCCGAGGGCGAGCGGCTGGCGACGCTCGCCTGGCTTGACGGCGCGCCGTACCCGGCGGAGTCGCTGGACAAGGCGTGGCGGCAGCTTGCCTACGGCGCGCACCACGACGCGGTCACCGGCACGGAGTCCGACCAGGTGTACCTGGACCTGCTGGCGGGCTGGCGGGAGGCGTGGCAGCGCGGGGATGCGGCCCGCCGGGACGCAATCGATTTCATCGCTTCCCGTTCCAGCCCTGCGCGGACGGGCGGCGGCCCGGCTGGCCGCGACCGCGCGATCATCGTGTGCAACGGCCTGGCCCGCGAGCGTGACGGCATGGCGCGGGTCACGGTGCGGATTGACGAGCCGGGCACGCCCTGGCTCGCGGTGTGCGACGCGTCGGATGGCAGCGTGCTTGACGCGCTGGCCGAGGGGGTGCGCCGGCACGACGACGGCTCGCTCGCCGAGATCACGCTGACGTTCCGCGCGGCCGGCGTCCCGGCGCTCGGGTACCGGCGCTACCTGCTGAGGCCGCTCGAGCGCGGCGCCGGGGGCTGGGCCGACGACGCGGGCACCGCGATCGAGAACGGCGCCTTCCTGGTGACCGCCGACCCGGCCAGGGGCGGCACGCTCGCGATTACCGACACGCGCGCCGGCCGGGACGTGCTGCGCGGCCCGGGCAACGAACTCGTGCTGCAAGAGGAGTACGACAAGCACCCGCGGTGGGGCGAGGGCCCGTGGCACCTGTCGCCGAAAGGCCCGGGCCAGGGCTCGGCAGGCGTCCCCGCGACCGTCCGCGCGCAGCATTGCCCCGTCGGACGGCGGCTGCTGGCCACGTTCAGGCTGGGCGACCTGGAGATCACGCAGGAGACGCTGCTCTGGCACGGGTCGGACCTGGTCGAATTCCGCACGCACGTGTCCGGGTCGATCGGGAAGGACCACCTGCTGCGGGTCCGCTTCCCCGCCGACGTGCCCGGCGGCCTGCCGGTCTACCAGACGGCGACCGCGGTGATCGGGCGGCCGTTCGGCGTGCCTGAGGCGGACACCGCCACGCACTGGTGGACGCTGGACAACCCGGCTCACCACTGGTTCGGGCTCGGCTCGGTCGCACGGGTCGCGGCGGACACGCCGGAAGGCGAGGTGCCCGCGGCGATCGGGGTGGCCGAGGTGATCACCCCCGACACGATCCCGAACGAGCAGCAGCGTCTCATCAGGGACCTGGTCGTCTGCCTCGCAGGGACCGGCGTCACGGCGACCTGCTCGCGCGCCGCCGGGCCGCGCTACGGGTCGGTGGACCTGGACTCCAACCTGCCGGACTTCCGGATCGCGCTCGGCGGGCCCGAGGAGAACGCGTTCACCGCCGAGGTGCTCGCGGCCAGCGACCCGGCGGTGGCCAAGCGGCTGGCCGCGCTGGTGTCGGACCGCCGCGCCGCGCGGCTGTGGGTGCCGGCCGCACGGACGCGGGCGGAGGCGTTCGCGCCGGACGCGGACCTGCGCGGCCCCCGTGACCTGCCGGTGCTGATCGTCGCGACCGCCGACCCCGCTGCACTGGAGCGGGCGCTCGGCGACCTGCTCGCCGAGGTGACCGCCGGCTCGATCCGGGCCGACGCGGCCGACGGCGCGCCT
Source organism: Trebonia sp. (assembly GCF_030042015.1). Classification (GTDB taxonomy): domain Bacteria; phylum Actinomycetota; class Actinomycetes; order Streptosporangiales; family Streptosporangiaceae; genus Trebonia. The sequence goes on along the minus strand of NZ_JASIAL010000135.1, from coordinate 5,775 downwards.
GGCGACCGCGCGCTGGCGGAGGGCGCGGTCGCGCTGTTCAACCAGGGGACGCCGTCCGCCGTGGTCACGCCGGACGGCACGCTGTGGATGTCGCTGATGCGCGCCTGCTCGAGCTGGCCGTGCGGGGTGTGGATCGACGGCGACCGGCGCACCGCGCCGGACGGGAGCAGCTTCGCCTGGCAGCACTGGAGCCACACGTTCGCCTACGCGCTCGCCTGCTCAGGCGACGGCTGGCGCGAGGGGCGGTTCAACGCGCGCGCCGAGCATTACAACCACGAGCTGATCGCCGTGGTCAGCGGCGGGGTTTCCCGGCAGGACGCCGCGGACGCGAGCCCCGACCTGGTGTCGGTCAGCGCGCCGAACGTCTCGCTGACCGCGCTCAAGCCGTTCGGCAATCCGCTGGCAGCGGGCCGGCCCGGCACGCCGGCTTCGCCGGGCCTGCCCGGCTTGCCTGGTGACAGCCGAGATGTCACCGTCCGGCTGCGGGAGACCGACGGACGGCCGGCGCTCGCGGCCCTGCGCTTCGCGGGCGGGATCGAGGCGGCCTGGCGCACCGACATCCTCGAGGAGTCGCTGGGGAGCCCGCTGACCGTGACCGACGGCGTCGCGTACGCCGGGCTCAGCCCGTTCGAGACCGTGACGCTTGCCGTACGGCCGGCGCGGGCCGGCCGTACGGGCACGCCGGATGCGCGGTCGGCCGCGCCCGCGCCGCCGGAGCCCGCCCAGCCGGTGTACACGCGGTACTGGCTGCACGGAAAGGGCCCGGCACCCGCGGGCAACGTCCCTGTCGCGGTGCACTTCACGCCGACCAGGGTCACGCTTGCCGGCGTCGGCGCCGGCGCCGGCAACCAGGCCGGCCGGACACGGCTGACCGTGGCCTGCGGCCCCGAGCCCGCCTCCGGCGGGGCGGAGCTCATCGTGCCCGCCGGGCTCGTGGCGGAGATCGGTGACGCCCCGGCCGGCTCGGGCAGCCTGCTGCGCTACGACCTGCCGGGCGGCGGGTTCGCGACCTGGGACGTGACGGTGCGGGCACTGCCCGCGGCCGCGGCGGGGCGGTACTTCGTCGCGGCGCGGATCGGTGACGAGCTCGGCCAGCAGCTCGAGGACGCCGCGCTGGTCACGGTCGGCGAGCCCGGCGGCCCGGACGCCAGCCTGCCGCCCGAGGAGCTGTTCTTCCGGCTGCAGTCCGACGTGCAGGCCCTCGCAGGCGAGGCGGACGTGGAGGTGCTGACGCCGGGCCTGCGGCTGGCACCCGGACACAGCGGCGAGCTGACCATCCGGGTCGCCAGCCACCTGGCGTCGCCGCTGCGCGGTGAGGTGCAGCTGATCTCGCCGTTCGGCAGCTGGGAGGCGGCCGGCCCGTGGACACGGGCCGTGCACGTGGCTCCCGGCGGCGAGGCGACGGTCAGCTTCGGCGTCGCCCTCCCGGCGACCGCCGTGCCCGGCTGGCAGTCATGGCTGCTTGTCAAGCTCATGTACTTCGGCCGGGTCCGCTACTCCGAGGCGGTCCCGCTCACGGTCATCTAGGATCTCGGCCCGCCGGGCCGTGCCCCGTTGAAGATGTGGGATAGAAAACCACCAGTACTGGTGGTTTTCTATCCCACATCCTGGCCAACCCGCGTCTTTGCGGGGCCGCGTTCGGGCCGGCCCGCGGCGGCGGCCGGGTTCTGGGCGCCGCCGCGCAGCAGCACGATGATCGCCAGCAAGGCGACCGCGTCGAAGATCGCCGCGAGGCCGAACGCGGCGGACACGCCGTGCGAGAGCACGCGATGCCGCAGCGCCACCGCGGACAGGCCGGCCACCGGGTGCGCCAGGACGCTCCGGGTGGCGGTGCCGAACACCGCGACAAGCACCGCGAGGCCGACCGACCCGCCCACCTGCTGCATCACGTTGACCATGCTGGAGGCGGCGCCGGAGTCCTCCCGGCGCACGCCGGCCAGCGAGGCGGTCGTCAGCGGCACGAACACGATGCCCATGCCGAAGCCGAACGCCAGCATCGGCCCGAAGACGCCGTCCCAGTAGCCAGTGGCCGGCGAGACCCGGGACAGCCACGTCATCCCGGCGATAACCGGAACCATGCCGACTATCATCATCCGCCTGCCCCCGAACCTCGGGATCAGCCGCGGGGCGACGCGCGAGGTCGCGAACAGGGTGATCGACATCGGCAGGAACGCCACCCCCGCGCGCAGCGGGCTGAAGCCGAGGACGTCCTGCAGGAACTGGGTGAGGAAGAAGAACACCCCGAACATGCCGGCCACCAGCAGCAGCCGGACCGCGTAGGACCCGGACCGGCTGGCGTCGGCGAACAGCCGCAGCGGCGTGATCGGCTGCGGGGTGCGGACCTCGGTCAGCAGGAAGACCGCGAGCAGCACGACGGCCGCCGCGAACGCGGCCACGGCCGTGCGGTCGCCCCAGCCGTCCGCCGCGGCCCTGATGAAGCCGTAGACGAGCGCGGCGACCCCCGCCGTGGACGTGATCGCGCCGACCAGGTCGAACCGGCCGGGCAGCCGCGGCGTCTCGGCGACGAACAGCGGCGCAAGCGCGACGACCAGGAAACCGATCGGGACGTTGATGAACAGCACCCAGCGCCAGGACAGCCACTCGGTGATCACGCCGCCGAGCACAAGGCCGAGCGACGCCCCCCCGGTGACCACGCCGGCGTAGATGGCCAGCGCCCGGACCCGCTCCCGGCCTTCCGGGAAGCCGCTGACGACAAGGGCCAGGACGGCGGGCGAGGCGAGCGCGCCGCCGATCCCCTGCACGGCACGCGCGGCGAGCAGCATCCCCGCGGACGTGGCCAGGCCGCCGGCCAGCGAGGCCAGCGTGAACACGATGATCCCGGCGAGGAACATGCGCCGGCGGCCGAGGATGTCACCGGCTCGCCCGCCGAGCAGCAGCAGACCGCCGAAGGTCAGCATGTAGCCGTTCATCACCCAGGCCAGGCTGGTCGACGAGAAACGCAGTCCCGTCTCGATGTGCGGCAGCGCGATGTTGACCACGGTCGCGTCGAGGATGATCATCAGCTGCGCGCCCAGCATGATGGCGAGCGCTACGCCCGGGCGCCCGGCTCGGGCGAAACCGCCACGCTGGCGATCGGGCGAGGTACGATGAGGAAAGATTCGGAGGTTCACTCCGGTTACTATACGGAGGGTCACTCCGTTTTGGCAAACCGGTTTCGCGCACAGATGAGTACGACCACTAACGAAGCGCGGATGCGCGCCGACGCGCGGCGCAGCCGCGCCAAGCTGCTCGAGGCCGCGACCGCGGCGTTCGCCGAGAACGGCGCGGACGCGCCGCTCGATGACATCGCGCGCCGGGCCGGTGTCGGGATAGGCACCCTGTACCGGCACTTCCCCACCCGGATCGACCTGCAGGCGGCGGTCTTCCGCAGCCAGGTGCAGTCGGTCTGCGCGACGGCCGACGACCTCATCGCCACCGCGACGCCCGAGCAGGCGTTCGCCGGCTGGCTGCGGGCCATGGCCGCGTACCTGATCACCAAGCGCGGCCTGTCCAGCGCGCTGATCGCGACCCTGGGCAGGGACTGCGAGCTGATCTCAAGCTGCTGGATGGCGATGCACGACACGGCCGAGCGCCTGCTTGCGCAGGCGCAGCAGGCCGGGGTGGTGCGCGCCGACGTCAGCGCCGAGGACGTGCTGCGGCTCGCGCACGGCATCGTGGTGACGACAGAGCACTCACCGGAACAGACCGACCGGCTGCTGTCGCTGGTGCTCGACGGCCTGCGCCCCCGGCAGGACGGCGCGCAGGAGGCGAAGTAACGGCTCGTTCTGGATAATGGGTTTTCCCTAGATCCCCGGCGGGCGGTTCTCGTACGGCGTGCTGAGCACGATCGTGGTGCGGGTGGACACGTTCGCGAGACTGCGGATCTGCTGCAGCAGGTCCTCAAGCCCCGCCGGGGACGAGACGCGGACCTTGAGGATGTAGTTCTCGTCGCCCGCGACACTGTGACAGGCCTCGATCGCGGCGAGATGGCGCAGCCGGTCCGGCACGTCGTCCGGGACGGCGGGGTCGAACGGCTTTATCGACACGAACGCCGTGAGCGGAAGCCCGAGCACTTCCGGATCGCACAGCGCCACGTACCCGGTGATGACGCCATCTGTCTCGAGTCTGCGGACACGCTGATGAACGGCGGACACCGACAGCCCCGCCTGCCTGGCGAGCTCCGTGAAGCTCATCCGTCCGTTGCGGCACAGCAAGGACACGATCCTGCGGTCGATCTCTTCCACCACGACAACTTAACGTGAATTCTTCCCGTCCGTGACGCCTGGCGATAACGGAATTATCTCATGCTTTACTCATTCGTGACTTGCGGGCGGAACGCACCGTATTCCGCGCATATCTCCCCGTAACCCAGCACGGGGCCCTTGCTTCCCTGTTGGACCGTGATCGGGCCGGCCGCGCCACGCCGCGCCGCGCCGCGCCAGGGACCCTCGCCTCCCGGGATCGTTCTGGCTCACGCGTGCGTTGCACGGCCAAAGATGGTGGCACGTGGTGGGAGACTGTAAGCATGCGGCAGCCCGAAGAACTCTACGAACTGGACGTGGCGGCGCCGGACGTGGGCGGCGCCGCCATGCTCGTGCACCTCGACGGGTTCATGGACGCCGGCGCGGCGGGCCGTCTGCTGACCGAGCACCTGCTTGAGGCCTTCGACCACCGGACGGTGGCCACGTTCGACACCGACAGGCTGCTGGACTACCGGTCCCGCCGTCCGCTGATGACCTTCGACAAGGACCACTGGGACAGCTACGACCGGCCCCGGCTTGAAGTGAGCCTGCTCGGGGACACCAACGGGAAGCCGTTCCTCGTGCTGAGCGGCCCTGAGCCAGATCACGAGTGGGAGCTGTTCACCACCGCCGTCCGGTTGCTCGCGAACCGGCTCGGCGCCGGCACCGTGATCACCTACCTCGGCATCCCGATGGGCATCCCGCACACCCGGCCGCTGGGCGTGCTCACGCACGCCACCAGGACCGGGCTGGTGACAAACCGGGTCCAGATGCCCAGCAAGCTGCAGGTGCCGGCGAGCGCGTCCGCGCTGCTTGAGTTCCGGCTCGGCGAGGCCGGCCGGGACGCGATCGGGTTCGCCGTGCAGGTGCCGCACTACCTGTCCCAGGCCGCGTACCCGACCGCGGCGCTGGCCCTGCTCGACTCGGTGTGCGAGGTGACCGGGCTCGACCTGCCCGCGCTCGAGCTGCGCGAGGCGGCGGACCGCACGAACGAGCTGATCGACCGCCAGGTCGCCGAATCCACCGAGGTCGCCGAGCTGGTGCACAGCCTTGAGCAGCAGTACGACGCGGCGGTAGCCGCCGACGGCGAGAACCTGCTCGCCGAGGGCGAGGAGATGCCGACGGCCGAGGAGCTGGCGGCGCAGTTCGAGCAGTTCCTCGCCGACCAGCAGCGGGGTGACTCCCCCGACCGGTAGGCGCCTCCCTATCGCTCGACGACGACGAGCTCGCGGGTGGCGTTGTTCAGGCGCTCGTGACCCTCGCCTGTGCAGACGACGATGTCCTCGATCCGCGCGCCGTGCGGGCCTGGGTAGATCCCCGGCTCCACGGAGAACGCCATCCCCGGCTGCAGCGCCGTGCCGTTGCCCTCGACGATGTACGGATCCTCGTGCGACTCAAGGCCGATGCCGTGACCGGTCCTGTGGATGAACCATTCGCCGTAGCCCGCCGCCTCGATGATGCCGCGGGCGGTCCTGTCGACCGACTCGGCGGTGACGCCCGGCCGCACGACCTGGCACGCCTCGTCCTGGGCCTG
>NZ_JASIAL010000134.1:0-7953 GCF_030042015.1 Trebonia sp. | reverse complement strand
CCAATGTTGATAGGCTAACCAATGTGGATGGCGGCGGCGCGGGACGGCCACGGCGGCGGCTGACCCAGGCCGAGGCGAAGGAGCGGACGCGCGGCGAACTCCTCGCCGCAGCGGCCCGCGTCTTCGCGCGCAAGGGCTTCGCCGGGGCGTCGGTCGAGGAGATCGCGGAGCTGGCCGGCTATTCGACCGGGGCGGTGTACTACAACTTCGGCGGCAAGGAGCAGCTGTTCCTTGAGCTGATCCAGGCCGGGTGGTCCCGCGAGATCGCCACCCGGGCCGAGGCCGTCACGCGGGTCTTCGGCCAGCAAGCAGGAGACGGCGACGCAGGCGACGCGTTCGACGCGCTGTCCCGCTTCGTGGCCCGGCTCGCCGCCAGAGAAAGCGAGTTCGCGCCCCTGGCGGCGGAGTTCTGGCTGTACGCGGTCCGCAACCCCGCGGCGATGGAGCTGATCGCGGCGAAGCTCACCGAACAGGACCAGGGCATCGAGCCGGCGATCGCCGCGGCGATGGAACGGTTCGGCACGCCACCGGGACTGTCGCCGGCCGAGCTCACGATCGTGGCCGTCGCGCTCTTCAGCGCCCTCGTGCGCCGCCGCCGCATCGATCCCGGTGCGGTTCCCGATGACCTATTCGCCCGAGTGCTGCGCCGCCTGCTTGGCGCGGAGCGGGAGCGGGAGGCGTGATGTCCAGGCCTGTGATCGTCAAAGTCAACGCAGCAGTCCGCCGCCGGCCGCCCGTTCCCGCGCTCGTCGTCGCGGTCGCCCTCACCGCGCTGATCTCCGGCTGCGGTGGGGCACGCCATCAGTCCGGTGCGCAGCCGGCCGCGGCGGGCACCCTCGCGGCCGCGACGGGGACCACGTCGGGCTGCGGGCAGAAAGCGGCCCCTGGCTCGGTGCGGTACGCCGTGCGGGCGGGCGGCCGCAGCCGCCTGGTGATCGTGCACGTGCCCACGGGTTACACCGGGTCGGCCCCGGTCGCGCTTGTGCTCAACCTGCAGGGCAGCCAGAGCACCGCGAGCGCGCAGGAGGTGTTCAGCGGCATGGACGCCACGTCCGACGCCGACGGGTTCATCGTCGCCTATCCGCAGGCGCTGATCCCGGACGGCACGGGCTACGACTGGAACGTTCCCGGCGAGCCGCTGGTCAGCGGGCGGTACCCGCCGGCCGGGTCGGCCGACGACGTCACGTTCCTCACCGGCCTGGTCCGCGACCTGCAGGCCCGGTACTGCATCGACGCGCGCCGGGTGTACGCCACGGGCATGTCCGGCGGCGCGCGGATGGCCAGCCAGCTCGCGTGCGACGCGTCGCAGGTCTTCGCCGCGGTCGCCCCGGTGGCCGGGCTGCGGTCGCCGAGCCCCTGCCCGGCCGCCAGGCCCGTGCCGGTGATCGCCTTCCACGGCACCGCCGACCCGGTCGACCCGTTCACCGGCCATGGGCTGCCCTACTGGACGTATTCGGTGCCGGACGCCGCGCGGATGTGGGCGGCGCGCGACGGCTGCCAGTCCGCCAGCCCGCGCACCGTCACGGGCGCCGGCTACACCCTCACCCAGTACGCAGGGTGCGGCGGCGGGGCCGCCGTCGAGCTGTACGCCATCGACGGCGAGGGCCATGAGTGGCCCGGCGGGCCGGCCATGCCGCGCGCCATCACCGCGGCGCTTGGCCCGCAAAGCGACGCGATCGACGCCAACGCCGTGATGTGGGCGTTCTTCCAGGCGCACCCCCTGCCCGCGTGAGGCGGGCGCGAGAGGGGAACCGCGCGTCCGTTCTGGAGATAAATATCTATTCCGAACGATCCCGGCTTGCTCCCCGGCCAAACCGCTCCGCACGCGTTGCGCCTGCCCCGTCCTGCCAGTATTATACTGCGTATGCTACTGAGTGGACCGTATCGCGGAGGCGACCGATGAGCGTCAGGCACGCCCTGCTGGCCCTGCTCAGCGAGGGTCCGAAGTACGGCTTGCAGCTGCGCGAGGAGTTCGAGGCGCGCACCGGCGAGGTGTGGCCGCTGAACGTGGGCCAGGTCTACACGACCCTGGGCCGGCTGGAGCGCGACGGCCTGGTGGAGGCCCTCGGTGACGGTGACTCCGATGAGGGGGGACCGCAGAAGGCGTACCGGATCACCGGCGCGGGCTCGGCCGAGCTGACGCAGTGGCTGCACGTGCCGACGGACCTGAGCTCGCCGCCACGGGACGAACTGGTCATGAAGGTGCTCGTGGCGGTCCGGGTACCGGGCGCGGACGTGCACGAGGTCATCCAGGCGCACCGCCGGTACCTGGTGCAGCTGATGCAGGAATGGACCCGGCTGAAGGAAGACGAGGCCGACGTGGACCTGGCGTTCGCCCTGGTCGTGGACGCCGAGTTGTTCCGCCTCGACTCGCTGGTCCGCTGGCTGGACGCGGCGGAGGGACGGCTGCGGCGCGCCAGGGCCGACGGGTGGCCGCCGAAGCTCCGGACCGCGCCGGCGTCGATGGCCGTCCTCCAGCGCAGGCGACGGATAGGGGCGAGCTGATGCGCGTTCTCGAACTGCGCAGCATCTCCAAGGTGTACGGCAAGGGCGCGGCGCAGGTGCAGGCGCTGCGCGATATCAGCCTGTCCGTGACGCCCAGCTCGCCTCCTGGGCCGACCGGGTGGTGTTCCTGCGCGACGGCCGGCTCGTCGACCAGACGGTGCGACCGAGCGCGACGTCCGGTTCGTGCTGGTCGTCGACGGCCTGACGGCCGGCGTGCTCGGGGCGATCATCGGGGCGGCGATCGGGTTCGGCCTCTGGTTCTCGTACTACCCGCGCCTTGAGGTCGCGACCGCGCACCGCACCGACCCCCTGAACCTGCCCTGGGCCGCGGTCGTCATCGGCCTGCTGCTCGCCGTGGCCACCTCGGTCATCGCCGCCGCGTGGCCGGGACGCGCGGTCAGCAAGGTCCCTGTGGTGGCCGCGATCTCCGGGCGGGTCGCCCCGCCGCACGTGATCACACGGTCGCCGCGTCCGGGCCTGATCTTCCTGGTGGCCGGCCTGCTCGTGCTGTACTTCTCTGGCGGCTGGAACGGCGGGGGCAGGGACGCTTACCTGGTCATCGCCGCCCTGATCGCCTGCGTGATCGCGTGCGCGCTGCTCGCCCCGTTCCTCGTGGACAGGCTCGCCGTGCTGGCCTGGCGCGCCCCGCTGGCCACCCGGCTGGCGCTGCGCGACCTCGCCAGGTACCGGTCCAGATCGGGCGCGGCGATGGCGGCGGTCTCGTTCGCGGTCTTCATCGCCACGATCACGATCCTCATCGCGAGCGTCCGGTTCGGCGACGCGCTCGACTACGTCGCCCCGAACATGGCGTCCAACCAGCTCATCCTCTACGCGCCGGGCAACGATCCGGCCCAGTACCAGCCGGGCCAGTTCACCCCGGCCGCCAAGCTGGCCGCGGCCGGCCACGAGGCGGACACGCTCGCCGCCCAGCTGCACGCGGCCGCCCCGCTCGAGCTCGACCTGGCGGTCAGCGTCAGCGTGCCCACGCCCGGCCAGCCCACGGAAAACCAGTACGGCGGGATCGTGGCGCTGCGCGGCCGGGGGTTCAGCGGCCTGATATACGTGGCCACCCCGGCGCTGCTCAAGGCGTTCGGCATCAGCCCGAGTTCGGTCAACCCGGCCGCCGACGTGCTCACCGTACGCGCCGGGCTGCCGTCGGCGGGGGATCTCGCGCTGGTCAACGGCAGCTACCTCGCACAGCCGCCGAGCGCCCCGTGCCCCCCGGGAATGTGCATTCTCAACCCGGTCATCCGGGAGGTGACCAAGCTGCCGGCCGGCACCTCGGTGCCGAACACGGTGATCACCGAGCAGGCGGTCAGGGCGCTGCACGAGACGATCGTCCCGGTCGGCTGGCTCCTCCAGGCGCCGTCCGCGCTCACCCCGGTGCAGATCAACGCGGCCAGGCAGGCCGCGGTCGCGCTCGGCACCACGATCGAGACCAAGTCCGGCCAGCTCAGCCTCGGGCAGATCAGCGACGGCGCCACCGTCGGGGGCATCCTGCTCGCGCTCGGCGTGCTGGCGATGACCGTCGGCCTGATCCGCGGCGGGACAGCGAGCGACCTGCGCACGCTCACCGCGACAGGCGCGGCCGCCCGCACCAGGCGGGCGCTGACCGGCGTCACCACCGGGGCGATCGCGCTGCTCGGCGCCGCCCTCGGCACGGTGGCCGCCTTCCTGGCGACGCTGGCGTGGGCGCACTCCAGCCTGACGCAGATGTTCGGCGGCGTGCCGTGGTCCGATGTCGGACTGCTGTTGATCGGCATGCCGCTGGTCGGCGCCGCGGCCGGCTGGCTGCTCGGCGGCCGCGCCCCGTCCGCCGTCACCCGCCAGGCCCTGGAATAGCCCTGGAATAATCGCCGGTCCGCCCGCCGGTCCGCCCGCCGGACACGGCGGGAAATCCCGCGCTCGCCCCGCGTGCGCGAGTATCGTCTCGCCTTGTGACGGAAGCACCGGCTTTCACCGTGGTGGCCGACGTCGCGATCGTGAAGGGGGAGACTCCGGCCGCGGACCGGATCTGGCTGACGTTTCCGGACGGCACCGCGCGCCGCGCGGTCGTGCATGTCATCCACGACCTGCCGCACCTGGTCGTCGAGTCCGTGTTCGGCCTCGACGACGGGCTATGGGGGACGCTCGCCGCGGGCGGGTTCGCGCCCCCCGCCCGCGCCGTGACACGGCGGCACGCGCGGCTGCGACTCGTCACCGACGCGCCGCCTGACGAGCTCGCGGCGCGGAACTGGCCGGGGCACGCCGTGGCGAAGGCCGCGGTGAACGCGGTGCTGAACCGCTGGGGCGACGGGCCGGACACCCCGGACGGGGTGCGGGCGCGGCTGCGCGGCTACGGGCCCGCGGCGGCGACGCTCGGCGGCCGCCTTGACGACGAGACGATCCGCGCCGCGGTCGCCGGGGTGCGCCGGCTCTACCGTGACTGGGCCGTGCTCCCGGCCGGGGGCACGCTGCGGCTCACCTGGCCGCTGCCCCCGAGCTGACAGCGTGCGACCGCCTTGCTCTGGGCTCCCTGGCCTCAGCTGTGCCAGGCGAACTGGGACTGCCAGTCGACGTAGCCGTCGTAGTTCGGCCAGGAGCCCGCGAACAGTCGGCTCACGACGCGTTGCGCGGGTCCGGCTGCCAGCGAACCGTTGGCCGTGAACATGCGGATGAGCCAGAGGCCGTCGTTCCTGACGTACAGGATGTAGTCGCCGCTGGCGGACCAGGCGGGTGCGGCGACGCCGGTGCCCGCGTTCGCGACAGGGAACGGGTTGCCGCCCGTGACGTTCTCGTACCACAGCTTCCCGGTCGCGTACCAGGCTCCAAGGGCCGCCTGGCCGGTGCCTGACGGCGCGGTGGCCGACGCGTGCACGAACGCGATGATCGGCGCCTGCGCCGTCGTCCATGCGGGGTCGAGGTTCACCGGGCCGGGCTCGGCGGCCATCGCAGGCATGCACATGCCAGCGACGAGGCAGAACTGGAGCGTCTTGCCGTCCCACAGGTACCGGTTGCCGCCCGTCACGATCGTCACGCCGCCCAGCACGGGAACCGCGAACGAGGCGTGCATGAGCGTGCTGCCCAGCACGACCGCCCTGCCGTGGAACGGGTAGGAGACCAGCGGCGCGCCGTCGGCGGCGCGCTGGGCCGAGCCCCGCGGATCGGCCCAGGCGAAGAGCCCGTCGCCGCCGGGCCACCAGCCGTCGGGGACGAGCGCAGCCGTTGCCGACCGGGCGCGGGCCACCGGTGTTCCGCCGCCCGCCGGGATCGTCTCGAGCTCGCTGCCGGTGAATGCACCCGTTGCCTGGCTGTACCGGACGTCGGTGAAGGCGAGCTGGCGCCCGTCAGGTGACCAGGCGGGCGTCCACGCGGGCGCGCCGGCCAGCCCGGGCACGCCAGGCACGAAGCGCGGCACGGCCCCTGGCCGCAGTTCGCACAACCCGAACAAGCCCGTCGCCGGGTCGGTCGCGGTGGCGACGAGCACGTCCGCGGTGGGCGACCAGGCGAACGACTCCGCGGCACCCACCACGAGCCGGGCGTCCTGCCCGTCGGCGCGCGCCAGCCACAGGGTGCCGACGGCCCCCGCGCCTTGCGCATCGTATGGGGCGCTGAGGAAGGCCAGCCACTGCCCGTCCGGCGACCACCCCATCGCGACGATGCTCCCCGGCCCGGCCACCTTGTGCAGCACGGCCGGCTTGCCCGCCACCGTCCCGTCGAGGACGTACAGCTGGCCAGCCGACACGAACGCCAGCCGCCCCTGCCCGGCAAACGCACGGAGGTTCACCGTCGGCGCGGAAGCAGCGCCTGCCCCGGCGATGGTGCTCGCCCCGGCGATGGTGCTCGCCCCGGCGACTGTGGTCGCCGGCGCGGGTGCGGGGGCAGGCGCGGGACAGGCCGCCGGCGTGGCGTCGGCCGACCCCGCCATCGCGGCATGCGGCGTGCCATTCGCCGGCACAGACCCGCACGCGGCGAGCGCGGCCCCGGCAGCCAAGATCGCGGCGATACTCGAGATCCTGCTCATGCCCTTGAGACGCGCCCGCCCGGCGAACCGTTATCAAAACCGGCCGGCATTCGAAAAGATCATGGAAGGGCGTGCTCTGCGAGCCGCGGATTGTCGCAGGGATGCGGTATAGTGTTCGTATCAGGCTGAAGCATCGCCTACTTATCCGAACGGAGAACCGTCCCATGGCAGCCGCCCCCATCCCCGGCTCCGGACAGCCCGGCGGCGAGCAGCCGCCGCTGCCCGCGGACCCGGCGCGGGACGGGACGGCGCCCGGCGCCGGCCCGGGCGATGACTGGGACGCGGACGCGGACCTGGCCCGGTTCCTGGACGAAGTAAACGCCGGCCGCATCCCGGTCCCCGATGAGGATGGGCCCGCCCCGGCGGTCATGGTCACCCTGGGCGAGGCCGCCGACGTGGACCCGGCGGCGCTGGCGGCGATGGCGGGGGCGGACGGGCTCGGCGGCCAGGGGTTCGCGCAGGACAAGGTGGCGGATGCGCTGCGGCCGGGGCCGCTGCTGGCGGCGCTGGCGGAGAACGCCGCCGCGGGCCTGCCGGGGCTGTCCGATGATGAGCTGCTGGGGCTGGTGTCAGCCAGCCGCCGGTTGCAGAACCGGGCGGAGTACCTGGAGCTGGCCGGGATCGCGGAGTTCACCGCCCGCCGCGCCGCCCAGTTCGAGGCGTCGAAGGCGCGCAGGGACCCAAGAGGCTGCCGGGCCGGGGAGTTCGCCGACGCCGAGCTGGCGTCGGAGCTGCTGACCACCGCGCATGAGGCGTCCGGCCGGATGGACCTGGCCACGTCCCTGGCCACCCGGCTGCCCCATACCTTCGCCGGGCTGGCGGACGGCACGATCGACGGCGGCCGGGCCAGCGCGTTCTGGTATTACACCCGGTTCCTGTCCGATGCCGATGCCGCCTGCGCGGACGCGGTGCTGGCCGGGGCCGCGCCGGGGCTGCGCTATGACCAGCTGGCCCGCAGGGCCGCCGGGCTGGAGATGAGGCTCGACCCTGAGGCGGTGCGGCAGCGGCGGGAGCATGCCCGCGCCGAAGACCAGCGGGTGCAGGCGCGGCGGGAGGCGTCGGGGAACATGTCCTACGGCGGCCGGGAACTGGCCGCGGCCGACGTGCTGGCCGCCAAGGCCGGCATCGACGCGGACGCGGCCGCGCTGCGCGGCGCCGGGATCGAGGGCAGCCTGGGACAGCTGCAGGCCATGGCGTTCCTGGACCGGCTGCACGGCCGCGACCCCCTCGACCGCACCCGCACCCCCGCCCCCGATACCGCCACCCCCGACACCGATACCCCCGCTACCCCCGCCGGCAGCGACAGCCCCGGCACCGGCAACGACCCGGCTGTCAGCGACAACCCCGCCGGCAGCGACAGCACTGCCACCCCCGCCACCCCGGACGGCGACGCCGCCCCGGACGGTGCGGCGGACGCCGCGGCCCCGGCCGGGCAGCACGGCGGC
>NZ_JASIAL010000133.1:0-8245 GCF_030042015.1 Trebonia sp. | reverse complement strand
ACCAGGCGGGCGCCGTCCTGACCGCGGCGGTGCTGCCGCTGCCGGTCCTGCTGGCCTGGCTGCCCGGTCAGCGGCTGGCGGTGCTCGCGCTCTGCTCGGCGGGGTTCGTGCTCTGCTGCCGCATCGCCGCGTGCGGCGCGCTGCGCGCGGCCCACCGCCGCGGCCTGCTGGCCGAGCCGGCCGTCGTGGTGGGCGCCGGGACCTTCGGCGGCTACGTCGCCGGGCTCATGCGCGACCACCCGGAGCTCGGCCTGCGGCCCGCCGGCCTGGTCGACGACGGGCCCCCGCGCCGCGACCTGCCGATACCGTCCCTGGGCACGATCTCCCAGCTGGACGCCGTGCTGGCAGGCCACGGGGTCGGCCGGGTCCTGGTCTGCTTCTCAAGCGGCTGCCGCGACGAGGACCTGGTGGGGATCCTGCGGGCCAGCCGCGCGCTGCGCGCCGACGTGTGCGTGGTGCCGCGGCTGTACGAGCTCGGCATGGCGGTGCCCCGCGGCTGCCTGGACGAGCTGTGGGGAGTGCCGCTCATACCGCTGCGCCGCCCGCCGGGGGCCGGGCTCGCGCTCAAGCGCGCGCTCGACCTCCTGGTCGCCCTCGTGCTGGCCCCGGTCGCGGTGCCACTGCTGCTCGCGCTCGCCGCGGTGGTGCGGCTGCGGTCCGGCCCGCCGACGCTGTTCCGGCAGGACCGGCTGACCGGCGACGGCCGGGTGACGCCGGTCCTGAAGCTCCGCACCCTGCCCGCCCAGGCCGGCGCGGACACCACGTGGGCCGTGCCGGAGGAGCAGTGCGGCCCGTTCGGCCGCTGGCTGCGCCGCACCCACCTGGACGAGCTGCCGCAGCTCGTCAACGTGCTGCGCGGCCAGATGTCACTGACCGGGCCGCGGCCGGAACGGCCGTACTTCGCCGAGCGGTTCCGCGGCGAGATCCCGCGGTACGCCGACCGGACCAGGATGCCGGCCGGGCTGACCGGCTGGGCGCAGGTGAACGGGCTCAGCGGCGACACGTCGGTCTTCGACCGGGTCCGCTTCGACAACTACTACGCGGAGTACTGGTCGCCGTGGCTGGACGCGGTGATCCTCGCGCAGACCGTGGTCCTCGTCGCGCGCGCGGCCCTGGGGAGGTCCCGGCCATGACCGCGGGCAATGGGACTGGCCTTGGACGGCTCGGGCTTGGCTCGGTCCCGCTCATCCTGATGTACCACGCCGTGGACACGGCCGACCACGACCCCCACATGCTGTCCGTCCGGCCGGACCGGTTCGCGGCGCAGATGGGCTGGCTGCGACGGCGCGGGCTGCGCGGCGTGGCGGTGGGCACGCTGGTGGCGGCGATGCACGCGAGCCGGGCCCGCGGGCTCGTCGGGATCACGTTCGACGACGGGTACGCCAGCGTGCTGGCCAACGCGGTTCCCGAGCTGCTGCGCCGCGAGTTCACCGCGACCGTGTTCGTCATCGCCGGCCGGGTCGGCCAGGTCAACGACTGGGACCGCGGCACCCCCTGGCCGCTGCTGTCGCGGTCGCAGATCGGCGAGCTCGCCGCGGCAGGCATCGAGATCGGCTCGCACAGCGCCACGCACCAGCCCCTGGCGGGCGCGGACCCCGAGCTGCTCGAGGCCGAGGTCAGGGGCAGCAGGGACAGCCTCAGCAGGCTGGCGGACGCCGAGATACGCGGCTTCGCCTATCCCTACGGGTCCATGGACGCGGCGGCCCGCCGCGCCGTCCGCGCCGCGGGCTACGAGTACGGGTGCGCGGTCCGCACGCCGTGGGCCCAGCTCGGGCTGATGGCCCTGCCGCGCGTCTACATGGGCCAGCGGGATGACCCCGCCCGGATGGCCGCCAAGCGGCTGCTGTACCGGGCCGACATCGCGGTGCGAGGAGGACGCTCATGAAGGTGCTGCACGTGATCACCGGCCTGGACGCCGGGGGCGCGGAAACCCAGCTGGCCATGCTGCTGCGGCACACCAGGCATGCCTGTGACGTGGTCACGCTGTACAACCCCGGCCCGGTCGCCGAGCGCATCCGGGCCGACGGCACGACCGTCCGCGACATCGGGATGCGCCGCAACACCGATGTCAGGGCGCTGCCGAAGCTGCGGTCGCTGATCGCGGCCGGGCGCTACGACGTCGTGCACGCGCACCTGTACCGGTCGCAGATCTACGCCAGGCCGGCGGCCCGGCTGGCCCGGACGCCCGTGGTGGTGACGACCGAGCACTCGATCGGCGAGACCCACATCGAGCGGCGCCGGATGACGACCGGGGTGCGCGGCCTGTACCTGGCCTCCGAACTGTTCTCCGACGGCACGATCGCGGTCTCCGACGTGGTCAGGGACCGTCTCGTCCGCTGGGGCGTCCCGGCACGGAAGATCACGGTGATCCCGAACGGGCTGGACACCGCGGCGCTCGCGTTCGACCCGGCCGCGAGGCAGCGGGCCCGCGCGCAGTTCGCCATCGGTCCTGACGTCTACGTGATCGGCGCCCTCGGCCGCCTCGACGCGAACAAGCGGGTGGACCTGACCATCGAGGCGGCCGCCCCCCTGCTCGGCGAGCGGTGCGCGCTGCTCGTGGTCGGCCGCGGCGACGAGCTGGCCGCGCTCAGGGCCACGGCGCAGCGGTTCGGCGTCGACAGGCACGTCATCTTCGCCGGGTTCCAGGCCGACACGGCCGCCATGCTCGCCGCGTTCGACCTGTACGTGGCGGCGTCGGCCCAGGAGACGTTCGGGATCGCGGTGCTCGAGGCCATGGCCAGCGGCCTGCCCGTGCTGTACACCACGTGCCCGGCGCTGCACGGGGTCACGACGTCGCAGGCACGCCAGGTCCCGGGGACGGCGGCCGCGCTGCGTGCCGCGCTCGGCGACGCCCTCGCCGCAGGAGCGAGCCACGAGCCACGCGAGCCGGACGGCGCGGTGTTCGACCGCTACGGCATCGCCTCGACCGCGCGCCGGGTCGACGACCTGTACGAGCGGCTGCTGACGCGGCGCCCAGGGCCGAGGTTCTCCGGACGATGAGACGATGACATGAAGGTGGCGCTGACCGCGGAGGGCACGTACCCGCACCAGTTCGGCGGGGTCAGTGTGTGGTGCGACCAGCTCATCAGGGCGATGTCGGGATACGAGTTCTCGGTCGTCGCGCTCGTGGCCACCGGCACCGAGCCGGTGCAGTGGGAGCTGCCGGCCAACGTGTCGCGGCTGATGACGATCCCGCTGTGGGGCCCGCCCCCGCCGGTCCCGCTGCGCGCCCGGCTGCCCAGGGGCCGGGTGGTGCCGCTCCCGGTCCAGGCGCTTGTCGACGTGCTGCTCGACAAGGGCGCCGGGGCGGGCGACCGCTTCGCGACGGTGCTCCGCGACCTGCTCGAGTACGCGCAGGCGCGGAACCTGACCGCCACCCTCGCAAGCGAGGCGGTGGTCCGGCTGCTCATCTCCACCTGGCGGGAACGGTGGACGCAGCTCGCCGACGATCACGAGACTCCCGCCCCGCCGTCGCTGAACGACGCGGTCACCGCGATGCAGCTGGTCGAGCACGCGCTCCGCCCGCTGTCCCATCCCCCGGTGCACGCCGACGTGGTGCACGCGGTGACCAACGGCCTTGGCGCGCTGCCCGCGCTCGCCGCCAAATGGCAGCACCAGGTGCCCATGATCGTCACCGAGCACGGCGTCTACATGCGCGAGCAGTACCTGCACCTGCGCCGCCCGGAGTTCAGCTGGCCGGTCAAGGGGCTGTTCCTGCGTTTTCTCACCCGGCTGTGCGCCCTCGGCTACCGGGAGGCCGAGGTGATCACCCCGGGCAACGTCTACAACAGGCGCTGGGAAAGCCAGCTTGGCGCGGACGCGGCCCGGATCCGCACGGTCTACAACGGCGTGAACCCCGACGACTTCCCCGCGCTGACAAGCGAGCCCGAGGTGCCGACGATCGCCTGGGTCGGCCGGGTCGACCCGATCAAGGACCTGGAGACGCTGCTGCGCGCGTTCGCCCTCGTCACCCGGCGGCTGCCGCAGGCGCGGCTGCGCATGTTCGGGGAGCCGCCGCGGGGCCGCGAAGGGTACCTGGAGCGCTGCCGGGGGCTGGCGGCCGAGCTGGGGATCGGCGACCGCGCCACGTTCGAGGGCAGGGTCAGGGAGGTCCGCGACGCCTACGCGGCCGGCCAGGTGGTGGTGCTGTGCAGCGTCAGCGAGGGCTTCCCCTACTCCCTCATCGAGGCGATGGCCTGCGGGCGGGCCTGCGTCGCCACCGACGTCGGCGGCGTCGGCGAGGCGCTCGCCGGCGACGCCGGCGTCATGGTCCCGCCGCGAGACCCGGCGGCGCTCGCCGACGCGTGCCTGCGGCTGCTCGGCGATGCCGCCCTCCGCCAGGCCCTCGGCGCCGCCGCCAGGCGCCGCGCGCTCGAGCACTTCACGGTGGACCGGGCCGTCAGCGCGTTCGACGAGCTGTACACCCTGTTCGGCAGCGGGTGCCGGGTCCTGCCCGTCGGCTCGGACGTGCCGATATGACCCAGCTGGCCGGAACGAGCGACGCCCCCCTGCAGGAGCTGTGCGAGCGCTTCAGCGAGGTGTGCGAGTCGGCGGTCGACCCGCTTGAGATCGCGAGCGCGCTGGAGTTCGACGGGGTCGGCGACCGCGCGGCGCGCGGCGACTACGGCGTCGACGACGTGTTCGCGCTGGCGCGCGTGCTGTACGCGCGGGTACCGCGGCGGCCGTACGGCGTGCCAGCGCCGGACCAGGCCCCCGCCGCCCGCACGCTGCTGCACGGCCTCCTTTACGCGCTGCCCGCGGTCTGCTTTCCCGCCGCCGCCGCGCTCCTCGTCGGGCATCACGTGCTGCCCGCCCTGGTCGTGGCGCTGCTTGCCGGGTGGGGGCTGAGCCAGGGACTGGCCAGCGTGGGTTACCGGCGGCTGGGCACGGCGGGACCTGGTCAGGCGCGGTGGATGCTGCGTGCGGGCCTGGCCGCCGGGCTGGTGCTCATGCTGGCGGTCATGACGCTCACCTGGCTGCTCGCGCGCGCCCGGCTGCCTGTCATCGCGTTCGGCGCCGGCGAGGGAGCGTACATGCTCGGCGCGTCCGTGCTGCTCGTGACCGGAACGGAGCGCTGGCTGCCGGTGGCGCTCGCGCCCGGGGTGGCGGGCAGCGCGCTGTTCCTTCTCCTCGGGCGGCCGCCGGGGCTGCAAGCGCTCACCTGGACGGCGCTGGCCGCGACGCCGCTGCTGGCATGCGTGTTCGCCTGGTCGCCCCGCACTCGGGTGCGGCCAGGGCGCCTGCTGATCCCCGCCGAACTGCGCGGCGCGGCCCCGGCCACGGCGTTCGGCGTGGTCGCGGCCGGACTGCTGTCCTTTCCCGTCGTCGCCGGCCCGGCCGGGCATGGCGGCGTCAACGTCGGCGCGCTGATCGCGTCGGTGCCGCTGGCGCTGAGCATGGGCGCGGCGGAGTGGAACCTGTCGTGGTACCGGCGGGGCGCGCAGGGCCTGCTGCGGCTGACCGGCGACCCGCGCTGGTTTCGGCGGCGCTCCCGGCGGCTGCTGCTGACCGCCGTGGCCCAGTACGAGTCGGCCACCGTGGTGCTGATCTGCCTGGCGATCAACGTCGCCGTCCTGTCCGGCCAGGCGCACGTGGGCGGCGCGGCGCTGCTGTCGGTCACCGGATATCTGCTGCTTGGCGCCGCGCTGTTCCTCGTGCTGCTGCTGCAGGCGATCCAGGTGCGCGCGGTGCCGCTTGCGGCCTGCGCCACCGTGCTCGCGGTCGAGGTGGCGCTGCGCGAGCACGGGCTCGCCGTGCAGGTGGCGGCGCCCGCCGCGCTGCTCGCCGTGGTGGGCGCGTACGCGCTGGCCTGCGTCGGGGCGGCGGTCAGGCATGCCTAGCGAACGTCACGACGGGAGAGGAACGGGAGAGGAGGGCGCGATGACACGGACCACCGTCGCGGTCACCGGGGCCGAGGGGTTCATCGGCTCGCACCTGACCGAGGAGCTGGTGCGGCGCGGATTCCGGGTCAAGGCCATGGCGCTGTACAACATGTGGAGCTCGGCCGGCTGGCTCGACACGCTGCCGCCGGAGGTGCGGCGGGAGGTGGAGGTCGTCTTCGGCGACGTGCGGGACCCGGCGTCGGCCCGCGAGCTCGTCGACGGCGCGGAGGCCGTCTACCACCTCGCCGCGATCGGGTCGGTCCCGTACTCCTACCGCGCGCCGCGGACGTTCGTCGAGAACAACTCGGTGGGCACGCTGCACATCCTCGAGGCGGCGCGCGCGTGCCAGACCCCGCGGCTGGTGCACACCTCGACGAGCGAGACCTACGGGAGCGCGCGCACCGTGCCGATCAGCGAGACCCACCCGCTGCAGGCGCAGTCCCCGTACGCCGCCAGCAAGATCGCGGCGGACAAGCTGGTGGAGTCCTACCACCTGAGCTTCGGCCTGCCCGCGGTGACGCTGCGCCCGTTCAACACGTTCGGCCCGCGCCAGTCGACCCGGGCCGTCATCCCGCAGATCATCACCCAGCTGGCGGCCCGCCCCGCGCGGGTCAGGCCGCAGGTCAAGCTGGGCGCGCTGGCGCCCACCAGGGACTTCTGCTACGTCACCGACACCGTGGCGGCGTTCCTCGCGGTGGGGACCGCGCCCGCCTCGGCGGTGCTCGGGGAGGTGTTCAACTGCGGGCCCGGCGACGACGTGGCCATCGGGGAGCTCGCGGCCGAGATCGCCTCGCTCATGGGCGTCCGGGCGGATATCGTCGAGGACGCGCAGCGGCTGCGCCCCAAGGAGTCAGAAGTTATGCGGCTAGTCTGTGACGCGTCCAAACTCCGCGGCCGCACCGGGTGGCGGCCGCGGGTGACCCGTCCAGAAGGCCTGACCATGGTGATCGACTGGTTCAGCGACCCGGCGAACCTTTCCAGGTACACCCTCGGCGAGTACCACGTGTGATGATGCCGATGGAGAGCTGACATGCGCGTGCGGAGCCGGCCATTCCTCGCCGTCGCGGGCGTCGCGGCGGTGGTGGTGGCGACGGCGATAACGCTCATCGTCACCGGCGGAGGCAGCGGCGGCAGCACCGGGGGAAGCGGCGGCACGGGCCCCGTCTGCGCGCAGCTTGTCGTGCCCGCCTACTTCGCGCCGCAGTACTGGGCGCAGGCGGCCGCCGCGAAACCGCCGCCCGCCGACATGATCCTCGACATCACCGGCGTCGGGGCCGGGACCGCTCCGCAGCCGCGGTTCCAGGCCCTTGTCCGCCAGGCGCAGGCGGCGGGCATCACTGTTCTCGGCTATTCGTCCACCGTCGACGGGCAGCGCCCGGTCGCCCAGGTGGAGGCCGACGTGCGCGACTACGCGGCGTGGTACGGGGTGACCAGCATCTTCCTGGACCGGGTCTCCGGGCAGCCGCAGCAGGTCCCGTACTACCGGCAGCTCGCCAGCTACATCCACCAGGCCCATCCGGGCGCGCAGGTCTGGCTCAACCCGGGCGTCTACCCCGACCAGGCCTACATGTCGATCGGCAACGTCGTCATGGTGTTCGAGGGCACGTACGCCCAGTACGTCGCCGCCGTGGTGCCCGGCTGGGCCAAGAGCTACCCGCCCGCCGACTTCGCCCACACGATCTACGACACGCCCGCCGCGGACGTGACGAACGCGCTGCGGCTGGCGACCGAGCGGGGCGCGGGACATGTCTACGTGACCGACGGCTCGGGGTCCAACCCGTACCAGGCCCTGCCCAGCTACTGGCCGGCCCTGGTCGCCAGCGCGACCGGGGGCTGCCGGGACCCGCGATGAGCGGGCCGCTGCGGGTGGCGACGCTGATCACCAGGCTGGAAGGCGGCGCCGGGGTCCTCGCGCTGCGCGGCGCCCTCGCGCTTGACCGGCGCGAGTTCGCCACGACGATCGTCACCGGCAGCGGGGACCGCCTGGTGGCGCAGGCGAGGGACGCCGGGCTCGAGGTGATCATCGAACCGTCGCTGCGCGCGCCCATCGACCCGCGCAGCGACGCCGCCGCGCTGCGCGCGCTGTCCGCCCTGCTGCGGGGGCGCCCGTTCGACGTCGTGCACACGCATGTCGCCAAGGCCGGGACGCTCGGGCGGTTCGCGGCCTGGCGGGCGGGCGTGCCGCGCATCGTGCACACCTACCATGGCTTCCCGTTCCACGAGTTCCAGTCACGCCCGCGCCGCGGCGCGTACATCGCGATCGAGCGGCGGCTCGGCCGGATCACCGACGTGGCGCTCTGCGTGGGCACCGGCGTGGCGGTCGAGGCGGTCAGGCGCGGGCTCGTCCGCCCCGAGCGGATACG
>NZ_JASIAL010000132.1:0-17144 GCF_030042015.1 Trebonia sp. | reverse complement strand
GCGAGCAGCTCCCGGCTGACCGCCCGCCAGGTGCCGGCGGTGCTGGCCGGGTCGGCGAGGGTGACCTGGAGCAGGGCGCGTTCCCTGGTCAGCGGCGTGCGCAGCTCGTGCGAGGCGTTGGCGGCGAACCGCCGCTGGGCGTCGAACGAGGCCTCAAGCCGCGCGAAAAGGTTGTCGAGCGTGTCGGCGAGTTCCTTGAGCTCGTCGTCCGGCCCGTGCAGGGCCAGCCGCTCGTGCAGGCTGCTGGCGGCGATCCGCCGGGCGGCGGCGGTGATCGTGCGCAGCGGGCGCAGCACCCGGCCGGCGATGACCCAGCCGATCGAGCCGGCGGCTGCCACGATCGCGGCCAGCGCGATCGCGCAGACGATCAGGATCTCCCGCTTGTCGTAGTTGACCTGCGGCTGCGTCTTGGCAAGCAACTCGGCAAACTGAGCGGCGGACAGGACAGGGAGCTGCTGAGGCTGGCCGAGCGCGGCGACGGGCATGGCGATGTTGAGTACGTCGTAGCGACCTTCTCGCTGGATGTCGGCGATGGGGATGGGGACGGGGACTATCGCGTAGCGACCCGCCTGGCGGACGTCGGCGGCGAGGAATTTGCCGTGGAGTACCGCGGAGCCGGAGGTTGCCTGCTGGCTGGCGGACGGCTGGTGCGTCGCGGGCCCGTAGAGCAGGTAGGCGACGACGGCGAGCACGGCCGCGCCGCAGGCCAGGAACGCCGCGCCGTACAGGACGGTAAGGCGCAGCCGGGCGGTGCGGCGGGGCAGCCGCGGGCGGGAAGTGCGCATTATGGTTCTCCGATGCGGTAGCCGCTTTCCCGGACGGTCTGGATTACCGGCGGGTCGCCGAGCTTGGCCCGGAGCCGGCCGATGGTGGTCTTCACCGTGGTGGTGAACGGGTCGGCCGCTTCGTCCCATACCCGTTCCAGCAGCTCCTCAGCGGAGACCGGCCGCCCGTCCGCGGCGAGCAGGCACTCAAGCACGGCCAGCTCCTTGGGGGTCAGCGGCAGCCGCCGACCGGCGCGGACCGCGACCCGGCGGGCCGGGTCCAGGCTCAGCTCGCCGTGCTCGAGGCTGGCGGGCAGCGGGGCGGCGGCGCGCCGGCCAAGCGCCCGGACGCGGGCGATCAGCTCGGCGAAGTCAAACGGCTTGGGCAGGTAGTCATCGGCGCCCAGCCCGAGGCCCTCGACCCGGTCCCTGACCGACCTGGCCGCGGTGAGCATCAGCACCCTGGTTTGCGATCTGTCCGCGGCAAGGGAGCGGCAGACGTCGTCGCCGTGCACGCCGGGCAGGTCGCGGTCAAGCACCAGCACGTCGTACCGGTTGACCGCCAGGCGCTCCATCGCCGCGGCGCCGTCCAGGGCCACGTCGACGGCCATCCCCTCCCGGCGCAGCCCGGCCGCCACCGCCGTGGCCAGTACCTCGTCGTCCTCGGTCACCAGAACCCGCATCGCCTGCCCGCCGCCTCCCGCGCCCACGCTATGCCAGCCGCCTGCTCCCCAGGATCGCAGGCCGCAGGTGACAGCCAGGTGACATTTCCCGTTACCGTGCCGTCACCCCCCGTTCTGTACAACAGCACACGACGAACCACTTCGGCTCCGACAGGGAGGCCCGCGATGAATGACAACACCGGCTGCGGTCGCGGCCGCGGACTGCGGCGCGCGGCAGCCCTGGCCGTCGTGGCAGCCGTCGCCGTGCTGGCCACGGCGTGCGGCACCAGTGCCGCGCCCTCCGCCAGCGCGCCGGACTACGCGCAGGTGCTTGCCCTCGCGCAGTGCATGCGCGGCCACGGCGTGCCGGACTTCCCCGATCCCAATGCGTCCGGGGGCTACTCCCTGACAGCGAACGGGTCACTTGCGGGCGCCGGGGGGTCATCAATCGACATTAACAGCAGCCAGGCACAGGCGGCTTATGGCGATTGCCGGCATCTGCTGCCCGGCGGCCCGTCTATCTCACAGCTGGAGCAGGTGGAGCAGCAAGAGCAGCAACAGCAGGCGCAAGCGCTCCCCCTGCTGTTGAAGTACGTCCAGTGCATGCGCGGCCACGGCGTGCCGAACTTCCCCAGCCCCGGCCAGAGCGAAGCATCCCCCGTCAACGTCAACTCGCCGCAGTACCTGGCCGCGGCGACTGCCTGCCAGCACCTGCTGCCGCCGGGGGCGAGGGTGTCGATTCAGTCAAAGCACCAGTCGGCGTCATGAGCGGCCGGCGCCGCCGGGCGGTCGTGGTGGTGCTCGCGGCCGTGCTGCTCGCGGCAGGGGCGGGGGTCGCGTGGGCGGCGGGGGCGTTCGGGTCGCGGGGCTCGTCAGGGAGCGGGCAGGGGGCGCCGCCGCCGGCGACCCAGCCTGTGCTGCGGGAGGACCTGTCGTCGACCACGCCGGTGACCGCGACCTTGGGGTATGCGGAGTCGTACACGGTAATAGGGAAGGGTGGCGGGACGCTGACCTCGCTCCCGTGGCCGGGGCAGGTGATTGGCCAGGGGCACGTGCTGTACCGGGTGGATAACGGCACCCCGGTGGTGCTGTTGTACGGGGCGGTGCCGGCCTGGCGGACGCTGGAGGAGGGCCTGACCGGGGCGGATGTGGCCCAGCTCAATCATGACCTGGTGACGCTCGGCTATGCGAGCAGCCCGGACGTCAGCGCGCTTGGCTGGGATTATTTCTCCTGGGAGACCGCGTACGGGGTGCGGCAGATGGAGTCGGCGCTAGGGGTTTCCAGCCCGCCCGGGTCGCTGCCGCTGGGGTCGGTGGTGTTCGAGCCGGAGGCGATCCGGGTCAGCGACCTGCTGGGCAGCCTGGGCGGCCCGGCGGTCGGCCCGGTGCTGGCGGCGACGTCGGACCGGCACGTGGTGACGATCCCGCTGAGCACCGCCCAGGAGACGCAGGTGGCCGTGGGGGATCCGGTGACGGTCACGCTGCCGGACGGCGCGAGCACGCCAGGGAAGATCTCCTCGGTCGGCACCGTGGCGTCCGGGCCTGCCGGTAACGCGACGATCCAGGTGACGGTCGCGCTGAGGCACCCGTCGGCGGCCGGGACCCTGGACCAGGCACCGGTCACGGTGTACATCACCACCGCCAGCAGTCCCGGTCCGGTGCTCGCGGTGCCGGTTGGAGCGCTGCTGGCGCAGTCCCCTGCCGGGTATGCCGTTGAGGTGGTGGCCGGCGCCGGCAACAGCAGGCGGCTGGTGCCGGTGCGGGTCGGGATCTTCGACGACAACTCCGGCATGGTGCAGGTGAGCGGGACGCTGACGCCCGGCGAGCAAGTCGTGGTGCCGGCCACGTGAGCGCCGTCCTGGAGCTGGAGCGGGTGACGAAGCAGTACCCGGGGCCGCCGCCGGTGCGGGCGCTTGACCGGGTGAGCGTGGCGGTGGCGGCCGGGGAACTGGCCGCGGTGGTTGGCCCATCCGGGTCGGGCAAGAGCACGCTGCTGCACCTGATGGGCACCCTGGACCGGCCAAGCAGCGGGGTCGTCCGGGTCACCGGCCTGGACGCGGCCCGGATGAGCGACCGGCAGGTGTCCGCGCTGCGGGCGGCCCGGATCGGCTTCGTGTTCCAGCAGTTCTTCCTCGCCGAGCACCAGACCGTGCTGGCCAATGTGGCCGATGGGCTGCTGTACGCGGGCGTGCCGCGCGCCGGGCGCCGCCGCCTGGCGGTCGCCGCGCTCGACCGGGTCGGCTTGGGCCACCGGGTCGGCGCCCGGCCGACCCAGCTGTCGGGCGGGGAGCGGCAGCGGGTGGCGATCGCCCGGGCGATCGTCGGCCGCCCGCCGGTGCTGCTGGCCGACGAGCCGACCGGCAACCTGGACTCCGGCGCCGGCGCGTCGATCCTGGCCCTGCTCGAAGAGCTCAACGACGTCGGCACCACGGTGATCGTGGTCACCCACGAGCACGCGATCGCCGCCCGGATGCGGCGCCGCATCGAGATGCTCGACGGCCGCGTCGTCACCGACACCGGCCCGGCCGCGGTCGGCGGCTGGCAGGCGCGGGAGGGACGATCATGACGGTCGCGCTGGGCCAGGACGCCCCGGCTCCGGCCCGGCTCCGCCCGGGTGACCTGGCCGGTCTCGCCAGCGTGGGGTTGCGCACCCGCAAGCCGCGCGCCGCGCTGTCGGCACTGGGCATCGCGATCGGGACCGCGGCGATCGTGGCCGTCCTCGGCCTCGCCGGCTCCTCCCAGGCCGGGCTGCTCGCGGAGATCAGCCGGCTGGGCACCAACCTGCTCACCGTCACCAACGGGACCACCTTGACTGGCCAGCCCGCCGAACTGCCCGCCGCCGCCCCCGCCATGATCGGCCAGCTGCCCGGCGTCACCGCCGTCCAGTACACCGCCACGGTCGGCGGCGCGAGCGTCTACCGCAGCCCGCTGGTCCCGTCGATCGACACCGACGGGCTGACCGTGGCCGCCTCCAGCCTGGGCCTGCCCGCCGCGGCCGGCACCTCGGTCGCCCAGGGCCGCTACCTCAACGCCGCCACCGCCGGCGAGCCGGTCGCCGTGCTCGGCGCCGAGGCCGCCCAGCTGATGGGCATCGACCGGATCTGGCCAGGGGAGCGGATCTGGGTCGGCGGCATGTGGTTCTACCTGGTGGGCGTCCTGAACCCCGCCACCCTGGCCCCGCAGATCGACACCTCCGTCCTGGTCGGCTTCCCCGCGGCCGAGCGGTATCTCGGCCTGGACGGGCACCCCTCGGAGATCTACGTCCGCACCGTCAACACCCCGGCCGCCACCACCGCGGTCGACAACCTGCTCGCCGCCCAGGCCAACCCGCAATACCCCTACGAGGTCACCGTCTCGCAGCCCTCGGCGGCCCTCACCGCCCAGGCCGACGCCGCCGGCGCGTTCAACACCCTGTTCCTCGGCCTGGGCGCGGTCGCGCTGCTGGTCGGCGCCGTCGGCGTGGCCAACATCATGATCATCTCCGTGCTTGAACGCCGCCAGGAAATCGGGCTGCGCCGCGCGCTTGGCGCCACCAAGGGCCAGATCCGCACCCAGTTCCTGGCCGAGGCCATCCTGCTCGCCCTGGCCGGCGGCGCCGCCGGGGACATCGCCGGCGCCGCCGCCACCGCCGCCTACGCCCACGCCAAGGGCTGGGCCATCGTCATCCCGCCAGAAGCGTGGGCCGGCGGCCTCGGCGCCGCCCTCCTCATCGGCGCCCTCGCCGGGCTGCTGCCCGCCATCCGCGCCGCACGGCTGTCCCCCACCCAAGCGCTCTGGTCCTTGTGACCCGCCGCCGTCCCGGCCCATTCCCGTCTGTCACGCCAGCCCCTCCCGCTGCCTTCCCGGCACCCGGCCGGGATAACGGGAAAGAAAAGGCCACCCCTGACTGGTCTTTTCTTTCCCGATAATCGGCCTGTCCGGAATGTCCGGTTCCCGGATTCCGGCATACCGGACATATCGCATCGGAGCTGCTGCTCCCAATGCCGTGCTGACACTCGGCTGCGATTAGATCGCCTGCCATTCGCCGTCTGTATTTTCCGTAGGTGGACAGCGTGCGCTGCCACCCGCGCGGAGGCGATCATGAGTGCTGAGTCGTGGAACGAGCGGGGACCAGTGGCCGACAGTGCCGCGGCGATGCCCGAAGTGACCGACCGGGCCACCTGGCAGGCGCAGCTGGACGACCTGCTGGTACGCGAGAAGGCGCACACCAGGGAAGGTGACGCGATCGCCGTGGCCCGGCGGCGGCTGCCGATGGTCGAGGTCGATCCCTCGATCCCGGTGACCGGCGAGCATGGCCAGGTCCCGCTGGCAGAGGTGTTCGAGGGCCGCCGCCAGCTGATCGTGTACTACCACATGTGGCATGCCGGCAAGCCCGCGCGGGACCAGTGCCCCGGGTGCACGTTCTGCAACGGGCAGGTCAGCGACCTGTCCTACCTGCACTCGCGTGACGTCACGTTCGCCACCTTCTCCGAGGGACCGTACGAGGAGAGTGCCCGCTACCGCGAGTTCATGGGTTATCCCATGCCCTGGTACTCAGTGGAGCCCTCCAGGGATGCGCTGCTCGCCGGGCGCTGGTTCGGCATGATCGTCTGCTACCTGCGTGACGGCGACAGGGTGTTCGAGACCTACTGGGCCACCGGCCGGGCCACGGAGGCCATGGGGTCTGTGTACGGCCTGCTCGACATGACCGTGTACGGCCGTCAGGAGACCTTCGAGGAGTCCCCGCCCGGCTGGCCTCAGTTCTGGCGGAACACCGGCGAGCAGTGGCGCATCAACGGGCGCCCCACTCCGCAGTGGGAGCGGCTCGCCGCCGGGCACTGCGACGACCTCGGAGTCAGCGCCTCGTGACGTCCCCGTCCGTCCGCCAGCCCCGCAAGGGCCGAGATCAGGCCGGTAAGTTACTTAGCTTTCCTAACTGTTACAGTGTTCAGGTGTCTTCGTGCCCAGGGAGAGGTCGTGCCGAGCCAGCGCCGCCAGCGGCCGCACTGGAACCGGTGAGGGCGGCCTGGTGACGGTCCAGGACGCTGACCCGTACCGGGGCAAGTGGTCGGTGCTGTCCAACACCACGCTCGGGGTGCTGATGGCCACGATCGACGCGTCGATCGTGCTGATCTCGCTGCCGGACATCTTCCGCGGCATCCAGCTGGATCCGCTTACCCCGGGCAACACCAGCTATTTCCTGTGGATGCTGATGGGTTACATGCTGGTGACCGCCGTGCTGGTTGTCAGCTTCGGCCGCCTGGGCGACATGTTCGGCCGGGTCCGCATGTACAACATCGGCTACGTCGTCTTCACGGTGTTCTCGATCCTGCTGTCGGTCACCTGGATGCACGGCCCGGCCGCGGCCGTCTACATGATCGTGATGCGGGTGTTCCAGGGCGTCGGCGGCGCGCTGATCATGGCCAACTCGGGCGCGATTATCACCGATGCGTTCCCGCGCACCCAGCGCGGCCTCGCGCTTGGCATCAACGCGGTGGCCGCCATCGCCGGGTCGTTCATCGGCCTGGTGCTCGGCGGCGTGCTTGCGCCGGTGGACTGGCGGCTGGTGTTCTGGGTGTCGGTGCCGGTCGGCGTGGCCGGGACTATCTGGGGCTACATCAACCTCAGGGACCGCGGCATCCGCACCCCTGCGCGCATCGACTGGCTGGGCAACCTGACCTTCGCCGTCGGGCTGGTCGCCGTCCTGGTAGCGATCGTGTACGGCATCGAGCCGTACGGCGGGCACGTGATGGGCTGGACGAACCCGCTGGTGATCGCCGCCCTGGCCGGCGGGGTAGCGCTACTTGGGCTATTCGCCTGGATCGAGACCAGGGTGCCCGCCCCGATGTTCCGGATCCCGCTGTTCAGGATCAGGGCGTTTACCGCGGGTAACCTGGCCAGCCTGATGGCCGCCCTCGGGCGCGGCGGGCTGATGTTCATCTTGATCATCTGGCTGCAGGGCATCTGGCTGCCGCGCCATGGTTACAGCTTCAGCCAGACCCCGCTGTGGGCCGGGATCTACATGCTCCCGCTCACCGCCGGGTTCCTGATCGCCGGCCCGGCCTCCGGCTGGCTGTCGGACCGTTTCGGCGCCCGGCCGTTCGCCACCGGCGGCATGCTGCTCGCGGCACTGACCTTCGGCTTGATGGAGGTGCTGCCTGTCAACTTCTCCTACCCTGTGTTCGCCGTGCTGCTGCTGGCCAACGGGCTGGCGATGGGCCTGTTCGCGTCCCCGAACCGGGCCGCGATCATGAACAGCCTGCCCGCCGATCAGCGCGGCCAGGGTGGCGGGATGTCCACTACCACGCAGAACTCGGCGATGGTGCTGTCGATCGGCATCTTTTTCACCCTCATCATCACCGGCCTGGCATCCCATCTGCCGACGACCCTGGCCAGCGGCCTGACCGCGCAGGGGGTGCCCGCAGCGGCTGCGGCTCGGGTCGCGCACCTGCCGCCGACCGCCACGGTGTTCGGCGCCTTCCTCGGTTACAACCCGATCGCCAGCCTGCTTGGACCAACCGGCGTGCTCTCCCACCTGCCCCACGCGCGGGTCGTGTACCTGACCGGGCGCGGCTTCTTCCCGAGCCTGATCTCCGCCCCGTTCGCCAGCGGGCTGCACGAGGCGTTCGATTTCGCGATCGTCGCGATGCTCATCGCCGCGGCCGCCTCCTGGCTGCGGGGCAAGCCCGGCACCCAGCCGGGTCCCGGCCCCATGCCAGAGACTGCGGCCGCTCGCCCCGCGGTCAGCGTCGGCCAGAATGCGGCGCCGGGCCGCAATGCCATGACGCCAGAAGGCGGCAGCACGACGTCTCAGTGAGCGGCCGCCGGCGAGCAGCCACGGAAGCGACCAGGGCCGGCCGACGGGCCTGGCGGCTCGTTCTCATCAGCGGCGGCGGGCGAACCAGACCTCCTCGGCGGGCCAGCGCCTGACCCACTCATCCGGGTATTCAGGGAAGTCGCTGCCGGCGGCACCCGTACCTCGATCAGGCACCCGCACCTCGATCAGGTCCTCCACGACGAGGCCGCAGCCGGCCATGACCCGGATCAATTCCCCGTGCGGCAGCGTGAACTGCCGGTAGCCGGTACCCGACTCGCCGCGTCGCATCACCAGGTGCAGCCCGAACAGGTCGTGCACCAGCCGTTCGGTGGCCGGCCCCTGCTCCGGCAGGCACATGCGCGCCAGCGTGGACTCGGCCATGAACACGAGCCGGCCGCCGGGCCGGAGCAGCCGGGCCGCCTCGGGGATCCACCGGTAGGGGTCGCACCACAGCGATGCGCCGTACTCGCTGATCACCAGGTCGGCGCAGGCGGCGGCCAGCGGTACCCGCTCGGCGTCCCCCTGGACCAGCGGGAAGCGCAAGGCGAACTCGGCCTGCAGGCGCCGGGCGGTGGCCAGCTGCCTGGCCGAGACGTCCACTCCGACCGGCCGGGCGCCGCGGCGGGCCAGCCAGGCCGAGACGTACGCGCTGCCGCAGCCAAGCTCGACCGCGGTGGCCCCGGCCAGGTCAGCCGGCAGGACCGGCAGCTTGGACTGGGGAATGCACCACATGCCCCAATACGGCTCGGTGGCGGCCCACCGTGGGTGTGCGTACCGCTCGAACCAGGCCGACAGCCGCTCGTCCCACTGCCGCCGGGTGACCTGCGGGTGCCCCCCGGCCTCGTCCGCCATGCACCGATCGTACGGCCATCGCTAACATCCCGGCCGGTGAGCGAGCGCCGGGCGCGAGCCCGTGCGGCACACTGGGAGCGTGCCGCGCACCGTCTCGATCGCCAGCCCGGACGACCCGAGGCTGGCGGACTACACGCGGCTGACGGACGTCGGCCTGCGCACCAGCCTGGAGGCCGAGCACGGCCTGTTCATCGCGGAGGGCACCAAGGTCATCGGGCGCGCCGCCGCCGCGGGATACCCGGTGCGTTCGGTGCTGCTTGGGCGCGGCCGCCTGGCTGACCTGCCCGCGCTGCGCGACGCGCTGGTCCGCGGCCGCGCCGGGGACGCCCCCGTGTACGTGGTCCCCGACGAGGTCGCCGAACGCCTCACCGGCTACCGCGTGCATCGCGGCGCGCTCGCCGCGCTGTGCCGCACGGAGCTGCCGCCGGTCGCTGCGCTCCTCAAGGCAAGCAGCAGGATCGTCGTCCTTGAGGACCTCGTCGACCACGCCAACGTCGGGGCGATCTTCCGGTGCGCCGCCGCGCTCGGGGTGGACGCGGTCCTGCTCTCGCCCCGCTGCGCCGACCCGTTGTACCGGCGGTCGGTCAAGGTCTCGATGGGCGCGGTGTTCGCGATCCCGTACGCCCGGATGACGCAGTGGTTCGACGGCCTGGCCGAGCTGCGCGGCAGCGGCTTCCTGGTGCTCGCGCTCACCCCGGACGAGCAGGCGGCGCCGATCACGCAGGCGACCCTGGGCGACAAGGCCGCGCTGCTGCTCGGCACAGAAGGCGACGGCTTGTCCGCGCGCTGGCTGCACGAGGCCGACCAGGCGGTCCGCATCCCGATGCACCCGGCGGCGCGCGCGAAGGGCGTGGACTCGCTCAACGTGGTGGCCGCCGCGGCGATCGCCTGCCACCTGCTGGCGCAGCGGGGGCCGTGAAAGAGCCGGCCGCGCTCGTTCGGAAAAATCTAGAACAGTGCCGGAGCGGGTGATTTCCGCATGAGTTAGGCGGAAGTCGGGGCGAACCGACAACTACATGAGGTAATGTCTGCGTCACTGCGCCGAACCGGGTTCCCGCGATCCTCCCCGGACGGGGGCGGCGCAGGCTTACTTTTCGTCCTTCGGAAACGCACCGTCCGCTGGACGTGGCAGCCGTGCATACGACAGGCTGTGACGCGGAAACCAGGTCAGGACAAGCGGGAGGCAGGCGTTGGGCGTCACGGGCACGCGCGGGACTAGTCCGCTGCCGTCCTTCACCCCGAACCGGCCCGGCAAGAAGTGGCGAGCGGTCGTGATCGGCCTGGTCGCCGTCTTCGTGCTCCTCGCCGGGTACGACCTGATAAGCAGCGGTGCCCTGACCAGCAAGGCGGCCTCGTCCCGCGCTGCCGGGCCGTCAGGCAGCCCGCGTGCTGCGGGCAAGCCGACGGCGACCGCGAGACCGCCCACACGGCCGGCGTCGCCGAGCCCTGTCGCGTCCGCCCCCACGCCCGCGCCGCAGGAACTGACCGTGGTAAGCGCGGCGGCGTTCGGCCCGGACGGAACGTCGGACGGCGACAATCCCGATGTCGCGTCGCGCGTCCTTCCCGGGGGCGGATCGGCCGGGTGGGCAAGCGCGTGGTACACGACGCCGGAGTTCGGCGGGCTGCAGTCGGGCACCGGACTGCTGCTCGACATGGGGCAGACCGTGTCGATCCAGCGCGTCCGGCTCGAGCTGGGCGACTCGCCCGGCGCGGACGTCCACCTGCTGGTTGGGAACACGCCGGACATGGACAGCCTGTCCACGGTCGCGTCCAGGTCGGACGCGGGCGGCACGGTGGCGCTGACGCTCTCCTCGCCGGTGAGCGCGCGGTACGTGCTGGTCTGGTTCACCAGCTTGCCGCCGGACTCGACCGGCACCTACCAGGTGACCGTGTACAACGTCACCGTGCAGGGCCAGCCGTAAGCGCGTCAGCCGCCAGCCCGGTCAGGGAGCGCGGAGCCTGTCCACGAGCGCGTCGGCCTGTGCCATCGTGACCGGCGACCGGATCTCGCTGACCGGCACGACGCGGCTGCCGCCTTCGAGGAAGACGACCTTGTCGCGCAGGCAGCTGCGCAGGTCGGGGTGACGCTCGACGATGGCGGCCTGCTCGGCCCTTGACTGCTCCGAGTGCTGCTGCGCCTGGGTCATCCTGGTCTCCATCGCCTGCTGCATCCGCCGGCCGATGGCCTTGCCGAGGAACCCCAATGCCGAGCCCATCACGTCGTTGGCGATGTCCTGGCCGAAATCCCCGCCGCGAGCGTTTTCGTACTGCTGCCGGTGCTGGTACTGGTCGTTCTGGCCGTAATCGGAGTAACCCGTTCCGGCAAACGTGTAACCCGGGCCAGAGCCCTGACCGGGACCCGGATACGGTCCCTGCTGGCGACTTTGCCGGGCCTGCATGGCATTGTCGCGCGCGCTGTTCATCATGTCGAACAATTCACCGATCGTGCGCACATCCGCGCTGCTGCCGCAACGGGGGCAGACCGCCTGCTGCATGCCGTAATCCACGCCCCTCATTCTGCTCTTGACAAGCGCACCCGGATAGGCTCCGGCGGATATTGCTTAAGTTCCGGCAGCCGCCATTTGGCGCACTGACCTGTGGGCCCTACCGGAGTCACCGCCTGTCGGGGCGGTCGTTATCCGCGACGCTGAACACGCCGCGGCCCGGCACCGAGTAGGCCCATCCCTCCTCGACAAGGATCGCGACGGCGTGCAGCGCGGTGCCGCGCGCCACCCCGTAGTCCAGCGTCAGCCTGCGGTTGCTCGGCAGCGCGCGCCGCGGCGGGATCTCGCCGGTCCTGATCCTCTCCCGCAGGATCGTGGCTAGCTGCTCATACAGCGGTTCGGGCGCATCCGGGTTAAGCGTGCTCACTCTCTCATCGTGCGTGACCTGGTGGAACATGGTTCACCAGAGGGTACCCAGGAACGCCTATGGACATGAATAGAAATGTATGGACCAGTATGGTCCCGCTTGGTACGGTGGACTTGCCCGCCGCGCGGGGCCTCCAGTCACCCGCGCGGCGGCAGGGCAGGCGGCGGCACGGAAGACGGAAGGAGGCATGAATGGGACCGCACGGCGGCTTGGTTCCGTCCTCGCCAGGGGAGCAGCCCGACCAGGTACCCCGGCTCCGCAAGTTCCTTGCCGACCACCCGGGGTGGAAGATCGGCCTCGGCGCCGACGGGATATGGGAGGCGCGGAACCTGACCGAAGGCGGCTCGCACGTCGTCGTCAACTACACGCTGCACGGCCTCCTCAACGCCCTGGCGGCCCCGTACCCAGACCCCGGCTCGTGAGCGGAGCTAGGGCACGAGCACCAGCGCCTGCCCGTTGAGCCGGGGGAGCCGCACGACGGCACCGGCGAAGCTTCCCGTCAGGAAATCGAAAGCCACGACGTGGTCTTCGCCCACGCAGTACAGCCGCCCGTCCGGCCCGAACAGCCGCCAGCGCCCGCAGGAGCCTGCCGGTCAGGCCGCCGGCTCAGCCTTCTTGCTCCTCGACGGCGAAGTAGGCGAAGTAACGGCGCTGGCCTGGTTGCGGGCAGCCCGGAAGCGTTGCTGGGCACCTTGCTTGGTGAGTCCGTAGCACGCGCCGATCTCCAGCCACGTGGCTCCGGCCTTGCGTGCGGCCTCGACCTGGGCAGCCTCCAGCTGCTCGGCCGCTTCTCGCAGGCGCCGGGCGGCGTCGAGCCGGCCGATCGGCCCGCCGGCGACGTCAAGAGCGCCGAGTGCGGCAACGATCCGCTTGACAGGACTCTTGGAGGCCACGATCACAGCGTAGTCGACAACTGGCACCGGTCAATGATATGTTGACGTCTGGTCAACATCTCGTTGACCTGCCTGGGTCGGGAAGTGGGGTGAGACGGGTGGCCAAGAAGAGCAAGAAGAGCAAGAAAGGGAAGAAGAAGTAATTCCCCGGCATGGACGGCAGCGGTCCGGCGATGCACCGCTGCCGTCCGCCCGTCCGCCCGTTCGCGAGTCGCTGACCCGCCGTCCGCCCTGCCGTCCCCTGTTATCCCGAACGAACCGTGCCGACTGTCCTGCGAAATCTCCCGCCGCAGTCGCCGAAGGCAACTCGGCTACGCGGGCGGGGCGACGGCGGCGGACTGGCCGGAGCGGCGCAGGGAATCGGCGACGAAACCGCTTGCCTTCAGTTCCTCGACCAGGTCGTGCAGGAACCGCGTGGTCTGCGGGCGCTTGGTCTTCGCCGTGCCGACGGCTTGCCGGATCTGCATGAACCGCCCCTTGATGAGCCGGAATCCTGGGTGCGTCGCGACGAACTCGGTCACCGGCTCCCTGACTCCGGCCGCCGCCTCCAGGTTCTGGGTGAGGAACTCCAGCGTTCCCTCCGCACCGCGTACCACGGTCGCGTGCCGCAGCGTGCGGGTCAGGAACAGGTCGTAGGCGGACCCGTGCTTGACGCCGATGCGCACGCCCGGGCTGTCGACGTCGTCCACCGTGGTCAACGGCGACCGGTCAGGTACCGCGTACACGCCTTCGATCAGCACATACGGGGCAGTGAAGGCTACCTCGGCCTCGCGCGCGGGCTCGATCCCGAGGAAGCAGATGCCCGCCCGTCCCGTCGTCACCGCCTCGAAGCAGTCGCGTGCGGCCCCGAAGCAGGTCAGCTCGGCCGGGACGTCGAGCCGGGCGGCGATCTCGCGCGCGAGGTCGACCGTGACGCCAGAAGGCTCGGCGGCGGTGCCTTGCGCCAGCACCGGGTTGTTCAGGTTGATCGCGGCCCGCAGCGCACCGCTTGGTGCCAGATCCGTGACGATCTCGGATGTCACCTTCGGCATGGGATCAGGCCGTCCGGTACACGACGAGCGACACGGCGGCGTACTGGGTGAGGTAAGCCGCGATCGTGAACGCGTGGAAGACCTCGTGGAACCCGAACCAATGCGGTGACGGGTTGGGCCGCTTCAGCGTGTAGACGACGGCACCGAGGCTGTACAGGATGCCCCCTGCCAGCACCAGCGCCAGGACCAGGGCTCCGGCGGTCGGCAGGAGCTGTGGCAGGACCAAGATCGCGACCCAGCCGAGCGCGATGAACAGCGACGTGATGAGCCAGCGCGGCGCGGGCCGCCAGGTGGATCGCCAGATGAGCCGGACCAGGGCGCCGGCCGCCGTCCCGGCCCAGATGATCGCCAGCACGCTCAGCCGCATCGGGCCGTGCAGCGCGAGCACCGCCAGCGGGGTATAGGTGCCGGCGATCACCAGCAGGATGCTCACGTGGTCGAACCGCGCCAGCAGGAGCCTGCGCCTGCTGGCTAGCGGTGACCGGTGGTAGGCCGCGGACACGCCGAACAGGGCCATGCAGCTGACGGCGTACACCGCGGCGGCGAGCCTGGCCGACGGGGTCGGGGCAAGCGCGACCAGCACGACGCCGGCGACTGCGGCGGCAGGGAAGGCCCCGGCGTGCAGCAAGCCCCGGAGCCTGGGCGCCGGGCCGCCCGCATCGTCTGGCCCGGGCGGTGCGGGCGCGCCATCCCCGGTTCCGACGGCACCCGCGCCTGCCCTACCCACAGCCCTTCTCATGGAGCGCTCCTTCCGGGCGGTCCGCTAACCTACGATACGGTGGGTTCGACCAGGCGAGTGACATTCGGCCCTGGAACCAGCCATGCGGTCCGCGGATCATCGGCGGTGGGTGATGCGAAGGCGGAGGCAGGAGCATGGCGGGCACCGCGATCGTGGTAGACCAGCTGACCAAGCGCTTCGGCAGCGTGACCGCCCTGGACCGGGTCGGGTTTGCCGTCCCGGCCGGGACCGTGTTCGGTCTGCTCGGGCCGAACGGTGCAGGCAAGACCACCGCGATCAGGATCCTGACCACGCTGCTGCGGCCGGACGACGGAACCGCCACCGTGCTCGGGCTGGAAGTGGTCAGGGATGCCGCCGCGGTCCGCCATCAGATCGGGCTGGCCCGTCGGTGCGCGGCCGTCGATGAGCACCTCACCGGCCGGGAGAACCTGCGCCTGATCGGGCGCCTGGCCCAGTTGCCCCGGGCCGAGTTCCGCCCCTGTGCCGACCAGCTGCTCACCCGGTTCGGCCTGGCGGTGGCGGCGTCCCGGCCGGTCCGGACCTACTCGGGCGGGATGCGCCGGCGGCTGGACGTCGCGGCCGCGCTGGTGGCCAGGCCGCCGGTGCTGTTCCTGGACGAACCGGCCACTGGGCTGGACCTGCCCAGCCGGAACGAGCTGTGGGCGGTGATCAGGGAACTGGTCGCCGACGGGACCACCGTCGTGCTCACCACCCAGTACCTGGAGGAGGCGGACCGGCTGACTGACCGGCTCGTGGTGATCGAGGGCGGCATGACCGTGGTGACGCTTCCGCTGCGGCCGGCCCGCCGGCCGCTGCAACCTCAACCTCAACGTCATCCGCCGTACGCCCAGGCTGCTGATATTTTCCACCATCCAGCCGCTGGTGTTCCTCGTGCTGTTCCGGTACGTGTTCGCCGGGGTGGCCGCGAAGACACTGCCGTCCGGGCTCCCGTACGTCGACTACCTGATGCCCGGCATCTTCGTCCAGGTCACCGTCTTCGGCGCCATGAACACCGCCATCGGGCTGGCCGCGGACCTGCAGACCGGCCTGCCTCGAGCGGTTGCGGTCGCTGCCGATGTCCCGGGTCGCGGTGCTGGCCGGCCGCACGCCGGCCGATCTAGCCCGCAACGTCTTCGTGGTCGCGCTGATGACCGGGGTAGGGTTCGCGGTCGGCTTCCGGATCCGCAACGGCGCCGGCCCCTTCCTGTCCGGCCTGGTCCTGGTGCTCGCGTTCGGCCTGGCCATGTCCTGGGTCTACGCGGTGATCGGCCTGGCAGTCGGGCGCTCGTGCTCGGCGGCCCGGCCGCCACCTACATCTGGGAATCGCTCGCCTGGTACGCCGCGATCATCATCGTGTTCGCGCCGCTCGGCGCGTGGCTGTACCGGCGCGCGGGCGGGCGCGGCTGAACTTCAGGCAGGAGGCCCAACGGCCGCCCAGCCGCGACTTTCGGCCCTGCAATTCACGGCTGAAGTGCGCCATCTTGAAGTATCGAAGTGGGCGGCCTGAGCCGGTGGCGCCTCCAGGGAGCCGGGCCGCTGTGCGGAGGTTATCATGGCACGCCCGTGGTGGCTGTTGGTGCTGGTGGCCGTGGTTACTCCGGCGCTGGCGCTCGCTTCATGCGGCTCGGTCGGCACATCGGCCCAAAGGCCAGTCCCGAGTTCTTCCGCGTCGGCCACTTCTGCTTCCCCCTCCGCGCCGGCCTCCCCGGCGCCGGCGCCGACTCACGTCCAGACCCCGGCTCCGGCACCTGCCCCGCCGTCTTCGTCCAGCCCGGTCCTCACGCTCGGCATGAGCGGCTCCGACGTCAGGGAACTGCAGCTGCGGCTCGCCGCGCTGGACTACTACCCGGGTCAGGTAGACGGCCAGTTCGGCCAGGACACCCTTGAGGCAGTATGGGCGTTCCAGGAGGTCCAGGGGCTGACCCCCACGGGAGAGGTGGGTCAGGCGACGTGGCAGGCGCTGGCAAACCCGCGCCTTCCCGCGGTGCTCGTCCCGGGCGGCGGGAGCCTGCGGATCGAGATCAACCTGGCGGATGAGGTCCTGGTCCTCTACCGCGACGACCAGGTCGCGCTGATCAGCCACGTCTCGACCGGCGGCGGCTACTACTACTGCTCGCCCGGCGGCGGCTGTGCCTACGCCATCACGCCGACGGGCGATTTCTCCACCACCACGTTCATGCCCGGCTGGGTCACGGTGCCGCTCGGCGAGATGTACAACCCTGTGTTCTTCATCGACACCGCCTTCGCGATCCACGGCGACACGTACGTGCCGCTGCAGCCGGTGTCGCACGGCTGCGTGCGCATCCCGATGGACATCGCCGAGTTCTTCTACACCCTGGTCCCGACGCCGGGCACGCCGGTGTACATCCGGGGCTGACAGCGGTAAGCGCAATGCGGCAGGGCCCCAGGGCCCCCCAGTGCCCGCGCAGCCCGTCTTTCTTTTCTGCTTTCCCGCCATTTCTCCCGGCGTGCAGGGACCGCCGTTTCTTCGCTCCCGCAGCCGGTCTCACCTTCTGGGTCGTAAGCCCCGTCGTGC
>NZ_JASIAL010000131.1:0-6469 GCF_030042015.1 Trebonia sp. | reverse complement strand
GAAGATTCTGCCCGGCTTGTGGTGGGGATCCTAGGGACCGTTCTCATGCGCACGCCCGATGAGGCGGGTGATGCGGGCTGCTGGACGGCCAGGGTGGCGGGCCACGTAATTCAGTTGCCTGGGTAATGGATGCCAAGAAGAATCGCGAGCGTGCTGACAGCGCGGGAGGCCGACCGGTTCGTTAGCGACGGGTTCGTCTACGTTCCCGAGGCGTTCCCACGAGCTCTCGCCGACGAGTGCCGGGCGTTCTTGTGGCGGGAAACCGGCCTTGACCCCGATGACCGGGCCACCTGGACGAGGCCCCTCGTCCGGCTCGCCGGCTACGGGGGCGAACTGCTCAACGCCGCGGCGAACACGCCCGCGCTGCACGAGGCGTTCGATCAGCTCGCCGGGGTCGGCCGGTGGCTCCCGCGCGACGGCCTCGGCACGTTCCCGATCCGGTTTCCGCACCCGGACGATCCCGGCGACGCCGTGTGGCACATGGAGGGCAGCTACACGGTCGAGGGCGAACAGGGGTACTGGCTGAACCTGCGGTCTAAGGGCCGGGCCCTGCTGATGCTGTTCCTGTTCTCCGACACCGGCCCCGATGATGCGCCGACCCGGATCAAGGTCGGCTCCCACTTGGACGTGCCGCCGTTCCTCGTAGCGGCGGGTGACCGGGGCATGAGCTTCGGCGCCGCGTGCGCGGCCATGGACGCGGCAGGGAAGCTGGACTCACCGGACCGCGAGCTGGCCCTGGCCACCGGTCACCCCGGGGACGTATACCTGTGCCATCCGTTCCTGATCCATGCCGCGCAGCCGCACCGGGGGCGGGAGCCCAGGTTTATGGCCCAGCCACCCCTCATCCCCGTCGCGCCGCTTGAGCTGCGTCGCGCGGACGGCGCCTACTCCCCGGTGGAACTGGCGGTGCTCCGCGGCCTCGGCTCCCCCGCCTGACGTCCGATCGACGGCCTCAGGACCGTCGATGACATGCCCGCAAGCTCGGGTTTGGCGGGCAGCAGCAGCGTGGTGATGCCAAGGGCCTGGTTCATGACCGCCAGCTGATATTCATCGAGCAAATCGGATCGGTTGCGCACACCCCGGATGATCACCCCGGCGCCATGCTGCCGACAGAACGCGACGGTCAGCCCGGCCCATGCGGCGACCGAGACGTTGTCCCAGTCTGCGGGAAGTCTCCGGCGCAGCTGGATCGCCCGTTCCGATGGGGTGCTGGCCGACTGCTTATCGGCATTGACAGCCACGAGCACGGTGATCCGCGCAAAAGATGCCGTGCCCGCTCGACGATGTCGAGATGCCCGGGCGTGATGGGGTCGAAAGTGCCGGGATAGACCGCGTGCTCCCCCAGCTGGCTCCTGCCGACGGCATTGGGCGTTGCGCCAGATTACCGCGAAGCGCATCAAGCAGCTCGCCATGGGTCCGTGACGGTACCGTAGATGTCGCGACTGGCGTAGCCGGATGTAACCGGCGTGGAGCGAACGAGTGGCATCGACCGCCTGGGTGTCCTTTCGGTGGCAACCGGAGGGACAGGCCGATGCGCTATGGGATGAACCCGCACCAGTCCGCCTCGGTCGTCGCGGGTCACGGCCCGCGGGTGATCAACGGCGAACCGTCGATGATCAACTATCTCGACGCACTGAACGCTCTTGCGCTCGTTCGCGAAGCCGACCGCGCAACGGGCAGGCCTGCGGCCGCGTCGTTCAAGCATGTCTCACCGGCCGGAGCGGCGCTCGCCGGCGCCGTCGATGCGACGGCGGCGCGAAGCTGGCGAGTGGGCCAAGCCGAGGACGAGGCCGTGCTGTCGGCATACGTCCGGGCGCGCGACGCGGATCCGAGGTCGTCGTTCGGAGACGCGGTCGCACTGTCGCGGCCAGTTGACCTGGCCACCGCGGAGTTCTTGCGCGCGGTCATCTGCGACGCGGTCATCGCGCCCGGATTCGAGCCGGGTACGGTCGGGGTCCTCGCGTCCAAGCGCGGCGGCCGGTTCCTCATCCTCGAAGCCGACCCCGGGCGAGTGCCGCCCGCCACTGAACGACGCGACGTCCTCGGCGTCACGATCGAGCAGGATCGGGACGCCGTGCCGGTCGCCACGGTGCTGCCCGGCGACGCCGGGCTGGAGGAGACGACCCGGACCGACGCGCTACTCGGGCTGGCGATCGTGCGGTATACCCAGTCGAACTCGGTGGCCCTCGTCCGGGACGGAGCCGCCATCGGGATCGCCGCCGGGCAGCAGAACCGCGTTGACTGCGTGCGGCTCGCGGGCGCCAAGGCGCGCACATGGTGGCTGCGCAGGCACCCGTTCACCGAACATCTGCCCGACGCCGAAGGCATGGGCCGGCAGGACCGTCTCAACTGGCAGGTCAGATTCGCCGGCCAGGAGATGACGCCGGCACAGCTGAGAGATTTTGAGTTCCTGTTCGGCACCGAGGCCCGCAGCCGCTACGAAGACGCGGCCTGGCGGGGCGAGTGGGTCGCCACGCTCAGCGGCGTCACGATGACCTCCGACGGTTATCTGCCTTTCCGCGACAACGTCGAGCACGCCGCGGCCGCGGGGGTCAGCACGATCGTGGAACCCGGCGGGTCAGCCCGAACGGGCGAAGTCGCCGACAGCGCGGCCGCCCACGGCATCGCCCACGTTCAAACTGGCCTGCGCCTGTTCCATCACTGAGAGCGCAGGCCCTCCGCCCGCCACTCCCCCAGCCGTCCAGGGCCAGCCTGGGCTAGGCGCAGGCCCGTGCCCGGGCGGAAATCCCGGCGACAGGCACGGCGTGAAGCGGCAGGATAGCTGGGCGTGGCTCCCGAATTCGTCCCCGGCCTCCAGCTTGCCCGTGAGTTCTATGCGACTTCGGTCCGACCGCTGCTGCAGGGGCAGTTCCCCCAATTGCCCTACGCGGCCGCGCTGCTCGGCCCGGGATCGGAGGTCCTCTGCTTCGACACCCAGCGCTCCACCGATCATGACTGGGGTCCGCGCCTGCAGGTCTTCCTTGGCGATGGCGACGCCGCCGACCATGCCGCGCCAGTCGCGGCCATGCTGGCAAGCCGCCTGCCGGCGTCGTTTCGCGGCTACCCGGCGGCCTTCGCGGTGACCAGGGAACCCGGCGGCGCCGCCCGGCGCCGGGTGGAGGTCACCGGCCTGGGCGCCTGGCTGACCACGCGGCTCGGGTTCGACCCGCGGCACGCGGTTACCCTGCTGGACTGGCTGGCCACGCCGGCGCAGCGGCTGGCCGAACTCACCGCCGGGGAGGTCTTTCACGACGGGACCGGCGAGCTGAGCAACGCCCGCGCCAGCCTCGCGTGGTATCCGCATGACGTGTGGCTGTACCTGCTGGCCTGTCAGTGGCAGCGCATCGAACAGGAAGAACCCTTTCCCGGCCGGTGCGCCGAGGCGGGTGATGACCTGGGCTCGGTCGTCGTGACCGCCCGGCTGACCCGTGATCTGATGCGGCTCTGCCTGCTGATGCACCGCCGCTACCCGCCGTACGGCAAATGGCTGGGCACCGCCTTCGGGCGGCTGCCAGACACCGCCGGACTCACCCAGTCTCTGCGCGCCGCGATCTCCGCCGACGGCTGGCCTGCCCGCGAGCGGCATCTGCGCGAGGCCTACGAGGCCGTGGCCGCCCTGCACAACCGGCTGGGGGTCACTCCCCCGCTGGACACCCGGACACGGTACTTCCACGACCGGCCCTACCGGGTCATCGGTGCCGCCCGGTTCGCCGCGGCACTGCGGGACGCGATCACCGACCCGCGAATCAGGCGGCTTGCGCGTACCGGGGCGATCGACCAGTTCATCGACAGCACCGACGCCGCTGGCGACCTCTGCTTCCTGCGCGCGTGCGCCGGAGCAGCCAACCGCTAACGCCGCCGTGGCGCCGTTCGGCGTTCCCGCGGAAACGCCTGCCATGCCGGGAATGTCAGACCCGGTCCCTATTATCGAATATATGAGCTATACGCTGACTAGCACCCCCGATACCATGGCGATGCCAATGGAGCGCCTGGAGGCCCGCATCTGCGAGCTGGCCGGGCACCTGGCCGCGGCGACCTGCCAGTTCCTGCTACTGATCGCCGACTTCGACGCCCGCAGAGGCTGGGCCTCATGGGAGATGCCCTCGTGCGCGGCCTGGCTGTCGTGGAAGTGCCAGATCGCCTCCGGTACCGCCCGCGAGCATGTCCGGGTGGCGCGACTGCTTGGCGCCCTCCCGCTGGTCCGCGCGGACTTCGCGGCCGGGCGGCTGTCGTACGCGAAGGTACGCGCGCTGACCCGGATCGCCACCCAGGAGACCGAGCGTGACCTCCTGGACATGGCCCGTCCCATGACAGCGAACCAGCTGGAGCGGTTCGCCCAGGCGCACCGGAGGGTAACGCGCAGTGAGCAGGAGGAGATAATCAGCCGCAGGAAGCTGACCTGGCGGTACGACGATGACAAGGCGATCGGCATCACGCTCTGGCTGCCCCCCGCTGAGGGCGCTGTCGTGCTGCAGGCCATCCGTGCCTGGACCAGCGACGTCGAGCACCCGCACGACCCGGCCGATGGCGGCGGGCCGCGGACCCGGGCGGAGCAGCTAGGCGAGCAGGACGCTAGGGACGGGATCGACTGGCAGGGGCAGAACCCGCCCTGGCAGAAAGACCAGACCGCAGCCGCCGACATGGCCGACGCGATCGTAGCCATCTGCGGTGAGTTCCTCAGCGGCCGGGCCGCCGAAGCCGACAACCCCGACACGTACCAGGTGATCATCCATGCTGGCACCGGCGCGATCACCGGCAGCGGGGATGACGGCGGGGATGACGGCGTTTCCGCGGAAACGCAGCCAACGGGGTGCGGGAGCCCT
The DNA here is from genome assembly GCF_030042015.1 of Trebonia sp. Taxonomy (GTDB): domain Bacteria; phylum Actinomycetota; class Actinomycetes; order Streptosporangiales; family Streptosporangiaceae; genus Trebonia. Next base: position 1,646 of record NZ_JASIAL010000131.1, on the reverse strand, counting down.
CTCCCCACGTGCCTGGCGACCGGGCAGCCGCACGACCTGACCCCGCTCAGCTTCGGGGTCACGCACCCGGCTTACCCGATGCGCTGTCACGTCGAGGACGGCCTGGCCCTGAGCCCCGCCACCCTTCAGATGATCGCCTGTAACGCCACGATCAGCACGATGCTCCACGACGCCACCGGCACCGTGCTCAACGTCGGCCGCCGGACCCGCAGGCCGCCGACGGCGCTGCGGCGGGCGGCCCGCGAACGCGACGGGTTCCGCTGCCGTTACCCCGGCTGCGAGTCACGCCGCATTGACCTGCACCACATCGTGTTCTGGTCCAATGGCGGCGAGACCAAGCTCACCAACGTCATCTGCCTGTGCAGGCGTCACCATTCCCTCGTCCACGACAAGGGCGTCGTCATCGCCGCCACCGGCGGCGGGTTCGCCTTCTACGAGAAGAACGGCAGGCTGATACCGGCCAGCCCGCCTCTCCCCGAGGGCTCCCCTGGCGCCATCACCACCTGCCACGACGCGGTCATCAGCCCGTCCACCATTATCCCGCCCTTCTCGGGCGAGCGACTGGACCTCCACCTGGCCATCTGGACCTGCTTCACCAACGCCAGGATCCAGGCCGTCCGCGGGGAGCGCGAAACGGCACGCCGCTAGAGGGATTGCACTCGGACCATGAACGAGAGGGGACCGCGAGTGTCCCGACGGCGCGCGATATTCGGTATGGTTTGTGACGGCTTGCAGGAGGCTTCTCACTCAAAGGACGCGGTCATGGCCGAAGACGAGAAGGCACCGCCGGACGTCGACATTCGCACGCCCAACATGGCGCGGATGTACGACTACGCCCTGGGCGGGAAGGACAACTTCGCCTCAGACCGGGAAGCGGTCCAGAACCTGTTCCGGCTCGCCCCGGAGAACGCGTACGTCCCCAGGGCCAACCGGCAGTTCCTCGGCAAGGCGGTGCGCTTCGCCGCGGAGCAGGGCATCGGGCAGTTCGTCGACCTTGGCGCCGGCCTGCCCAGCCAGGGCAGTACACACGAAGTGGCCAGGCTGGTCCGGCCCGACGCACGCGTCGTCTACGTCGATTCGGACCCCGTCGTGCTCGCCCATGCCCGGGCGCTGCTTCCCGGGAGCGACCCTGGCCTCGCGATCATCGGCGAGGACATCCGGGACACCGGCGGGATCCTCGAGCACCCCCAAACGCAGCGGCTGATCGACTTCTCGCAGCCCGCGGCCGTTCTGTTCGTGGCCGTCCTGCACGGGATCCCGGACGCCGACGACCCGGCCGGGATCGTCGGGGAATTCGTGCGGCGGCTGGTGCCTGGCAGCTACGTGATCCTGTCCCATCTCACCCGCGAGGGCCATCCCGCCGATATCGTCGCGAAGAAAGAAGAGGTCTTCGCGAAATCCGCCACGCCGATGAAGTACCGCAGCCGCGACGAGATCCTGCGGTTCTTCGACGGGCTCGACCTGGTCGAGCCAGGGCTGACGACCGTGACGCGGTGGCGGGAACAGTCCCCGGACGCACAGCTCGACGCCGCCGGCTCCTGGACCCTGGCCGGCGTGGGCCGCAAGAGCTAAGATCAAGACTTTTCCGCCGAACGCTCCGGGCATTCTCCTCGCTGAGCGTTGACGCGTAGCGGCGCCCGGCCGGG
>NZ_JASIAL010000022.1:0-4627 GCF_030042015.1 Trebonia sp. | reverse complement strand
TTCCGTTACCGATCGCCCGAAGAGGACAGCGCCCGGTGGCTCGGATTCCCGTTCCGGGCCGGCGACATCGTGATCAGCACCCGGTCCAAGACCGGGACGACGTGGGTGCAGATGATCTGCGCGCTGCTGATCTTCCAGACGCCGCGGCTCCCGGCTCCGCTCGCGCAGCTGTCCCCGTGGCTCGATCACCTGATCGTGCCGCGCGAGGAGATCTATGCCCGGCTTGCCGCGCAAGAACACCGCCGGTTCATCAAGACGCACACTCCGCTTGACGGGATCCCGCTCGACCCCCGCGCCACCTACATCGTGACCGGCCGCCATCCGCTCGACATGGCCGTGTCGCTCTACCACCAGGGCGAGAACATCGACCGCGCGCGGGTACGGCAGCTGACCGGCCGGCCCGAGCCCGCCGGCCCGGCACGGCCGCGCAAGCCGCTGCGCGACTGGCTGCTCGGCTGGGTCGCCTCGGACGACGATCCCCGCGCGCAGCCGGACTCGCTGCCCGGGGTCATGTGGCACCTGTCCGACGCGTGGGCCAGGCGCGGCGAGCCGAACGTGCTGCTCGTGCACTACGACGACCTGTCCGCCGACCTGGAGGGCCAGATGCGCGCGCTGGCCGGCCGGCTCGCGATAGCGGTCCCCGATCGGGTCTGGCCCGCGCTCGCCGGCGCGGCCACGTTCGCAAGCATGCGCGGCAGCGCGGACATGCTCGTGCCGACCACCGGGATCTTCAAGAGCAACGCCGCGTTCTTCCGCCGTGGCAGCTCAGGCGCGGGACGCGAGGTCCTCGGCGACGAGGACCTGGCCGCCTACCACGCCCGGGCGGCCAAGCTGGCGCCGCCCGGCCTGCTCAGCTGGCTGCACGGCGGGTGCGGCGATTCGCCGCCTCATGCGGGCTGACCGGGCATAACGCGCGGGCCCAGGACTCCAGCTTGGCGACGAAGGCGCGGGCGTCGGCGGGCCAGCCGAGTGACTGCCTGGCGGCGTCGTGGCCGCGGGCGCCCATCTTCAGGCGCAGGCCGGGGTCGCGGTCCAGCGTCAGGACCGCCTCGCACGCGGCCGCGACGTCGCCGAACGGGACGACGAAGCCGCATTCGGCGGTACGGACGAGAGCCACGGCCAGCGGCAGCGGCGTGGTGATCACCGGGACGCCGCGGGCCATGTACTCGACGACCTTGGTGGGCATCGAGTGAACGAAGTTCGGCTCGTCGTGCAGCAGCGACAGGCCGGCCAGGGCGCCCTCGGCCATCGCAAGCGCCTGCTCGTTGGGCACGAAGCCGTGCCAGTGCACGAGGTCCCCCGCGGCCTCGATGTGGGCGCGGGCCGCCGGGTCGGCGGGGCCGACCAGCTCCACCGCGATGCCGTGCGGGGCCAGCATGCGGGCCAGCGACACGATTTCGGCACTGCCCCGGTCCGGGGACAGGTGGCCGATGTAGATGACCCGGCGCGGGCCGCCGGGCGGGGCGGCGGTCTCGGGGACGTACGTGGTGTTGGGCACGACGGGGTGGGTTCGCCTGAAGCGGGCGTTGTAGCCGTGCTCGGCGAGGATCAGGTGCAGGCGGCGCTCGGCGAGGCGCTCGGCGAACGTCACGCCCCCGGCGGCGGCCGGGCGCAGGAAGCGGGGCAGCCAGGCCTTCGTCGTCAGCGCTGCGGCGGTGTCCTCGTGCACGTCCCAGACCGTCGGCGGGCGCTTGCCGCGGGGCGGGAGGACGAGCAGCAGTTCTGGGTCGTGGACGAGGAGCAGGTCCGCGTCCGGCGCGTGCGCGGCCATGGCCGCGCGGGCGGCGCGCAGCGCGCGCAGGCGGCGGCGTCCCACCGCGCGGGGAATGGCGACGGCGGTGAGAGACGCCACGGATCGTTCGGGGAAAATATGGTTTTGATCGTGGGTGAGGGGCGCGATGTAGGTCACCCGGTGCCCGGCGTCGAGCAGCGCGCTGATCTGGCGGAAGTAGATCCGCGCGTCCGCCGGATGGTGCACCACGGTGCAGACGACGACGTGCATCACAGGCGGGACACGCGGTCGCCGGAGGACTTGCCGCGGGTGTCGAACAGCAGGTGCGCGTGCGCCGCGATGTCGGCCAGGTCGTAGCCGCCGTGCGCCTGCAGCAAGATCGTCAGGTCGGCCGGGGCGGTCGGGGCGGCGGCGCGCGGGATGTCGCGGCCGTCCACCTGCCAGCTGCGCACGAACGGGTCGTGGAAGCTGAGCTCCGCGCCGCGCTGCAGGAGCTTGCGCGCGATCGGCCGGGCCGGGGACTCGCGCTGGTCGGCGACGTCCTGCTTGTAGGTGACGCCGAGCAGCAGCACCTTCGCGCCGTTGAGCGGCTTGGCGTCGGTGTTCAGCAGCTCGGCCGCGCGGTCCACCACGTAGCCGGGCATCCTGGTGTTGATCTCCTGCGCCAGTTCGACGAAGCGGAACGGGTAGCTGAGCTCGGTGCGGACCTTGTAGCTGAGGTAGTTCGGGTCGATCGGGATGCAGTGGCCGCCGACGCCAGGGCCCGGGTAGAACGGCTGGAAGCCGAACGGCTTGGTCTGCGCGCACCTGATCGCGTCCCACAGGTCCACGCCGAGCTCGTGGCAGAAGATCGCCATCTCGTTGACCAGCGCGATGTTCACGTGCCTGTAGGTGTTCTCAAGCAGCTTGGCCATCTCGGCCTCGCGCGCGGACTTAGCCCTGACCACTGTGTCGCACGTATGTGCATAGAAGGCGGCGGCGGCTTCCGTGCAGGCCGCGGTGACGCCGCCGACGATCTTCGGGGTGTTGCGGAAGCCGTAGACGGGGTTGCCCGGGTCGATGCGCTCCGGCGAGAACGCGAGGTGGAAGCCGATGCCCGCGGTCAGCCCCGACGCCTTCTCCAGCATCGGGCGGATGACCTCATCGGTGGTGCCCGGGTACGTCGTTGACTCAAGGACGACGAGGGTGCCGGCCTTCAGGAGCTTCCCGGCGGTCTCGGTGGCGGCGCGGACGGCGGTCAGGTCCGGGCCGTCGGACTCCGACAGCGGCGTCGGCACGCAGATCACGATGACGTCGGGGTCGCCGCAGGCGCTGACGTCCGTGGTGGCGCGGAACCCGCCCGCCACCATCGCGGCGATGTCGGCGTCGGTGAGGTCGTCGACGTGGGTCCGGCCGCCGTTGAGCCCGTCGACCGTGGCCCGCTTGACGTCCAGCCCGGTGACGTGCAGCCCCGCGCGGACAGCCTCCTGGGCCAGCGGCAGGCCCACGTAGCCGAGCCCGATGATGACGACGTTCCGGTAGCCGGCCACGTAACCGCCCCTCTTCCCTGTTGGCACAGACCATTACAAGGTAGCTAAAGCGCGCCGAGGCGCGCGTAGGCGTCGCGGTACCTTGCGGCGTTGTGTTCCCAGGTCCGGTCGCGGGCGACCCACTCCCTGGCGGCGTCGCCGAGCTTCTTTCGCAGCTCCGGGCTGGACAGCAGCAGCTGCAGGCGGTCGGCGAGCGCCCCGGCGTCCTGCGGCGGCGCATGGATTCCGGTTACCTTATCGTTGACTATCTCCGTCAGCGCGCTCACCGCGCTGACGACGACGGCCAGGCCGCTCGCCATCGCCTCGACTGGCTTCAGCGGCGTGACAAGCTGGCATACTCGGTCCCGGGTGCGGGGGACGACGAAGACATCAAGGACGGCGTGATAATCACGGACTCTTGCCAGCGGCACCCTGCCGGTGAAAATGGCGTCAAGGCCGAGTGCCGCGGCCTGGCGCTGGAGGGCCGCGCGCTCGGGGCCGTCGCCGACGATGAGCGCCCTGGTGCGGTAGCCGCGGGCGCCCAGGATCGCGACCGCCTCGAGCAGCGTGCCGATGCCCTCGTGCGCGACCAGGCTGGACACCAGGCCGACGACGTGCTCGCCCGGCTTGATGCCGAGCTCGCGCCTGAGCTTGCCGTGGTCGTCGGGCAGGGGCTGCAGGAATTCGGCGCTGACCGCGTTCGGGACGATGATGACCTTGCCGTCGCCGACCCCGCGGGCGATGATCTCCGCGCGCATCGCCTCGCCGAGCGTCACCACCAGGTCCGCCGCCTGCATGCAGTGGGTCTCCAGGGCGCGGCTGCGCCGGTACCGTTCGCTTGCCCGCAGGCCGTCGGCCGCCGCGTGCCTGGACAGCCAGGTGTCCTCCCAGAACCCGCGGACCTCGTAGACGACCGGCAGGCCCGTGGTGTCGCGCAGCGCCAGCGCGGTGAGCGCGTTGGCGTAGTTGCTCGCGGCGTGCAGCACCGCCGGGCTGAGGCGCCGCACGAGGGTCGCGGCTCGGCTGCGGCCCTGACTCGCGACGGTGTCCGCCCTGCCCGGCATGATCCACGGCAGCAGCCGGTGGTACGGGACGCCGTCGACGGTCACCAGGCGCCTGCCGTCGATCGTCCCGGCCGTGACGGGGAAGCCGATCCGGGTCACGACGTGCGGGTCCATTCCCGCGCCGCGCTGGGCGACCGCGATCTCCTGGGTGCGGACCGTGTAGCCGGCGCTTGTGCTCGGCAGCGCGTCGGTGACGATGTGGAGAATGCGGCCGGGCGTCTTGTCGGCGTCGAAGACGGGGGCGGGCGCGGAGGCGGGGCCGATGTCGGCGCCGGGGGCGGGCGCGGCGTCGGAGCGCGGGCCCGCCGGGAGCTCGAGCATCG
>NZ_JASIAL010000130.1:0-29290 GCF_030042015.1 Trebonia sp. | reverse complement strand
CTCACCAGGCCGGCGCCGGACGGCGCGTCCGCGGCGGTCGCGCCAGCCGGCGCCGCGTCCGCGTCGCCGTGATAGTCGGCCGGGCCGGCGCCCGCCGGGCCGGTGAGCAGCGGGAGCGTGGCGGTCACCTGGAAACCGCCGTCAGGGAGCGGCCCGGCGGTGAACTCACCGCCACACAGGTTCGCCCGTTCGCGCATGCCGATGATGCCGTGCCCGGCGCCGGACGGGGCGCTCCCGGCGGCCGGGGTGAGCACCTGGGAGCGGCCGCCGTCGTCGGTCACCCGGATGTGCATGGCCGTCTGCCCGTAGCGCAGGCTGACGCGGCAGCGGGCGCCGCCGCCAGCGTGCCTGACCACGTTGGTGAGCGCCTCCTGGACGATCCGGTACGCCGACAGGTCGACGCCCGCGGGCACCGCGCGGACGAGCCCGAAGTACTCCAGGTCGACGTGGACCCCCGCCCCTCGGGTGCGCTGGATGAGCCTGTCGAGGTCGGACAGGCCAGGCGCGGGCGCGAGCGGCGCGCGGCTGGCCGCGCCAGGGCCGGGCGCGACGTCCTGCTGGCGGAGCACCCCGAGCATCCGGCGCATTTCCTCGAGCGCGTCCCTGCTGGTGGCCTGGATGGCGCCGAGGGCGTCCCGCGCGTCGTCCGGGCTGCTGTCGATGACGTACTGGCCGTAGCCGGCCTGCACGGCGATCACGCTCATGCTGTGCGCCACGACGTCGTGCAGCTCACGGGCGATGCGCAGTCGCTCCTCCGCGACCGCGCTGCTCGCGGCCTGATACTGGAGCGCGTCGGCATACAGCCGCCGCTGACGGACCGAATACCCGGTTATCCAGGCGATGACCAGGGCGAACGCGACCGGGACAAAGACGCCCTCGCCGCCCTGCCGGAAATTCTGATCGGCGACCGTGAGCAGGCCGATGGCGCCCAGGCCCACCGCCATCGCGGCGGCGCCCGTCTGCTTGTTGGTCGTGGTGGTCACGAGGTACAGCACGTACGCCGCGGCCAGGAAGATCAGCGCCGAGGTGCCGGGCGCCGCGCCGGCCACGACGACGGCCATGATGATAAGAGCGCCGTAGGCGACGACAGGACCGCGCCGGCGCAGCCCGATCGCGAGGAACACGACTGCCGCAAGCAGCAGGGCGCCAAGCAGCCCGGTGTGGCCGGGGCCGGCCGGGCGGGCGAAGACGAGCAGGTCGCAGAGCGCGGCCACCGCGGCGACGACGAAATCGATCACGATCCAGTGGACCGTCCGCAGCCGCTTGGTCAGCGGCGGGCGCGGCGGGCGCGGCGGCCGGGCCGGGCCGGCCGCGCCGGGCCCCGCACCACCGGGCGGGTACGGCGGCAGCGGGCCGGGCGCGCGGCGCGGGTAAGACATGTCGCGTTCAGTGGACACACACCTACGGTAGCCTCGCCACGCCGATGGTGCCTCATCCTGCAGGCGTAGCCCGTGGTGCGTACCGGGTGCGGGGGGCGGCGGGCCGACCCCGCACCCGGGCTCAGAACGTCCGGGCCGAGGTCCGCGAGCGCCACGTCCGGCCGCAGTTCCCGGCAGGCGGTCAGCGCCTCCTCGATGGTCGCCACCTCGTCGGCCACCTCGATCCCTGGCTCGGCGCTGGACAGCAGCCTGACGATCCCAGCGCGCAGCAGCGGCCGCCTGGCGGCGATGAGCACCCGCAGCCGCGGAGTCCGCAGCTCGCCGGGCTGCCGGTAGGGGAAGCGCGCGCGAATCCGGGTGCCCCAGCCGGCCAGCGAGTCGACCTCGATCGTCGCGCCCATCCGGCGCACCCGCTCGCTGAGATCGCGCAGCCCGAAGCGGTCGCCCTGCCACCCGGCGGTGGGATCGAACCCTTCGCCGTCGTCCTGCACGAGCAATGTCACCGACTCGGGCTCGTGCAGCAGGCCCAGCCGGACCGACCGTGCCCGCGCGTACCTGTCGAACCAGCACCCCGATGTCCGCTTCCTTGCGGTACGTCCCGGCCGCCTCGTCGACGCTGCAGATCGAGCCGGCGGTGCAGCCGAGCAGCTCGGTGTAGCGCAGCAGGATGCGCTCGAGCAGCGGGCGCAGCGAGAACTCACCGGCCAGGTCCTCGGCGACGGCGATCAGCCCGCCGCGCGGGCGGCGGGGCTGTGCTCGCTGCGTTCTGGCCCGGTGGCCCGGTAGTCGGCGGACACAGGCCCTCCGAATCTGCGACAGCGTTGTCACGTCGCTGCGGCTCGCGCGGCGGATGTCGCTTCCGGGCATCGCCCTGCCCGCTCGCTGCCGTCAAGGCGGCGGCACCCGATCCGGGCGGCGTCGCCCGCGGCGCCTCATCCTGCAGGCGTAGCCCGCGAAGCTGGCACGGCCCGCCGGCGACACTGCCATATCTCACCGTCCAGGGGGACGCCGTCGCGGCGGCGGACCTGGCACCCTAGGGCACATGGAACCCTCGACATCGGCGCGCCCTGTCATCGAGACGACCGCGCTGACCAAGGTGTATCCGGGCGCGGTCACCGCGCTCAGCGGTCTCACCGTACACGTCGCGCCCGGGGTCACCGGGCTGATCGGCGCCAACGGCGCAGGAAAGTCGACGCTGATCAAGATCCTGCTCGGCCTGGTCACGCCCACCCAGGGCATGGCGAAGGTGCTTGGCCATGACAGCGTCAAGGACGGCGAGCAGATCCGCCAGCTCGTCGGCTACATGCCCGAGCATGACTGCCTGCCGACGGACATCTCGGCGACCGAATTCGTCACCCACATGGGCCGGATGTCCGGCCTGCCCGCCACGGCGGCCAGGGAGCGCGCCGCGGAGGCGCTGCGGCACGTCGGCCTGCACGAGGAGCGGTACCGGCTGGTCGGCACCTACTCCACCGGCATGAAGCAGCGGGTGAAGCTGGCCCAGGCGCTTGCCGGGGACCCCAGGCTGCTGCTGCTCGACGAGCCGACCAACGGGCTCGACCCGGCGGGCAGGAACGCGATGCTCGAGCTCATCGAGCGGATCGGCGAGGAGTTCGGCATCTCGATTCTGGTCGCCTCGCACCTGCTCGGCGAGATCGAGCGCATCTGCGACCACCTGGTCGCGATCGAAGCGGGCCGGCTGCTGCGCGCCGACACCGTCGACAGCTTCACCCGGGCCAGCCAGCTGCTGGTCATCGAGGTGGAGGAGGGCACGGCGGCGCTGCTCGGCGAGCTTGCCCGCCGCGGCCTGCAGCCCCGGCCCTACCAGCGCGCCCTGCTCGTCCCCCTCGGCGGCGATGACACCTACGACATCGTGCGCGACAGCGTGGCCCTCCTCGGCCTGCCGCTGAGCCGGATGGAGCAGCGCCGCCACCACGTGGAGGAACTGTTCCGTGACGACCAGCGGGAGGCTGTCGATGTCCGTTGAAACGTCCGGCTTTCCTCCTGGCACCGCCACCGGGGTCATCCACGACCTCGGCTACCGCCATTACGGCGGCCCGCGCCTGGGCCGGCCGTGGATCGTGGCGGCGCTGACCTGGCACAGCTTCCGCTCCGCGTTCGGCTTCGGCCGCGGGGTCAAGGCCAAGATCGTGCCGGCGATCACGTTCGTGGCGATGTGCCTGCCCGCCGTGATCAACGCGGTCGCGATGTCCCAGGGCAACCCGCGGCTCGTCGACTACGACACGTACAGTCCGCCGCTGCGCATCTTCGTCATGACGGTGTTCGTCGCGGTCCAGGTGCCCGAGCTCGTCTCGCGCGACCTGCGCAGCCGGGTGCTGCCGCTGTACTTCTCCCGGCCGATCCGCCCGGCTGACTACCCGCTCGCCAAGTACCTCGGGTTCACCGCCGCGTGCCTGGTGATGGTGGACGTGCCGCTGCTGCTGCTGTACGGGGGCTCGATCGCCAACGTGCATGGCGGCCGCGCCGTGTGGGCGCAAACGCGGGCGCTGATCCCGGGCCTGCTCGTCGGCCTGATGTGGGCGGTGGTGCTCGCGGCGATCAGCCTGTTCCTCGCCTCCCTGTCCGGCCGCCGCCCCTTCGCCACCGGCGCGGTCGCGATCTTCTTCCTGCTCACGTACGTCCTGGCGGAGATCCTGCTGCAGGTGGAAAGCGCCCCCCAGGGGGGCTCGCCGGGCCCGGTGCAGGTGGGTTCGGGAGGCGGCGGCCCGCCGCCCCTCGGGCAGCCGGTGGCGCCATCGCTCGCGGAGAAGGTGGCCGGCCTGTTCAGCCCCTTCACCTTGTTCGATGGCGTGCGGATGTGGCTCGACAACGGCACCGATCCTGCTGACAACGTGGCCAAGCCGGGTGGCTTCGGCGCGGTCTACTTCCTCGTCCTGCTCGCGCTGACGGCCGCGTGCCTCGCCGGCCTGTTCGCCCGCTACCGGAAGAAGGCGCTGCAGTCATGACCGTCATCGAACTGGCCAACGTGAGCCGGTGGTACGGCAACGTGGTGGCGGTCAACGACATCACGATGTCCGTCGGCCCCGGCGTCACCGGCCTGCTCGGCCCGAACGGGGCGGGCAAGTCCACGATCATGCACATGATCGCGGGGTTCCTCGCGCCCTCCAAGGGCACGCTCACCGTCAACGGCACGCCGAGCTGGGCCAACCCGGACGTGTACAAGACCCTCGGCCTCGTCCCCGAACGCGACTCCGTCTACGCCTTCCTCACCGGCGACCAGTTCGTCCGGGCGACCGCCAAGCTGCACAAACTCCCGGACATCGAAGCGGCGACCAGGCGGGCGATCGAGATGACCGACATGGCCGAGGCGGCGGGCAGGAGGATCTCCGCCTACTCCAAGGGCATGCGCCAGCGGATCAAGGTCGCCGCGGCGCTGGTGCACGACCCGGAGATCCTGCTGCTCGACGAGCCGTTCCACGGCATGGACCCCAGGCAGCGGATCCACATGATGGAGCTGCTCGCCAAGCTCGGCACAGAAGGCCGCACGATCCTGTTCAGCTCCCACATCCTCGAAGAGGTGGAGCGGGTGTCCGGCACCATCCAGGTGATGGTCGCGGGCCGGCTCGCCGCGTCCGGCGACTTCCGCGCGATCCGCCGGCTGATGACCAGCCGCCCGCACGTGTTCAACGTCCGCTCGTCCGACGACCGCCGGCTGGCCGCCGCCCTCGTCGGCCGCCCGTACACCAACGCCGTCGAGTTCACCGCCAAGGGCCTGCAGGTCAGGACCAGCGACTTCGGCGCCTTCTGCGCGCAGATCGCCGTGCTCACCCGCGACCACGGCATCGGGCTGCGCGAGGTGCTGCCCACGGACGAATCGCTGGAAAGCGTCTTCAGCTACCTGATCTCCAACCAGGCCAACTAGGAGCCGAGCCCCCATGTCCTCCCTCTTCAACCCGGTCGTGGCGGCGATCACGGTCCGCGCGACGCTGGGCCGCAGGCGCGCCTTCCTCCTCGCGATCCCCGCGGTCATCCTGATCGCGCTCACGCTGATCCTGCGGGCCTCCCACCCGGCGGGCGGCGCCCAGTGGCCCGATCCGGTCCTCGGCGACATGGGCTTCTCGGTCCTGCTGCCGCTGACCGCGCTGATCATCGGCACCGGGGTCCTCGGCGCCGAGATCGACGACGGCAGCGCCATCCACCTGCTCGCGACGCCGATCCGCCGCTCGACCGTGGTCGTGACGAAGTTCGCGGTGGCCGCCATGCTGACGATGGTGTTCGCCGCCATCCCCGAGCTGATCGCCGGCCTGCTGGCGCCCGCCGGCCGGAAGCTGGCGGTCGCCCTGTTCGTCGGCGCCCTGGCCGGATCGGTGATCTACTCGGCGGTTTTCGTGATGGCCTCGGTGCTCACCACCCGCGCGATGGCCGTCGGCCTGCTCTACGTGCTGGTCTGGGAAGCCCTCCTCGGCAACCTCGTCGGCGGCGTCCGCATCCTGTCCGTGGCGCACTACTCGCTCGGCGTCGCCAACGCGATCTACCCCGACCAGAACCTGCGCGCCGGCCTGAACCTGACCACCTCGCTGGTCCTCGGCGTCATAGTCACCGTCGGCGGGCTGATCCTGGCCACCCGGCGCCTGTCGGCCTTCGCGATCAAGGGGGAGCCTGCCTAACCTGCCGCCTGGCGGCGTGACCCCGGCGACCCCGGCGACCCCCGCCACCCCGGCGGCCCCGGCGGCCCCACGCCAGGTTTGGCGGTGTGGCTCCCCGCGCCAATAGGGCTGGCGGTGTGGCTCCCCGCGCCAAGGGTTCTCGCTCAGTGCTCCTCGTGCGAGCCGCCTGAGCCCGAGCCACCCGAGCCGCCCGAGCCACCCGAGCCCGAGCCGGACCCGGCGTCGGAGCCCGCGCCGACCGCCGCGTGGCCGTCGCCCTCGACGGCCCCGTGCCCGTTCCCGTGCCCGTTGCCGTACCCGTATCCGTGCCCGTTGCCGTGCCCTTCGCCCGCCGCGACGGTCTCGGTGAACGCGCGGTTGGCGACCCCTCGCGCCCAGCCCATGACCCCGCGCGAGGTGGGTGATGGCACCCCGTTCTCGTCGGGCGCCCCCGGCGCGGGCAGGGCGGCCGGCACCTTCTTGGCCTCCACGATGGCGCGCTCTTCCTCGCTCAGCGGCCGGGTCTCCTCGATGAACTCGCCGGTTGGCAGCTGCCTGATAATCCCGATCTCCAGGCCATGGCTGAGCAGCTCGGCGTCCTTGCGCTGCAGGCCGAGACAGATCCGTTTCGTGATGTAATACGCCGAGATCGGCACGACGAAGACCGCGACCCGGGCGATCCAGGTCACCGTGTACAGCGGAATATCGAACCTGTCGGCGATCACGTCGTTCGCGCCCTCGGCCCACAGGATGCCGTAGAAGCAGACCGCCGCTATGCCGACCCCGGTGCGCACCGGCGCGTTGCGCGGCCGGTCGTTGATGTGGTGCTCGCTGCGGTCGCCGGTGGCCCACTGCTCGAAGAACGGCCACAGCGCCGCGCCTGTGAAGATGAGGCCGAACGGCACCGCCGCCGGGATCAGCACGGAAAGCGACAGCGTATGCCCGAGGAAGTTGATTTCCCAGGCCGGCATCATGCGCAGCGAGCCCTCCAGGATGCCCATGTACCAGTCCGGCTGGGACGCCGACGAGATCGCCAGCGGCGTGTACGGGCCGTACAGCCAGATCGGGTTGATCTGGGCGAACGTGGAGAGCACGACCAGGCTGCCGAAGATGAAGAAGAACCACGCCTGCCCCTTGAGCAGGAAGTACGGCCAGAACGGCTGGCCGACCACGTTCTTCTCGGTGTTTCCCAGCGCCGGCATCTGCGTGTGCTTCTGGTGGAACATGATGAACAGGTGCGCGGTGATCAGGGCCAGGATCAGCCCCGGGATCAGAAACACGTGCAGGATGTACAACCGCGGCACGATCGAGCTGCCAGGGAACGCCCCGCCGAACAGGAAGAAGGCCGCGTACGTCCCGACGATCGGGATGCCCTGCAGCACGCCCTCGAAGATCCGCAGGCCGGCGCCGGACAGCTGGTCGTCGGGCAGTGAGTAGCCGAACAGCCCTTCCAGCAGGCCCAGGGTGAACAGCGCGATCCCGATCAGCCAGTTAACCTCGCGCGGCTTTCGGTACGCGCCGGTGAAGAACACGCGGAGCATGTGGGCCGTGAGCGCGACCATGAACAGGTCGGCGGCCCAGTGGTGGATCTGCCTGACCAGCAGGCCGCCGCGGATGTCGAAGGAGATGTTCAGGACCGACTGGTAGGCCTCGGACATCGTGAGGCCGTCGAGCTTGGTGTACGAGCCGTGGTACACGACGGGGTTCGTCGACGGCACGAAGAACAGCGCCAGGTAGGTCCCGGTGAGCAGCAGGATCACGAAGGACCACAGCGCGATCTCGCCCAGCATGAACGACCAGTGGTCGGGGAAGACCTTGCGCATCAGGACCCGGACGCCGCGCGCCCCGTGGAACCTGTCGTCCAGCCAGCCGCCGACGCCGGACAGAGCGGGCGGGATCTTTACTGCGTCGTCGCTCATCCGCGCTCCCAGAAGCTCGGGCCGACCGGCTGGGTGAAGTCGCTGGCCGCCGCGATGTACCCGTCGGCGTCAAGCATCAGCGGCAGCTGCGGCAGCGGGCGCGGCGCCGGGCCGAAGATCACCCAGGCGCCATTCGAGGCGTCGAACGTCGACTGGTGGCACGGGCACAGGATGTGGTGCGTGGTCTCCTCGTACAGCGCCACCGGGCAGCCGACGTGGGTGCAGATCTTCGAATACGCGACGATGTTGTCGATCGTCCAGTTCATCGACGCCACCAGGGTGCCGCCGTCGTAGCGGTCCGGCCAGCTCATCTGGCCGGGCGCGAACTTGATCAGGATGATGCCGGCCTTGGCCAGCGCGTCCGGGTCGTTCTGGTATCCCTCGGGGATCATCGTGATCATCTCGCCCGGCGTCGAGATGTCGGCGGGCGTCAGCGGCCGCAGCCCGCCGAGGGTCACGGCGCGCAGGCCCTTGCGCCACACCGTGTGCCGCAGCGACGTGCCGGGCAGCGGGCCGAGGTCGCGCAGCAGCACGAGCGGCGCAAGCGCCAGCGGGGCCGTGGCGATGAGCATCGTGCGCCGCAGCAGCGGCCGCTTGGTGACCTGGCTGACCGCCGCGCCCGCCGCGAATTCCTTCTGGAACGCCGCCCGGTCCTGCGGCGTCGACCTCAGGTCGTGCCGCTCCTCTTCGATCTCGATGTTCGGCGTCAGGTGCCGCACCCAGATCATCGACCCGGTGCCGAGCGCGAGCAGGGCTATCGACAGCGTGAGGCCGAGCGCCAGGTTCGACCGGAACACCGCGTCGACCGTGCTCGCGCCCTTCGGAATGTTGCCTATCCCGACTTCGAGCCCGACGTAGGCCGCGATGAACCCGCACCCCGCCAGGAACGCGAGCACGAACAGGACCGCCACCAGCCGTTCGGCTCGCTTGGCGTGCGCCTTGTTCACCGGGTCGGCGACGATAGGCGGCACGGCAGGCGCCTTCTCCACGTCGACCGCGACAGGGGTGGGCGACGGGGTCCCGATCACCCGGTGCGGGGGGGCCGCTCCCGGCTCCTCGAACTCGCTCATGCTCTCTCTCCCCGCTCACCTTGGCGCCAAGGCTCGCGCTCGCTCACGACCGGTGCTCCGCTTCACCCTGGACTTCACCCTGGACCGGGTCCCGGCGCTTGGCGGTGAGCCACATGGCGATGAGCACGAGGAAGCCGAGCCCGCCGAGCCAGGCCAGGAGTCCCTCTGTGACCGTGCCGGTGCGGCCGAGCGACAGGCCGCCGGGGTTGGGCTCGTTCCGGGTGTCGACGATGAACGCGATGATGTCCCGCTTCTCCTGCGGCGTGATCGTCCCGTCGCCGAAGACCGGCATGGCCTCGGGACCGGTCAGCATCGCCTCGTAGATCTGCGTGGGGGTGGACGCCGTCAGGGCCGGGGCGTCCTTGCCGTACGTCAGCGCGCCGCCCGCGCCCGCGAACCCGTGGCACTGGGCGCAGTTGGTGCTGAACAGCTCGGATCCGAGCGCGGTGTTCGCGCCGGCGGTCGACACCTGCGCCGCGTCAGGGATGGCGGGGCCGCCGCCAAGCGAGGCGATGTACGCGGCGATGTCGTAGATCTCCGCCTGCGTGAAGTCCGACGGCTTGCGCTCGTTCTCGGCGCCGAGTTCCTTGGCGGGCATGCGGCCGGTCGACATCTGGAAGTCCACCGCGGCCGCGCCGGCGCCGATCAGCGACGGCGCGGCCGTGGTGCCCTGCGCGAACAGCCCGTGGCAGGAGGAACAGCTGTCGACGAAAAGCGACCTGCCCATCGCGATGCTGGTGTCGGCCTGGGCGGGCGCGGAGGCCGACGCGCCGCCCCCGGACACGACGCTGTACAGCACGCCTACCACGACGAGGCCGCCGGCGATGGCCGCGTATCCGGCGGCCGGGTGCCTGCGCCGGGCGATGATCCAGCTCACTCGGTGTCCCCTGTCAGTGGATGAGGTAGATGGTGGTGAACAGGCCGATCCAGACGACGTCGACGAAGTGCCAGTAGTACGACACGACGATCGCGCTGATCTGCTGTTCCCTGGTGAAGCGCTTGGCGGCGTAGGTGCGCCCGAGCAGGAAGATGAACGCGATGAGCCCGCCGGTCACGTGCAGTCCGTGGAACCCGGTGGTCAGGTAGAACACCGACCCGTAGTTGCTCGACGACAGCGTCACGTCCTGGTGCCGGATCAGGTCCAGGTACTCGTACGCCTGCCCGCAGATGAAATACAGCCCCATGAGGAAGGACAGCACGTACCACTCGCGCAGTCCCCATTGCATGGGCCGGAAGATGCTCGCCGAACGCCTGATCTGGCCCCGCTCCACCGCGAACACGCCCATCTGGCAGGTGACGCTGGACAGCACGAGCACGGTCGTGTTCACGCTCGCGAGCGCCAGGTCAAGGTGGGCCTGCGGCCACGGCTGTCCCTGGCCCTTATCGACAGAACGGATCGTGAAGTACATCGCGAACAGCGCGGCGAAGAACATCAGCTCGCTGGACAGCCAGATGATGGTGCCCACGCTGACGAGATTCGGCCTGTTGGCAGGCGTGCGCGGTACCGGTGCCTGGTCTCTGACAGATGCTGTCGCCACGAACGTCATTATTACGACACCCCGTAGGGGATCTGCACCCGACCCCCGAATTTCGCCGGCACTTGCCTGGGTGCCGTCTTCAGTAAGATGCAGCCATGAACGTCGCTGTCTACAGTCACGATGCCGACACGCGGGCAGAGCTGAAGCTCGCGATCGGCCGCCGCCCGGCCCCCGACGCGCCGGACGCGGAGATCGTCGAGGTCGCCACCGCCCCCGCGCTGTTCCGGCTGCTCGACGCCGGCGGCGTTGACGTCATGGTGCTCGACGGGGAGGCGCAGCCAGCCGGCGGCATGGGCGTCTGCCGCCAGGCCAAGGACGAGATCTACGACTGCCCGCCCGCGCTGCTGGTCATCGCCCGTGCCGACGACCGCTGGCTGGCCACCTGGTCACGGGCCGATGCCGTCGTCAGCCACCCGATCGACCCTGTCGCGCTGGCCAGGGAGCTGGCCGGGCTCATGCGCTCCCGCGCCGCTGCGATCACCGCCCGGTAACAAATTCATATATATCCCGAACGGACCCCGCCTTCTCTCCCCGCCCCCGTTTCTCCCCGATAGGTGCCGCCGATGGACTCGCTGAGCTGGCCCGCACTCATCCGCGCGCTGATCGGCGGCCAGGCGCTCAGCGCCGACGAGACCGCCTGGGCGATGAACGAGATCATGGAGGGGGCGGCGACGCCTGCCCAGATCGCCGGGTTCGGCGTGGCGCTGCGGGCCAAGGGGGAGACCTCCGAGGAGATGTCCGGCCTGGCCGCCGCCATGCTTGCGCATGCCACCCCGATCACGGTCCCCGGCCCGGTCACCGACCTGGTCGGAACCGGCGGCGATGGCGCGCACACGGTCAACGTGTCCACGATGGGGACGATCGTCGCGGCGGCGGCCGGCGCCCGCATGGTCAAGCACGGGAACCGGGCCGCGTCGTCGGCGTGCGGGGCGGCGGACGTGCTCGAGGCGCTGGGCGTGGTGATCGACCTGCCGCCGGCCGCGACGCAGACGCTGTTCGGCGAGCTCGGCGTGGCCTTCCTGTTCGCCCCCCTCTACCACCCCGCGCTGCGGCACGCCGGCCCGGTGCGCCGCGACCTGGGGGTGCCGACCGCGTTCAACTACCTCGGCCCGCTGACCAATCCCGCCAAGCCCGCCGCGCTGGCGGTGGGCGTCGCGGATCCGCGGATGGGTTCGGTGCTGGCCGGCGTCCTCGCGGCGCGCGGCAACTCGGCGATCGTGTTCCACGGCGGCGGACTCGACGAGCTGTCCACGACCGGCGAGTCGTCCGTGTGGGTCGTCGCCGGCGGGACCGTGTCGGCGGCCGAATTCGACCCGCTGCCGCTGGGGCTGCCCCGGGCGTCGCTCGCCGACCTGCGCGGTGGCGACGCGGCGCACAACGCGGCCGTGGTCCGCTCGGTGCTGTCCGGCGAGCCCGGTCCGGTTCGCGACATCGTCCTGCTCAACGCCGCCGCCGCCCTGGCGGCCGCCGAAGGACTGCCCTTCGTGCCGTCCGCCCCCGCCGCGGGCTCTCCTTCCGTGTCTTCTTCCGCGCCGTCCGCGCCGCTCACCTCCGACGCCCCACCGGCCCCAGGTTCCTCTGCCGTCGCCGACGCGCTAGCCAAGGCGCTGGCCGACGGCCTGGCCCGTGCCGCCGAAGCGATCGACTCCGGCGCCGCGCGCCAGCTCCTCACCCGCTGGTCCGAGACCAGCCAGCGCCTGGCCGCCGCCCCCCGCCCCCGTCCTGCCCCCGCTGCCCCGCTGCCGCCTGCCTGACGGCCGCCCCGACGCCGCCTGCCTGCCGCCTGCCTGACGGCCGCCCCGCTGCGAACCTCATACGTCACAGGAGCCACTGGCCTGCGACTTGGCACACTCCATGACCTTTTGTCGTCCGTTATGCCCGATTTGTCCATGCACAGAGTGTCCAAAGTGGCACTTGTGGGACTCGCGGTGCGTAAGTGAAATGGGTAAGGGAGCCGCGTCGCGCCACCCGCCCCGCGCGACGGCGTGCGCTCGTCAGGCGTCGGCGAGGCCGATGGAGAACGCGGCCTCGAGGTCGTGCCGGGAGTACGTACGGAACGCGATGTGCGTCTGGGTCGCGGTGATGCCGGGCACCTTGTTGAGCCCGCCGGGGATCACGTCGGCGAGTTCATCGTGCGCCCGCACCCGGACGATGGCCACCAGGTCGTAGTCACCGGTGATCGAATAGACCTCGCTCACCGCCGGGATCTGCGCGATGACTTCGGCGACCTCGGGAATGCGCGCAATCTCGGCCTTGATCAAGACGATGGCGGTGACCACTGGCTGCCTCCCGGTGTTCGTTGGGCGCGGCTCACCATCCGGTCGCGCGGCGCGCCGTGACCGTCCGGTAACGCGGCCACCTTATCTCTCCGCCAGCGCAACAGCGTGCGCAGCGCCCGCGCCCGCCGGCGGCGCCACCTCCGCCCCTCCGCCTGAGCCGCCTGAGTCGCCTGCGCCGCCTGCGCGGCCGCCGCTTCGGCTTCCCGGTCGGCGAGCCACGCCGTCAGCTCGCCGAGCGTGTAGATCTCCCGGTCGGCCAGCCGCCGCAGCAGTTGCCACAGCACGGCCGCCGTGGCCCGCGCGTCGGCGAGCGCCCGGTGCGATGGCTGTTCCGTGGCGCCGAAGTAATCGGCGAGCGTCGCCAGCTTGCAGTCAGGCACCTCCCCCGGGGTGGCCATCAGCTGCCTGGCGAGCCGCACCGTGTCCAGCACCTCGAAGCCGGGCCAGGGCAGGCCGGCGGCGGCGCACGCCGCGGTCAGGAACCCGAGGTCGAACCGGGCGTTGTGCGCCGCGAGCACGGCCCCCTGCGCGAACGCGAGCAAGCCGGGCAGGACGGCGCCGGCCGGCGGTGCGACGGCCAGCATCTGGTCGCTGATCCCGGTGAGCTCGGTGATCGGCCCGGGCACCGGCGTACCCGGGTTGACCAGCGACGCGAACTCCGCGACAACCTGGCCGCGGCGCAGCAGGACAGCGCCGATCTCCGTGATGCCCGCCTCGCCTGGCGACCAGCCGGTCGTCTCGACGTCGACCACCGCGAAGTCAAGGTCGCACAGCCGGAGGCTGGCGCTGTCCGGCGCGCGCGACCCGCTGCGGCTGTCTGTCACGTTCACCACGGTAAGCCGGGCCACCGACATTCCGGCCACCCGGAATGTCAGTGGCCGGCTCTACGGTGTGTGCTATCGGTCACGGCAACGCATTGCCGGGCATGAGCCACGAGGAGACTGAAATGATTATCGACTGCGGCCGGTGCGAGGCGCGCGGCCCCGCCTGCGGCAACTGCGCCGTGGCGGTCATCGTCGCCCAGCAGCCCGAGCTCGGCCCCGCGGAGCTGCGGGCACTGGCCGTGCTCGCCAACGCGGGGATGATCCCGCCGCTGCGATACGCGCCGCGCATGGCGAAAGCCTCGTGAAACCGCACAAAGGCAGCTGATTATACGGGACCATTCCTCGTCGCTCAGCGTGAATCGGATACCCGTAACCGGAACGTCGGGATTGCTGGAATCGGTTGAAGCTCTCCGGCTTACTCAATAGCCTAGCCACAGTTTGAAAACGCGTCTTTCTGCAGTCACTACACACGGTGACAGCGGATCCGCTATTGTCCGGGCTAGGAGTCCTGTCCGGCCGGCGCACGGTGAAGGAGCGTGGCAGTCACGTTGCGTACGCGGCTTACGACCTATGTGTCAAAAGCACGGCGAGGCGTCGTGGTTGGCGTCACTTTCCTGGTGGCCGGCGGGCTCGCTGCCGGGGTCTCCCAGGTCGCCGGGGCGGAGCCGAAGCCGACGATCAGCCAGGTGCAGGCGCGGATCAATACGCTCACCGCGCAATTCAACAAGGCTGTCGAGCAATATGACGAGGTGGCGCAGGAGCTGAGCGCCGCCAAGTCCAGGCTCAGCCAGGTGAACAAGGAGATCGTCACCGCGCAGGCCAAGTACGACGCGGCGCGGGTCCAGGTCGTGCAGATCGCCGACGCCGCCTACGAGGATTCCGCCTCCACGTCGCTGGCCGGCCTGCTCACCTCGAACGACCCGACCACGGTGCTGTCCGAGGCGTCGATGGTCATGCAGCTGACCGGCGAGCGGAACCTGGAGACAGAGAACTTCCTCGCCGACGCGCAGGAACTCGGCGCGGTCCAGGCCGAACAGGAGCGCACCGAGTACGGCATCAGCCAGCTTGCCGCCCAGCGGGCGGCCACCAAGGACTCGATCGCCAAGCTGCTCAACAGCGAGAAGGCGACGCTCGCCACGCTGACCGCGCAGCAGCAGGCGGCGGTGGAGCAGAACTCACTCGGCGGGGCCGACGGCTCGGCCAGCCCCGAGCAGTACACCGGGCCGACCGGCACGCAGGCGGACACCGCGGTCGCCTACGCCTACGCCCAGCTCGGCTGCCCCTACGTCTACGGCGGGACGGGACCGTGCGATCTCGGCTTCGACTGCTCCGGCCTGGTGATGCAGGCCTGGGCGGCGGCCGGCGTCACGATCCCGCGCGACACCTACGAGCAGTGGGCCGCGCTGCCGCACATCTCGCTGTCGTCGATCGAGCCAGGAGACCTGCTGTACTACAACGGCATCGGGCACGTCGCGATGTACGTCGGCGACGGGTACATCATCGACTCGCCGCAACCGGGCATGGACGTGGAGAAAATACCCATGGACACGCCCTGGTACGCGGACAACTTCGACGGTGCCGCCCGCCCCTGACGCCCGATGGGATGACGCCCCCTATACTCAGGGGCGCCATGCGCCGCACGCTGATCGTCACTAACGACTTCCCGCCCAGGCAGGGCGGCATCCAGTCGTTCGTGCACGCGCTGGCCCTGCGGCTGCCGCCCGACCTGCTGACCGTCTACGCCCCGAAGTGGGACGGCGCGGCCGAGTTCGACGCCAGGCAGCCGTTCGAGGTGGTCAGGCACCCGACGTCGCTGATGGTCCCCGAGCCGTCGGTCATCCGCCGCGCGGTCGCGATCGCCAGGACAAGGCAAGCGCGGGCCGTGGTCTTCGGGGCCGCCGCCCCGCTCGGCCTGATCACCCCGGCGCTGCGGCGCGCCGGGGTGGAGCGGGCCGTGGCGATCACGCACGGGCACGAGGCCGGCTGGGCGGCGCTGCCCGGCGCCCGGAACCTGCTGCGCCGCATCGGCGAGGAGACCGACGTGGTCACCTACCTCGGGGAGTACTTCCGGGTCCGGCTCTCCCGCGCGCTCACCCCGGCGGCCGCCGCCCGCATGACCCAGCTCCACCCGGGCGTCGACGCGGCGCAGTTCAGCCCCGACCCGCGAGCCCGCGACGCGATCAGGGAGCGCTACGGCCTCGCCGGCCGCCCGGTCGTGGTCTGCGTGTCCCGCCTGGTGCGCCGCAAGGGCCAGGACACGCTGCTCAAGGCATGGCCGCAGGTGCGGCGGAAGGTCCCCGACGCCGCCCTGCTCATCGTCGGCGACGGGCCGTACTCCGCTCACCTCCATCATTTGGCCGAACGTTCCCGGCTTGCTCCCTCGGTCCGCTTCACCGGCGCGGTCCCCGCCGCCGAGCTCGCGGCCCACTACGCGGCCGGTGACGTGTTCGCCATGCCGTGCCGGACCAGGCGCGGCGGGCTGGACGTGGAGGGCCTCGGCATCGTCTACCTGGAGGCGTCGGCGGCCGGGCTGCCCGTGGTCGGCGGCGATTCCGGCGGCGCGCCCGACGCGATCCTCGCCGGGGAGTCCGGCTACGTCGTGCCCGGCAGGGACGCCGGCGCGCTCGCCGAACGGCTCGTCAGCCTGCTGTCCGACCCCGACGCCGCGCGCGCGATGGGGGACAAGGGCCGGGCCTGGGTGGAGCGCGACTGGTCCTGGGACCTCACCGCGGCACGGCTGCGGTCGATCATCGACGCGTGAGCGCCGGGCGCGCTCGCGCCCGGCGCCCACGCGTCAGGAGTACAGCGCCTCGATGTCCTGCGCGAAGTCCTTCGCCAGCACGGCACGGCGGATGCCCAGCTTGGCGGACAGCTGCCCCTGCTCCTGGGTGAAGTCGACGTCGAGCACCCGGAACCGCCGGATCGACTCGGCGCGGGAGACCGCCTTGTTCGCGTCGTCCACGGCGAGCTGGACCTCCGCGAGCAGGTCCGGGTCGTCGCGCAGGTCGGCGACGGTGGCGGAGGCGGGCTTGCCGTGCCGCTCCTTCCACGGGCCGAGCGCCTCGGTGTCGATCGTGATCAGCGCGGCGACGTACGGCCGCCCGTCGCCCACCACCATGCACTGGCTGATCAACGCGTGGGTGCGCAGCCGGTCCTCGAGCACCGCGGGGGCGACGTTCTTGCCGCCGGCGGTGACGATCATTTCCTTCTTCCGCCCGGTGATCGTGAGGAACCCCTCGTCGTCGAGCTCGCCGATGTCGCCGCTGCGATACCAGCCGTCCCGCGTGAAGCTGTCCGCGGTCGCCTGGTCGTTGCGCCAGTAGCCGGGGAAGACGACCTTGCCCTTGATGAGCACCTCGCCGTCGTCGGCGATCCGGAAGGAGACCCCGGGCAGCGGCAGGCCGACCGTGCCGATCTTCTGCCGGTTCGGGTGGTTCACGGACACGGCGGCCGTGGTCTCGGTCAGCCCGTATCCCTCGAGCACGGTGACTCCCGCGCCGCGGAAGAAGTGCCCGAGCCGCTCGGCCAGCGCCGCGCCGCCGGAGACCGCGAACTGCGTCCTGCCGCCGAGCGCGGCGCGCAGCTTGCCGTAGACGAGCCTGTCGAACAGGGCGTGCTCGCCGCGCAGCGCCAGCCCGGGGCCGCCGGCGGCGTCGCGGGCCTCGCTGTAGGCGACCGCGGTCCGCGCGGCACGCGCGAAGATCGCCCCCCTGGCCTTGCCCTCGCCGGCCGCGCGCTGCTCGGCGCCGTTGTAGACCTTCTCGAAGACCCGGGGCACGGCGAGTACGAACGTCGGCCTGAACGAGGCGAGGTCAGGGAGCAGGTCGTTCAGGTCCGGGCAGTGCCCGAGGATGATGCCGGCGTCCAGGCAGCCCACCTCGATGATCCGCGCGAACACGTGCGCGAGCGGCAGGAAGAGCAGCGTGCTCGCCCCGGGCACCGAGTGGATCACCGCGAGCGGGCCCATGAACGCGTTGCGCACGTCGGCGAGCAGGTTCTCGTGCGTGAGCTGGCAGCCCTTGGGGCGGCCGGTGGTGCCCGAGGTGTAGATGATCGTGGCCAGGTCCCCGGCACTGGCCGCGCCTGCCCGCTCGGCGACGGCGTCGTCGCTCACCGCGGTCCCGCTCGCGGCAAGCTCGTCGAGCCCCGGGTGCATCAGCCACAGGTGCTCAAGCGCGGGCAGCCGGTCACGCGCGTCGGTGATCGTCTTCGCGAAGGCGTCGGTCTCGGCGATCACGGCCTTGGTGGCGGAGTCGGAAAGAATCCACTCGGCCTGCTCGGGCGAGGAGGTCTCGTAGATGGGCACGACGACCGCGCCGGCGGTCCACGCCGCGTAGTCCGCGAGCGTCCACTCGTACCTCGTGTGCGACATGATCGCCACCCGGTCCCCGGGTTCGACGCCGGCCGCGATCAGGCCCTTGGCGAGCGCCCGCACCTCATCCCTGAACTGGCTGGTGGACACGTCCTCCCAGCTGCCGCCGGCGGCCTTGCGGCGCAGCGCGACGGCCTGCGGCTCCTCCGCCGCGCGGCGGGTGACCGTATCGGCCAGGTTAGCCGTGCCGGGGATGTCACACAGGGCGGGAATGCTGTACTCGCGCACGACCTCTCCTTGCGACCGTCAGCCGGCTGGTTTGTGCCGACAGGCAAACGCGGCTGGTTTGTGCCAACAGGCTAGAGAACTCGGACCAGTCTATGTTGATCTCATGCGAGTCCATGTGGTGAGCGACGTGCACGGCAGCGCCGACGCGCTGGCCGTCGCCGGGGACGGCGCGGACATGCTGATCTGCCTGGGCGACATGCTGCTCTTCCTCGACTACGCGGACCACACGCAGGGGATCTTCGCCGAGCTTTACGGGGCCGAGCACGCCAGGGAGTACATCGACCTGCGCACCGCGCGGCGGTTCGACGAGGCCAGGCGGCTGACGGCCGGCATCGCGGCGCGCATGACGGCGAACTCAGGCAGCGACCTGCGGGCGCTGACCGAGCAGGCGATCCGGCGGCAGTACGCCGCGATGTTCGGCGCGCTCGCCGAGCCCGCGTACCTGACGTACGGCAACGTTGACGTGCCGCGCCTGTGGAACGGCTACCTGAAGCCTGGCCACCACGTCCTCGACGGGGGACGCGCCGAAGTCGGCGGCCTCACCTTCGGCTTCGTCGGCGCGGGGCTGATCTCGCCCTACCGGACGCCGAACGAGATCCCCGAGGCGGAGTTCGCCGCCAAGCTCGACGCGGTCGGGGCGGTGGACGTGCTGTGCACGCACATCCCGCCGGCCGTGCCCGAACTGCTTTACGACACGGCCGCGCGGCGGATGGAGACCGGCAGCGTGGCGCTGCTCGAGGTCATCCGCCGCACGAGCCCCAGGTACGCGCTGTTCGGCCACGTGCACAACCCGCTGGTGCGCCGGGTGCGGGTCGGCCGCACCGAGTGCGTCAACGTCGGGCACTTCCGGGCGACACGGGTGCCCTATGTGGTCGAGCTGTAGAGGTACGGTACGACTATGAGCGAGCGAGGCAGCGACCCGATCGGCGATTTGCAGCGGTGGCTGATGAAGGCCGGTGCGCGCAACCTGGGCCGTGACGTCGCCGACAAGGTCAGGTCGACGCTCGGCGGCGGCAAGCCCGCCAACGTCTGGGAGACCGCGACGACCGAGCCCCCAGGGGACGAACCGCCCGAGTGCCAGTGGTGCCCGATCTGCCGGGCGGCGCGCAGGTACCGCGACTCGGGCGGCACCAGCGCCGGGCTCGGCTCGCAGCTGGCGGGCGTGGGCGACACGCTGGCCGGGCTTACCAGGGACGCGTTCAGCATCGTCGAGGCCGCGATGCGGGCGCAGCAGCGGGCAGCGGACCGGTCCCGCGCGCCGGGAACGCCAGGCGCGCCGGCCGACGGCGGCTCAGACAACGGCACCGTCGTCGGGCCCGGAGTCGCGTGGCCCTCCGCCGTCCATGCGCAGGACGAGGACGGCGAAGCCGCCCACGAAGGCGGCGACCGCGAGGAAGGCGGCGAGCCCGGAGATGGTCCAGCCGACGGCAGTGGCGATCAGCAGGTAGAAGGGTCCGCCGAATAGCGCGAGCCAGGCGCCCTTCGTCACCGGGTCAAGCTTGGGCAGCGGCGGAGGCGCCGGCGGGACGTAGTGCTCCTCGTGGCCTTCGCCGGGCTGGGGCTCCTCCCTCGGGCTGAGCCTGCCGCTCAGCCGTGGCCACAGCTGCTCGGGCATCATGGGCAGCCCGGACGGGTTGGTCGGCGGTTCGCAGGGGAGCGCGTCTGGCAGCGTCGGCTGCGGCGCGGGCGTGACGCGCACCGGTCGTCCGGCGAGGTCTTCGCGCTCCGGCCACGGCACGTCGCCGTCAGCCGTCGCGGGCGCTTCGAACCGCGCGATCAGGTCCAGCCACGCTGCCTCGTCACGGCCGCCGCCTGCGGCGTCCTCGCCTGCGCCGTTGCCCGGCGCTTCGCCATCAGCCACTGTGCTGTCTTATACCCTCTTCTCCCCGGGTGTGTCGCCGGGGTCCTGCCCCTGGCCGCTGTGTTCGGCGATGAACGCCACGGTGCCCGCGAATATTGCCGGCGCGTCGTTGTCGAGCGTGGCGACATGGTAGCTGTCGGGCAGCGGGCGCACCTCCACCTCGGGCAGCGCGCCCCGCAGGACCCGCATGCTGGCCGGCCCGACGACGTGGTCGACGGCGGACCGGTACACGAGCAGCGGCTGAGTCACCTCGCTCAGGTGCCGCGTGGTGAGCTTCCAGAGCGCGGGCAGCGTGGCCGCCGCCCGGACCGGCACCCGCTTGTAGCCGCCCTCGTCGCCGCCGGGCTTCTTGATGTCGCCAGCGATGCCGGGCAGCGACGGCACGACGTGCCTGAGCACGGGCGCGAGCAGGAACAGCCGGGTGTCCGGGGCGAGCGAGGGGTTGACGACCACGAGGCCGGACACGGCGTCGCCCTTGGTCTGCGCGAGCCGGAACGCCAGGCAGGCGCCCATCGACAAGCCCGCGACGAAAACCCGCTCGCACTTGCCGCTGAGTTCGGCGAAGGCCCGCTCCGCTTCGCCGTACCAGTCCGGCCATCCGGTCCTGTTGAGGTCCTGCCAGGTGGTTCCGTGCCCGGGCAGCCGGGGGGCGCGCACGGTGAGGCCGGCCGCGGCCAGGTGCTCGGCCCATGGCCGCACCGTCCGCGGGCTGCCGGTGAAGCCGTGGCAGACCAGGACGCCGACAGGCCCCCCGTCGGCGGAGAACGGCTCAGCGCCCGGTTGCACGGTGACCGCGGCGCCGGGCGAAGCAGGGGGCATGTCTCGCATCGTCGCATGCGGCGGGGACACGGCGCAGCAGGAGGCCGGATTTGCGGTCGTTTCCCGCTGGCACGGACCAGCCGGGCTTTCCCGCTGGCGCATCCGGCCGGCCCTCCCGCTGGCACAGGCCAGCCGGGCCCTCCCCCCACGTCGCGGCCCCCTACCCGGCTGCGGACGTGGGAGGATGTGTAGGTGTTCTACTGGCTAGCCAAGTACACGCTGGGCGTGACGCTGAAGCTCGTGTTCCGCCCCTGGTCGCACGGGCAGCGGAACCTGCCCAGGCGCGGGCCCGTTATCCTCGCGAGCAATCACCTGTCCTTCGCCGACCACTTCTTCGGTCCGCTTCCGCTATCGCGCAAGGTGGTGTTCCTCGCGAAGGCGGAGTACTTCACAGGCCGCGGGCTCAAGGGCCTGGTGAGCCGGGCGTTCTTCAGCGGCGTCGGCCAGATACCCGTCGACAGGAGCGGCGGCCAGGCAAGCGAGCGGGCCCTCAGGTCCGGGCTGCGGGTGCTCGCGGAGGGGAATGTGCTCGGCATTTACCCAGAGGGAACGCGGTCGCCCGACGGGCGCCTGTACAAGGGCAGGACCGGGGTGGCCCGGCTGGCCCTGGAGTCGCGCGCGCCGGTGCTGCCGTGCGCGATGATCGGCACGTTTGAGTTCCTCCCGCCTGGTTCGTTCAGCCCGCAGTGGCGGGTCCGGCCTGGCGTGATTTTCGGCACGCCGCTCGACTTTTCCCGCTATTACGGCAGGGAATCGGACCGCGTCGCGCTGCGCGCCGTGACCGACGAGATCATGCAGGAGATCGGCAAGCTGTCCGGGCAGGATTACGTCGACATCTATGCCAAGCAGGCGAAAGAGCTTCGGGCGCCGGCCGGCGAACCGGACTTATCGAAACTCCGGGTAGTTACCTCCTGTTATTCCCTCGTCTATTACAAGCCGTCCCGTGACGGCTAGGCTTACCCCCATGCGAGTGGGAGTGCTTACCGGCGGCGGCGACTGCCCCGGCCTGAACGCCGTCATCCGCGCCGTGGTGCGCAGGGGGATCCAGGAGTTCGGCCTGGAGTTCGTGGGATTCCGGGACGGGTGGCGGGGGCCGCTAGAGGCGGACACGGTGCCGCTCGACGTCCACGCGGTGCGCGGCATCCTGCCGCGGGGCGGCACGATCCTCGGCTCGTCGCGGACGAACCCGTTCAAGGAGAACGGCCCCGGCCGCAACGGCGTCGAGCGGATCAAGGACAACCTGGCCGGACTGGGCGTCGACGCGCTGATCGTGATCGGCGGCGAGGACACCCTCGGCGTGGCGAGCCGCCTGCACGAGGAGGGCATCCCGGTCGTCGGCGTGCCGAAGACCATCGACAACGACCTCGGCGCGACCGACTACACCTTCGGCTTCGATACCGCGGTGAACATCGCCATGGAGGCGATCGACCGGCTGCACACCACGGCGGAGAGCCACCACCGGGCGCTGATCGTCGAGGTGATGGGCCGGAACGCGGGCTGGATCGCGCTGCATGCCGGGCTGGCCGGCGGCGCGAACGTCATCCTGATCCCGGAGCGCCCGTTCGACATCGAGAAGGTGTGCTCATGGGTGGAGCACCGGTTCCAGACCAGGTACGCGCCGATCGTGGTGGTCGCCGAGGGCGCGCACCCGGTGCACGAGGAGCTGACGGCTACGAGCGGGCAGTTTGACTCGTTCGGGCACGTCCGGCTCGGCGGGGTCGGCCAGATGCTGGCCGACGAGATCGAGAAATGCACTGGCAAGGAGGCCCGCTGCACGGTGCTCGGCCACATCCAGCGGGGCGGCACGCCGACCGCCTACGACCGGGTGCTCGCCACGCGCTTCGGGCTGCACGCCGTCGCGGCGGTGCACGACGAGGCGTTCGGCACGATGGTGGCCTTGCGCGGCACCGAGATCATCCGCGTCCCCATCGCCGAGGCCACCCGCGAGCTCAAGCTCGTCCCGGCCGAACGCTACGCGGAAGCCGAAGTCTTCTTCGGCTGACGCCCGGCCCTTGGCCTGGCGGTGGGACCCCCAGCGCCGGTCAAAACCCGCCGGGTCGTCTGGAGCGCGGGTGGGGCTGGGTGACCACGCCGCACACGTTGCTCGGGCGGCGTGCGTGAGCTACCGTGCGCCTGCCATCCGCAGGTGTATACTCGTATCCGAGTACTCTATGCAGAGGACTCGCTGACGAGAACTTGGTGGCGAGAACTCGCGGACGAGCACTCATCGCACCGGGGAGACATCCCCTCGCAGCAGGCGGGAGGCGCGAGGCCAGTGGCCAAGCGGCGCAAGGTGGGTAACCTGCTCGCGCTCGCGCTGCTGTCGCTGCTGGCGCAGCGGCCGATGTACCCCTACGAGATGGCCCAGACGCTGCGGGCGCGCGGCAAGGACAAGGCCATCAAGATCAACTGGGGCTCGCTGTACACGGTCGTCCAGAATCTCGAGAAGTACGGCTTGATCCAGGCGACCGGCACGGTCAGGGCGGGCCGGCAGCCCGAGCGGACGACCTACGAGATCACCGCAGCCGGCCGCGCCGAGCTCAGGGACTGGCTGCGCGAGCTGCTCAGCGTGCCGCAGGACGAGTACGGCGGCTTCGTGGCCGCGCTGTCAGAAGGCGGCATCCTGCCGCCCGCCGAGGTGGTGGAATTGCTCACCACGCGGCTGGCCGCGCTGGACACCCTGAACGCGGCGAACGAGGCGGACCTGAAGCTGTGGACCCAGCGGCTGCCGCGGATCGTGCTCATCGAGGCCGAATACCAGCTCGCCATGCGCAAGGCCCAGGCCGGCTGGGTACGCGGCCTGCTCCTCGAGATCGTCCAGGGGACGCTCAGCGGGATAGAGATGTGGCGGCAGATCCACGAGACCGGGGAGATGCCCGCGCAGATGAAGGAGCTCGACGACCTGGCGCTAAGGGGGTGGCCCGAGCCCGAAGCCGACGACACGGAAGACACGTAAGACGACCCCGGCCTGGTGGGGCAACACCAGAAAGCCGGGGTCGCAACCTCATCACGAATCCCGCGGTTTGGCGGCATCCGGTTAGCGAGGCCCAATCCATGAGTGTAGCCGGGCTCCTCGCCGCGGGACTGATCACGCACGACCAGCAACCGCGAGGAGTTATCCGCCATGTTCTCCATCGAGGCGCGCGGCCTCGTCAAGACCTACCAGGCGGCCGGCAAGAACAAGAGCCGCATCACGGCGCTCGCCGGCCTTGACCTCAGCGTCCCCAAGGGCACGATCTTCGCCCTCGTCGGCCCGAACGGCGCCGGCAAGACCACCACGGTCAAGATCCTCACCACGCTCGCCACCCCCGACGAGGGCACCGCGCGCGTCGCGGGCATCGACGTCCTGGCCAGCCCCGGGCGGGCGAGGACGGTGATCGGCGTGGTCGCGCAGCGTTCCGGCGCCGACCCGATGGCCACCGGCCGGGAGAACCTGATCCTGCAGGGCCACCTGCACGGCCTCGACACGAGGACCGCCAAGCGCCGGGCCGACGAGCTGCTCGAGCACTTCCAGCTCACGGACGCCGCCAGGCGCTTCGTCCGCACGTACTCCGGCGGCATGCAGCGCCGCCTGGACGTCGCGCTCGGCCTGATGCACCGCCCGGCGGTGCTGTTCCTCGACGAGCCGACCACGGGACTCGACCCGCAGGCGCGGACCGCGATGTGGCAGGAGATCGGCAGGCTCGCCGCGACCGGCGACACGACGGTCCTGCTCACCACGCACTACCTGGACGAGGCCGACCGGCTCGCCAGCCGCCTGGCCATCGTCGACCGCGGCCGGGTGGTCGCCGAGGGCGAGCCCGAGCAGCTCAAGGGCGAGCTCAAGGGCGACGTCGTGCAGGTGGAACTGCCGGCGGACGCCGACCAGCGACACGTCAGCGACGCGCTGAGCACCCTGCCCGGGGTCCGCGACGTCCTGGTGGCCGGCCACGCCGTCTCCGCGCGCAGCGACGACGGCGCCGCCGCGGTCCCCGCCGTCCTCGCGGCCCTGGCCGGCGCGGGAACGCCCGCGGTGTCGGTCACCGTGGCACGGCCCTCCCTGGACGAGGTCTACCTGCGCTACACCGGCCGCCGCTACCGCCAGGGCCAGGAACAAGCCCCCGCGACGACCCGCCGCACCCAGCTGACGGAGGTGTCCGGCTGATGGCCACGACAACAACCGACTATCCAGAACGCTCCGCGGCGACTGCCCCGGGCACCGTGCTCGCCCACACCTGGTACCTGACCGGGCGGAAGCTGCACGCGCTCGTCCGCCAGCCCTGGGTGCTGGCGTTCGGCGTGATCCAGCCGGTGGTCTGGCTGTTCTTGTTCGGTGAGCTATTCCACAAGATCACCGACATCCCCGGCTTCGCCTACACCGGCTCGTACCTGGCCTACCTCGTGCCCGGCGTCGTCGCGATGAACGCCATGTCGGGCAACATGTGGGCGGGCATGGCGATGATCGAGGAGATCGACCGCGGCACGCTCAACCGGTTCCTCGTCGCCCCGGCGAGCCGGCTCGCGATCATGAACGCGACGGTCCTTGAGCAGGCGGTCAGCACGATCGCGCAGACGCTGATCATCGTGGTCCTCGGCTACGCCGGCGGCGCCCGCTATCCCGGCGGGATACCCGGCATAGTCCTGCTGACGATCGCGGCCGTGTTCGTCGGCGTGCTGTGGGGCGCGCTGTCCAACATGGTCGGCATGCTGCTCCGCTCCCGCGAAGCGATCATCGGCGTCTACACGTTCTTCATGCTGCCGCTGATGTTCCTGTCCTCGGCGTTCATGCAGCCGAGCTTCCTGCCCGGCTGGATGCAGGCCATCGCCGCAAGGAACCCGCTCAACTGGGAGGTCCAGATCGGCCGCTCCGTCCTGTCGGCCAACCCCGACTGGTCAGCGGTCGCCGTCCGCGCCGGCGGCCTGCTCGCCCTGGCCGTGCTCTGCGTGGCGATCTCGGTCACGACCTTCCGCTCCTACGCCAAGAGCGTGTGAGCGCGGCCGGCGCGGGCCGTGCGGGCCGCGCGGGCTTAGCGCGGCTGGCCGAGCCGGGTCCACGGGCCGGGCGGGTTGTCGTCACGGGGGAGCCACAGGAGCGGCTGCAGCCTGCCGAAAGCGGTCTGGAACCGTGCCTCCCAGGGGAAGCGGCCGTTCCTGTCCGCCCACACGACCTGCAGGTACGGCGGCCTGACGAAGCCGTAGAACTCATCGGACACGGCGAACATGCTGGTCATCCGCCAGCTCAGGTCGACCGGGCGGACCGCGAGCGGCGCCGGGCAGATGTCGCTGAGCACGGTGCCAGGGCCGATCTCCTCGCCGTCGGCGATCCGGCCGCCGATCGCGTCGATGATGTCGGCGGCGCTTTGCACAGGGATGCCGCAGACGACCAGCTCCGCGGACTGGCAGGTGAGCCACATCCCGACGCTGTAGGCCCACGGCGGCCCCCGTCTGTCGCCGTGGACACCAGAGACGGCCCAGCCGTCCTCGCCGATCTTCGCGGTGATCCAGCCCATGTAGGCCAGGTGGTCCGGGTCGCGATCCTGGCTTGGCGCCCCCGCCGCCCCAGCCGCCTCCTTTGCGCAGTCGGGGCACGCTCGGTCGTGCCGTCCGCCGGAATGACGCTTGGGAAGGTTCATGCGCTCACGCTACGCCGGGGGTCCGACATTCCGCCGGCTAGCGCGGTGCGGCGAACACCGGTTCTGACGCGGCCGCATCCCCTGGGGCGGCCCCCGCCGCGCCGAGCTGGTCGCTGCGGATCGTGCGGACGTCGCGGGGGATGAGGGCGAGCGCCGAGACCACGACGATCACCCCCGCCGCCGCGAACTGCGCGGACGAGACGCCGATGGCGGCCGCGACCGGGCCGGCGATCAGCGCGCCCACGGGCATCGCCATCATCGAGCCGAGCGCGTCGTAAGACGACACCCGAGCCAGCATGCCCGGCGGGATCGCCCTGGTCATCGCCACGACCCACTGCACCATCATCATCTCGACGAGCACGCCGAGGCAGAACGAGGCCAGGCACACCATGGCCAGCGGCAGCACGAACGCCAGCGACAGCGGCGAGATCGCGACGGCGCCCCCGGTGAGCACGACGAACAGCATCGGCCGGCGCGGGGTAAACCGCAGCGAGACCACGCCGCCGGCGATCAGCCCGCACGAGTCGGCGGCGGTGATCGCGCCCCAGGCGGCCGGGCCGCCGAGATGCGCCCTGGCCACCACCGGCCCGAGCACCTGGAAGGCGGCGCACCAGGCCATCATGATCAGGCAGAACTGGACGACGATGACCCACAGCCACGTGTGCGAGCGGAATTCGGTCCACCCTTCCCGCAGCGCGGTGAGCATGCCAGGGCCCCTGTCGGCGGGAGCTGCCCGGGTGCCCTTGATCGCCAGCATCAGCGGCACCGTGCCGGTCATGCCGATGCCGCACAGCGTGAGCGCCCAGCCAGGGCCGGCCGCCGCGACCAGCAGGCCGCCCGCCGCCGCGCCCGTCATCTGGCCCGAGTTCATCGCCAGCCTGCTGATCGAGCTCGCCTCCTGCAGCAGCGCGTCCGGCACCAGCCGGGGCAGCAACGCCTGCGAGGCGGGGTAGAAGATGGCGCTGCCGGTGCCGTTGAGCGCCTCAAGCGCGATCATCGCCCACAGCGGCGGCCTGCCTGTCAGGACGAGCAGGCCGAAGGTGCCCTCGCCTGCCACGATCGCGAGGTTCGCGGCCAGGATCACCCGCTGCGGCGGGAAGCGGTCCGCGGCTACGCCGCCGACCAGCGAGAACACCAGCATCGGGGCGATCTGCGCGGCCAGCACATAGGAGAGGTCCGCGGCCGAGCCGGTGAGGTTCAGCACCGCGAACGAGACGCCGACCATGGAGAACCCCACCGACGCGGGGGCGAGCAGCCGGTCGGCCAGCAACAGCCGGAAGTCACGGATTGCGAGCACTTGGAACCGGCGGCCAGGCGCGCGCCACAGCATGACGATGTCCGTTCTGTCCGGTCGGGGGAGTGTTCAGCCTACGCGGCACCGGCGCGACCAGGCAATACATTTTCCCGGTGGCCGGGCCTGACTACTCGGCGGCGCCGGATGACTCCCCTGGTCCGGTGTCAGGCTCGGCCGGGTCCGCCGCGATGCCGAGGTGCCGCTCGATCGCGGCCAGCCGGCGGTCGATCGAGATGAGCAACTGCTGCAGCTGGCCAAGCCCCTCGACCCGGACGCGCGCGTGCCGCTGCGCGCCCGCCTCGCCGGGCGCCGGGTCGTATTCGGCCCCGGTCGCGCTCACGGCCACCTCTGTCGCCCGTTCCCTGACGGTCGCGAGCGGGGCGCCGAGCCGCTCGAGCACCTGCGCGCCGACCCCCTCGCCCTCGGCGGTGAGCCCGAGCAGCAGGTGCACGCTCGCGATGGACTGGCTGCGCAGGGTCAGCGCCTCCCGCAGCGACAGCTCGAGGACCTTCTTGGCGCGCGGCGTGAACGGGATGTGCCCCTGCTGCGGCTCGCTCCCCTCGCCGATCATCTGCCGGACCTGCTCCCGCGCGCCGTCCAGGGTGATGCCAAGCGACTCAAGCGTGCGCGCCGCGTCGCCCGCTGAGTCGGCGAGCAGGCCGAGCAGCAGGTGCTCGGTCCCGATGTAGTTGTGGTTGAGCAGCCTGGCCTCTTCCTGCGCCAGGACGATGGCGCGGCGGGAGCGGGCGGTGAACCGTTCGAACACGGCATGCTCTCAGCGGCGCTGCGAATGGGCGATGTTGATGGCCATGATCGCGAGCCAGATCAGCACGACCATGAGGACCTCGGCCGCGGGGTTCAGCGCGTGGACCAGCACGACCGCGGTGGCGCCGACGCCGAGCCCCATCGACCCGAGGCCAAGGAACATCCCGGTGACCCCGTTGCCGCGGCGCGCCGGCGCCTGCTGCGCTGATCCGGGTCCGGGCTGGGCGGTGCCGTGCGCGGGCGCCCCCGGCTGGCCCTGGTAGCCGGGCGGCACGATCTGGTGCCCGGGCGACGGGAAGGGCTGCTGCCGCGGCGCCGTGTGCTGCTGCCCCAGGCTGCGCAGCCGCGCGTCCACGCGCCTGTCGATCTCTTCGCCGATGCGCTCGACAAGGCCCTCGGCCACCGCGGTCTCGTACTTGGGGCCAAGCTCGGCATGCGCCGCCACGGAGGCGGCGATCTCCTGGCGTTCGTCGGCGTTCACGGGCTCACGCTATGTCCCTCCGGCGGGACGGAGCAAGCTTTGCCGGGGGGAGGAGGCACTGTTCGTTCGGGATAGTTCGGGATAACTGAATTTATTGTGACGTGCGGGGGAGAGCCCGGGGCGGTGGGAGGCGTCGCGGGCCGCCGAAGCTGGCAGACTTGAAGGATGTCCGTTACCGACCCCGTCGCGGCACCCGGGACGGCTGAGCAGGCCGTCGGCGAGCCGTGCGTGCTGCTGAAACT
>NZ_JASIAL010000574.1:0-19277 GCF_030042015.1 Trebonia sp. | reverse complement strand
TCCTGAAAAGCCGACCATGAAGATTCGTCAAGCATGAACCAGCGCCGGTCGGCCAATACCTGCTCGGCAGCGATGCTTGCGCTGTCGAGAACGAACTCTGTAACGGTTTTACTAGTGGCTTGAGCAGCCAATCTAATAAGCGTGTCCTGCCTAGCCGTCGCACGTAGGTTGAGTCGAGTTTCCCGGGCGGGCTTGGGTTCCGCCTCATGAGCAGTGTCGTGGGTCTCCATGGCTTGTTCCCTCCGTACTTCAGAGGTCAGTGTACGTATGTCGTCTGTACAAGTCAAGCCATGTACAGCCAGGGTACGTACAGGAGCGGCTAGATGCGTGTGTAGCCGGGCTTCCGCCCACTTGGATCGCCGCTACTCCCGGGCTTGGTTGGATGCGCGCAGTGAGCCCGTTGCGGACATGCTGGTCATCTGGAGGCGCCTGGATGCAAACCGTTGGCACGCTCCTGCTCGGCTGGTATCGGTCCAGCTCAGTTCATGTGCGGATGATCACTCAGGATGGCCGCAGCGCGGATGGGTCGCTGTACCTGCGTGCTGTACAGCTCGCGGTCCGTTCGATCATTCATTGTCAAGCTAATCTTGACGAAGACATGTTCGAAGCGGCTTCGCCCGTTCCTCCCCTCAACCCGACAGGCGCTCATGGGGTCCGGGGGACTCACGGCTAGGTCTAGTCAAGAGTGGGCCGCCTGATTTTGGCGGACCATCGAAGACGCGACCAGCGGGAGCGCTCTTGACGGGCCAATCGAGCGCCGGTTTGAGGGGAGAAGCCGCATGCTGCGCTTTCTCCAGCCATGCGCGCATCCGGCCGCAAAATGCCAGCCTCACCCGCACTGATCGGCTACACGCGGTGCCGAAGACTCGCGTAACGGCGGGCAACCACCGGCCTGCGGGAGCGGGGATAGCCGCCCGGCGTCGGGGCGCGTCCTCGGCAGCGCCCCCGCGCGAGAGAGGGCGCGCCAAGCCGACGCCACGGGCGCGGACCGTCCCCCGCCCATTCCCCGCTGAGGCCCTGGCCGGGGTGGTCATCTCCGCCGCGCCTCACGCACCAACTCTTCGGCACTTCGCGTCTTCAGCTCACGATCCCTGCGCAGGCTGAGGCCCGGCGCTGGCGTGCCGAAGGCGCGCCCTTGAAGCCGTATAGAAAGTTGTCACAACCCTTTCGGGCGCGCGTTGTCCTATCCCGGTAGATGCTTGACACCGCAGTCCCAGTTCTTGCTTTACAGGTGCCTCTGATCGGTTTTGCTGTCACTCGTCGTTTGCGGGCGGCGGGGTGGCGGGAGGCCGGGATTGGCACTGGTGGAGGTGTCCGTTGTCGAGCAGCGCTACCGGGCTGTTCTCGAGGTCAGGTCCGGGGTTCCGGTGACGGAGGTCGCGGCCCGGTTCGGAGTGTCACGGCAGAGTGTGCATGCCTGGGTCCGCCGTTATGCCGAAAGCGGCCTCGGAGCCCTGGCGGACCGCTCAAAGCGGCCGGAGTCGTGCCCGCACCAGACCCCGGACGAGGTTGAGGTCGCGGTCTGCGAGGTGCGGCGCGAGCACCCGCGGTGGGGTCCGGTGCGGATCGCCCACGAGCTCGGGCGCCTGGGCGTGGTCCCGGTGCCGTCGCGGATGAGCGTCTACCGGGTCCTGGTCCGCCACGGCCTGATCGAGCCCGGCCCGCGCAAGCGGCCCAGGGACAGCTACCTGCGCTGGGAGCGGGATGAGCCGATGGCGCTGTGGCAGCTGGACATCGTCGGCGGGGCGTTCCTGGCCGACGGGACCGAGGCGAAGATCGTCACCGGGGTCGATGACCATTCGCGGTACTGCGTGATTGCCTCGGTGGTCGCGCGGGCCACGGGCCGGGCGGTGTGCCTGGCGTTCGCGGCCGCGCTGCGCGAGTTCGGGGTGCCGGGCGAGGTGCTGACGGATAACGGCAAGCAGTTCACTGACCGGTTCGGCAAGGGCGGGGAGGTGCTGTTCGACCGGATCTGCCGTGACAACGGGATCACCCACCGGCTGACCCAGCCGAGATCGCCGACCACGACCGGGAAGATCGAGCGGTTTCATCTCAGCCTGCGCCGGGAGTTGCTCGATGACGCGGTGCCGTTCGCGGACCTGGCCGCCGCCCAGGCTGCGGTGGATGCGTGGGTGGTTGAGTACAACACCAGGCGGCCGCATCAGGCGATCGGCATGGCCGTCCCGGCGGACCGGTTCAGCACCGGCCGGGCGAAGGCCGAGCAGGAACTGCTGCCGCTGCGGCTGCCGTCCGTGCTGGCCCTGGCCCCGGTCCCCGCTCCGCCTGCTGACCAGCCGGGCTCTGTCCCGGCAACCGGCAGCGCCGCAGCTCCGGATACCTCGCCCGGCGCCTACCGAGGCGGGCCGGTGGAGTTCGACCGGGTGGTACCGCCCAGCGGCAACATGGAGGTGCTGGGCAAGCAGTTCTGGCTCGGCACCGCACGCGCCGGGATGACTGTCCGGTTCTGGGCCGGCACCGACGTCATCCACCTGACCATCGCCGGGGCACGGGTCAAATCGGTCCGCTCGCACCTGTCCACCGCCGACCTGGCCCGCCTCACCGCCAGTGGGGCCAGCCCGGCGGGACCGCCGCCGATACCGCCCGCCGAGCCCGGCGCGGCGATCGAGGTCGACCGTGCGGTGTCCAAAGACGGGCAGGTCAGCCTGGGCGGCCGGTACTACATCGCGGCGGAGATCCTCGGCGGGATGCTGGTGTCCATCCGGATCGAGACCGGCACCCTGATGTTCTTCGACCCCGCCAGCCGGGTCCTGCTGCGGACCCGGCCTAACCCGCTGACCTGGGACCAGGCCCGGCTGCTGCGCGGCGCCCGCCCGGCCGGGCCGCCCCCGCGGCCGTCCGCCGAACCGGTCACCGTCCAGCGGCGGGCCAGCAACACCGGGATCATCATGGTCGCCGGGCAGAAAATCGCCCTCGGCCGCATCCACGCCGGGCAGGTTGTCACCGTCCACGTCGCCGCCGAGACGATCACCATCGACCTAGGCGGCGAGGACACCAGGACCGTCCGCCGGACCACCACCCAGCCAGTGCGCAGCATCAAAGCCCACCGGCCCCGCCAGCGACAGTCGGGCACCGCATGACCAGGCCCTGCGATCATGAACCCGTGTCAGCAGACGACCACCCCAGCGAGCAGTGGCTGGCCATCGGCCTGGACCTCACCCTGGTCCCCACCGCAGACGGCGGCCGCCAGACCCCGGTGCTGTTCACAGAGCCGCTTCGCTACCGGCCCAACTGGGGCCTGCCCGGCATGACCGGCACCGACCAGACCGGAGCCCCGCTCCTGTGCTCCTCAGCCGCCACGCTCGCACCCGGCGACAGCGCCCGCGCCGTCATCATCCCGCTGACCGACGCGCACATGACCGAATGGCGCCTGCTCAACGAAGGCGACCGGCTGCGCATGTTCGAAGGCCCGAGGGTCTGCGGCCACGCCGTCGTCCGATGGACCGAGAACACCAGCCTCCCGATTCCCGGCACCGACAAGGACCGGTTCACCATCTGGGCCAACTCCAGCGATGACCGCCCCAGACCCGCATGACCCAGCCCCGCAAGGCTGCCTATGTTTCCTAGGCAACCTGTAAAGCATGTCCTGGGACTGATCTGTAAAGCATCAGGTGGGACTAGACATGATAGGCACGCTTCGGGCGGTATCAGACAGGCATTCTAGGTTGGGATGGTGTACTGCAGGATGAGCGTGTCTCCGGGGATGATCGAGATCATCACTCGCACGGGCTTGTCGGCGGCGGTGTACCCGGTGCGGATGTGCTCGGCTACCGGTGTTCCGGCCGCTATTCCCAGGCGCCTGGTTTCT
The DNA here is from genome assembly GCF_030042015.1 of Trebonia sp. GTDB lineage: Bacteria > Actinomycetota > Actinomycetes > Streptosporangiales > Streptosporangiaceae > Trebonia. Next base: position 15,451 of record NZ_JASIAL010000574.1, on the reverse strand, counting down.
TCCGGCGTCGGCATCCGGGTGATGATCTCGTCGATGTCGTAGACCTGCTCGTATCCGGCTTCGGCCAGGATGTTCTCGCGGGTGGTGTCCTCGGGCTGTGCCAGCTCGGCCAGGGCTGGGCCGCCCAGGGCTACAGCGCCGCCGACATCGACCCCCTCGCCCGCGGTACCGCCTGGCTGCTCGCCGAAACCGGCGTGCCCCGCCGGATCCGCACCGCGTTCCTCACCGACTCCGACATCCGCCACCTGGCCGCCTACGCCGCCCAGCTCCGCCGGAAGGACACCCCCCATGCCCGCTAGCCAGCACACCCGCGCACGCGGGAACGCTGTCAAGCCGGGCTTGACACCAGACCGGCGACGGCGGCACGTCGAGAACGATGAGTACGCCGCCTTCGTCCGCCGCGTCCTGCGGGCCTACGCCCGCCGTATCGCAACCGGCGACATCGACGCCATCACCGAACTCAGCGGCCTTTCCGAGGACGTGGAAACCGCGCTCGGCAACGCCGTCGCCGGACTCCACCTGCTCGGCTACTCCTGGGCCGACATCAGCACCCGGCTCGGCGTCACCCGCCAGGCAGTCCACCAGCGCTGGGCAGGCACCCGGCCATGACAGGCAGCGGCGCGGCCGCGCCCATCGCCCCCGAACCCGAACACGGTCCGGGGCCGGTGGCAGCAGCCGACGACGTGATCACCTGGGCCGACTTCCGCGCCTGGGAACGCCAGGTCAAAAGCTCCGGTGCCTGCTCGCATCCGGTCCGGCTGCATGGCCGCATCGACGCCATCGACCTGGCCACGGGGGAGACCGCCCCGGTCTACGACACGTCCGCCGAACCGGGCGGCGTGCTTCACGTGGCCTGCGGCAACCGCCGCGAATCGCGCTGTCCCTCGTGCTCGGCGGTCTACAAGCGCGACGCCCGCCAGCTCGTCCGCGCGGGCCTGACCGGCGGCAAGGGCGTCCCCGAATCAGTGGCGACGCACCCGTGCGTGTTCGCCACCCTGACCGCCCCCTCGTTCGGCCCCGTCCACTCCCGGCGCGTGCGCGGCAAGACCGTGCTCCCGTGCCGTCCCCGCCGCGACGCCAGCAAACGGGCCTGCCGGGAGCACGGCCGCGATATCTCATGCAATGTCCGTCACTCGCCCGATGATCCCCGGCTCGGCCGGCCGATGTGCCCGGACTGCTACGACTACGAGGCGGCGGTCCTGTTCAACTTCCACGCCGGCGAGCTGTGGCGCCGGTTCACCACCTACCTGCCCCGGCATCTGGCCCGGCTGGCGGGCGTCACCGGCAAGCGGCTGCGGGCTGAGCTGCGCATCCGCTACGTCAAGGTAGCCGAGTACCAGGCGCGCGGCGTCGTCCACTTCCACGCCGTGATCCGCCTCGACGCCAACACCCCGGACGGGTTCGCCCCGCCCCCGGCCCGCTACACCCCCGCGCTCCTATGCGACGCCATCGCCCTGGCCGCCAGGGCCGTCCGCCTCGACGTGCCCGGCTCCGGGCCGCGCATCCGGCTCGGCTTCGGCCGCGAGCTCGACACGCGCCCCATCTGGTGCCAGGACTTCGCCGCGACCGGCAACCCGCTCGACGCTACGGCGGTCGCCAACTACATCGCCAAGTACGTCACCAAGGCCGTCGACGTCCCCGGCCTGCCCGATACCCGCATCCGCCACGCCTCGGAAATCGGCGCACTGCGCTGCCCCGCCCACCACAAGCGCATGGTCGCTACCGCGTGGGATCTCGGCGCGCGAACCTCGGTAGGTGATCCGCGGTTGCGGCTGTGGGCTCACCAGCTCGGCTACGGCGGGCATCCCCTCACCAAATCCCGCCGCTACTCCGTCACCTTCGGCTACATCCGCGGCGAACGCGTCACCGCCCGCCAGCTCGAGCGCCACCCCGACGGCGAACGCGACCCATGGGGCCGCCCCCTGGACGAAACCGAGGTCCTGGTGCTCGCCACCTGGAGCTACGCCGGAACCGGCTACACGCTCCGCACGCCCGCCGCAGAGCTGGCGCTCGTCTCGGCCGACATGGCACGCGGGCGCTAGCCAGACCGACGATTCGCTGTCAACCAAATCTTGACGCCAAAACCAGCTAACGGAAGGAGGCGAGCACATAACTATGAGGCCTGAACCTGACCGGCTGCTCACCGTTGGCGAGGCAGCCGAACTACTCAACGTCAAGCCCAGGTTCGCGCGTCGGCTCATCGCTGAACGCCGAATCCGGTTCACTCACGTCGGCAGGCACGTCCGCATCCCAGAATCAGCGGTCCGCGAGTTCATCAAGGCCGGGATGGTCGAGCCGACTGCTCCGGCTCGCCAGATCAGGCGCGTGGCTTGATGGTGCGCAAGCGGCGGTTTGGCCGTGTCCGCCGCCTGCCTTCGGGCCGTTGGCAGGTGCGCTACAAGGGGCCTGATGGCATTGACCACCCGGCGCCTAACACGTTCGTAACTAAGGCCGATGCCGAGCGATGGCTCGCGCTCACCGAGGCTGACATCATCAAGGACAACTGGCTGAATCCAGACACTGGCCGCGTCCTGTTCGCTGACTATGCGCGGGCCTGGGTCGCTGAGCGCCCGAACCTCAGCCCCAAGACCTTCCAGTTGTACGAGGGGCTTGCCAGGCTTCACCTGGTGCCTGGCCTTGGTTCCTTCGCAGTTGCCGACATCACCGAACCGCGCATCCGGCGCTGGCGGAAGACGCTGCTTGATTCCGGCGTCGGTCCGGTCACCGTCGCGAAGTCCTACCGGCTACTCAGGGCCATTATGAACACTGCGGTCGATGACGGGCTGATCCGCCGTAACCCATGCCGGATCAAGGGTGCGGGACAGGAGAAGTCACCTGAGCGCCCGGTCCTGACTATGCGTCAGATCTTCGTCTTGGCGGACTCGTTCGCTGACCGACGCTACCGGCTGCTCGTGCTGCTCGCGGTCTTCTGTAGCCTGCGCTGGGGCGAACTCGCCGCGCTGCGCCGCACGCACATCGATACCTCGGTTGGGCTTGTCCGGATCGAGGCGTCCGTGGCCGAACTCGCGGACGGTTCGCTCGTGACCGGGCCGCCCAAATCCCTGGCTGGCGCCCGGTGGGTCAGCATACCCGCATACCTGTTGCCTGATGTCGTTGAGCACCTGGACCAGTTCACCGGTTCCGCTGATCACAGCCTCATTTTCTGTGGCCCGAAGGGTGCCCAGCTCCGCCGCAGCAACTTCACCCGTCAATGGCGCAAGGCGCTGGAGGCGGCCGGACTGACCGGCATTCACTTCCATGACCTGAGGCATACCGGCAATATGCTGGCTGGCGAGGCTGGTGCAAACCTCCGCGAACTCATGGACCGGATGGGCCACAGCACGACACGCGCCGCCTACATCTACCAGCACCGCACGTCGCTGCGAGACAAGATGATCGCTGATCAGATCAGCAAGCGGGCTGAGGCTGAGCGCCCCCGATCGGGCACGTAGCGGGCACGCGACGACGAGCGGCTATCATGACGGATTCTGCGCGGAAATCGAAAAGCACCGAGCTACCTGGGCGTTCTCGCGTGGAGCGGGTGACGGGAATCGAACCCGCACTGTCAGCTTGGGAAGCTGATGTTCTGCCATTGAACTACACCCGCGGACGACGGGAGACCCTGCCACGTGGACGGAGTCTTCCTGATGCTCGCCCAGCTATCGTACCGGACCGGGTAGTTTGCTCGCGTGCTCCTCTCTGATCGCGACATCAAGGCCGAGATCGATTCCGGGCGGGTGAAGCTCGATCCGTACGCGCCCGAGCTCATCCAGCCATCCAGCATCGACGTGCGGCTGGACAGGTACTTCCGGGTGTTCGAGAACCACCGGTACCCGCACATCGACCCGGCGGTCGAGCAGCCGGATCTGACCCGCCTGGTGGAGACCGACGGCGAGGAACCCTTCGTCCTGCATCCCAGCGAGTTCGTCCTCGCCTCTACCTACGAGATCGTCACCCTGCCGGACGACGTCGCCGGGCGACTGGAGGGGAAGAGCTCCCTCGGGCGGCTTGGTCTGCTCACGCACTCCACCGCGGGCTGGATCGACCCTGGGTTCTCTGGGCACGTCACACTCGAGCTGTCCAACGTCGCGACGCTGCCGATCAAGCTCTGGCCAGGGATGAAGATCGGCCAGCTGTGCCTGTTCCGCACCAGTTCCCCCGCCGAACACCCCTACGGCTCTGCCGTTTACGGCTCCAGATACCAGGACCAGCGGGGTCCCACCCCGTCCCGCTCTTATCTGAACTTCTACCGCGCGAAACTGTCGGAGTAGGACGTGGTACGCGTCGGCACTGCGTACCACCACGCCCCGGGAGAAAGGCGCATTAAGTCGAAAAGCTGCAGCGCCCTCTCGATTGTGAGTATGAATAGAGTCGCCGCTGCAAAGGCGCCAGAGCCGTACAAGATCGCCTGGTGCATATTACCGCTATACGCCAGGATCCCCGCGATCAGACCAGCCACCGCGCCGCACAGCAGCGCGACCAATACAAGGAGCACTCGCTTCTCGAACGAGTTACCTTTCCGGTCCGAGTCCATCTGCACGCACCGTCGGTTCTATCTCTGATACGCTGCGTAGCAGCACGGCGGGCGCGATCGCGCCGGCGACGACACTTGATAACCGATATGCGTCAGATGCGCACTAGAACGGTAAATGCCGGCATGAGCTGACTCGTATAGCGCGTTTGATGGGGGCTGTTTCAACTTCAGGCCTTCCTCGATCGTCCGTGGATGTGACCCTGAACGGCGAGACTGCGGTCCTGCGGACTGTTTCGAGGCGGCACGCAGGTGCAGTTCTCGCTGGGAATCGTCCTTCGAATATATATTCGAAGGATTGAATCACAGCATCACGTTTCCTCCCGCGGACTGTTTCGAGGCGGCACACGGGCCGATCGTCCGGGTCAATGCCCCTGTAAGAGAGAGGTCTTTCCTGAGGCGCCGAAAATACGGTCGAAATCTCCGCGCCTCGCCGCGCTTGTGAATGACTTCCAGGAGGTGGCGGAATACCGCAGAACCAGGCCATGGGGGTCCTGGGAGTCTCTGATGATGACGCTCTCCGGGGCTGACGCCACTTCTACACACGCCCCGTTGCTTATGCTGCGCTGCGCCTTTCGCCAACCCACGCGCAGTTCACCTTCAGGCAAGGACATATCAGTCCCTTTACTATTTGTCACCCTATCGAGGAATTTAATACCGCGTCCGGTACACGTAGCACTGTAAATCACGCGTTCTTACACTGCTCGGCGAGTGCGGTGCTTTGTTATACATTGCAGCCACCCTCGCTATCATGTCGGCTGACTCTTGTGGACTCAATGCCATGGTACGCAGGCGTTGGAACACTCGATGATACCGGTCCAGGTCTTGGGGCCGCTCCAGATAGATCCAGCCCACCAAGCCCTCAACATACACCACACCGGATGCCGGACCTGCGAACTTAAGGATATGGAAGTTGCTCTCCATCGCGGGGTGCGCTCCGAGCGCATACGGTATGACTTGGATGGTTACGTGGGGCAGCTGCGCCACTTCGACGATCCGGTCCAACTGGGCGCCCATCACCGAGGGTCCGCCCACTACCCGGTGCAGCACCGCCTCGTCGAAGATCGCGTGGAACTGCAGTGGCGGTTCCCGCTCTAGCACCAGTTGTCGACGCATTCGGACCTCGACGAACTCCTCAATCCTTTCCGGCGTGAAGTCCTGGAAGCCGCTCTCGTGCATAGCCCGCGCGTAACTTGGAGTCTGGAGGAGCCCATTGACAACAGTGGGCCCAAAGTAGCTGACTGAGGTCGCGGCTTCTTCAAGGCCTACATACGTGGCGAAGTCCAGCTCAAACGGCTGCCACCACCCTTGCTGCTTGCCTTCCGCTGCAAGCCTGGTTAGGTGTTCACGCTGGGCCTGCTCCGTAACCAGATATATGTCGCATAGATCGCGTATGTCCCGCGGAGTGGCACCACGGTGGCCGGTTTCCATGCGGCTCACCTTCGACGGAGAGCACAGCAGTTGCGCAGCCACCTGGTCCACCGTAAGCCCGCGCCCTTGACGGAGGGCCCGCAGCAGGGCACCGAGCTCCCGTCGGCGGAGTGTAGGGCTGCGCACTTCCGACACTGGAGGTCGCTTCCTTCCGCTTGCCCGCGACCGGCGCGCCCGTGGGGTGACCACAGATCCCGGTCATACCAAATGTGCCGACGATACATGCCGATGGCACATGAGTATGTCATTTGTTTTTGTCACTTGCCAATGGCACCAGACGGAGGCATCCTGAATCTGACCGCAGTAGGCATCCTCAAGCGACCCGCACGACAACGGGGTCGAGCGGTGACCCGAGGGGTTACCGATCCGAGATCGCTAGCCACCGGGGGTCGCGCGAGCTGGCGATTGAATTAGGAGGCCCTGCCATCCCACTGCACGCACTGCGTCCGCTTCCGCTGTGCAAGAGCGTACGCCGCCCTGCCAGAAACGGCAGGAAGAAACGCCGCCGCGTTCCAGGAAGACAGCCAGTTTGTCCACTGCACGATCCCCTGGAAACACCGCTGGGCCGGTGCTGCCACACCGACCCAGCAAAACACCAGTCATCCTCAGGAACCACCGAGAAGGGCTAGTGACGTGATCAACACTACCAACGTGCTCGGGAAAGACAACCCCCGATGGCCAATTGGTAACGCAACGGAAACGATGCAGGTTCTGGGCGCAGGTACGCGGGTACCACGCGGGCACGCACCGGACCGGCATGGCCGGGCACTGCCACGAACCGGCACAACGGGCCGCCCGGCCACCGTGGTCGCGGGCACCTTCCGCGCCGCGGCCGCCTGCGTCGCCACCTGGCTGACCGGCCTGCTGCGCCGGGCGGGCGACCGGCTCTTCGCGATGAACGACGCGGAGGCAGGCTGGCGCGGCTGGCAGGTCACCGTGCTCAACGGCGGCCTCGCAAGGCAATACAGGGACGGGGGATTCGACACGCTCTGTAATCCGGGGGGACGACCCCCCGAAGCCCCCCGGCATGGGAGGGCTCCCGCCGCCCCATCCCCCCCTGGCGGAGAACGGTAGTGGCGGCGGGCCGGCCGGGGCGGCCGAACGATCCGAGCGTGATGTCCAGCCTCGAGTCCGCTGTCCGGCAAGTCCACCGCCCCGGTCCTCTCGAATTCGCCTGGCACTGGCGCTGGGAAATCGGGATCCTCGCCGTCACCGCCGGGCTGTCCGCCGTCATCGCGGCCAGCCTCGGCTTCCTCTGGCTCGCTGCCGCCGCGGGGGCCGGGCTGGCGGCCGTCGGCGCGCTATTGCGCTGGCCGCCAGCCCGCAAGCGGCTCGTCGCCCGGGCCTGGTGCGTCATCACGCCGCACCGGGTCAGGGCGGGGTGCGTCAACGCCTGGGTGCAGACCAGGAGCGGCAGGCTGCCGTTCGTCCTCTACGCCGTCCCCACCGAGTGCGGGGAGCGGGTCCAGCTGTGGTGCCGGGCGGGCATCACCGGGGTTCCGGGGGGTCGTCCCCCCGGGCTAGCAGAGCCCGAACGAACCGAGCCGACTCCGCACGGCTGGCCCTTCACCCGCCGAGTGGACGACGCCGCCCTGGACGACTCCCAGGAGTCGGACCCAGCCTGGTCCTGAGGAGTTACGCCCCGGCCTCCTCGCCCCGGGGGGAGGCGGAGCCGACCGACCGGGCGAGCAGCTGCGCGACGTCGATCACTTCCAGGCTCTGTTTGGCCTCGCCTGAGGCTTTCTTGGCGTTGACGGCGTCGCCGAGCATGACCATGCAGTACGGGCAGGCGGTGGAGACGGTGTCGGGGTCAAGCGCCAGGGCCTCCTCGATCCGCTCGGTGTTGATCCGCTTGCCGATGCGCTCTTCCAGCCACATACGGGCCCCGCCGGCCCCGCAGCAGAAGCCGCGATTCTTGCAGCGGTGCATTTCCTGCGCCTGGGTGCCGGGCACCGCGTCGATGATTTCCCTGGGCGGGCTGAACACCTTGTTGTGCCGACCGAGGAAGCACGGATCGTGGTAGGTGATCTTCTCCTGAACCGGGTCCACGGGGGTGAGCCTGCCCTCTGCCACGAGCCGGGCCAGCAGCTGGGTGTGATGGATGACCTCGTAGTTCCCGCCGAGCTGCGGGTACTCGCGCGCGATCGTGTTAAAGCAGTGCGGGCACGACGCGATGACCTTCGTGATCCCTGCGTCGTTCAGCGTCTCGACGTTCTGCTGGGCCAGCATGGAGAACACGAACTCGTTGCCGAGCCGCCTGGCCGGGTCCCCCGTGCACGCCTCGGCCGGCCCGAGCACCGCGAACCGCACTCCCGCGGTGTGCAGCAGCTCGGCGATCGCCTTGGTGGTCTTCTTCGCCCGGTCCTCCAGCGCCCCGGCGCAGCCGACCCAGAACAGGTACTCGACGTCGGCGCCGATCTTCCCGTCGACCACCGGGACGTCGAAGTCCAGCTCTGTTATCCACTCGGCCCGCTTGTCTTCGGCCATGCCCCACGGGTTGGCCTTGTTCTCCAGGTTCTTCAGCATGGTCGCCGCCTCGGTGGGGAAGGCGGATTCGATGAGCACCTGGTGGCGGCGCATCCCATCGATGTGGTCGATGTGCTCGATGTCCACCGGGCACTCCTCCACGCAGGCGCCGCAGTTGGTGCACGACCAGAGCACGTCAGGGTCGATCACCCCGCGGGCGTCCTTCGTGCCGACCAGCGGGCGCTCGGCCTCGGCCCTGACCGCGTCCGGCAGCTTTTCCCGCGCCTCGTCAGAACCGGCCAGGATCCACGGGGCCTTGGCGAAGGCGTGGTCGCGCAGGTCGAGGATGACCTGCTTGGGCGACAGGGGCTTGCCGGTGACCCAGGCCGGGCACTGGGACTGGCAGCGGCCGCACTCGGTGCAGGTGCCCAGGTCCAGCAGCCCCTTCCAGGTCAGGTCCTCGATCTTGCCCAGGCCGAACACGTCGGTGTCGGGGTCGGCCTCCTCGAAATCAAGCACGTTCCCGTTGCTGCGCATCGGCTCGAGCGGGCCCAGCGCGTTCGGGCGGCGGGAGAACAGGACGTTCACCGGGGCAAGCGCGATGTGCAGGTGCTTGGAATAGGTCACGATCACCAGGAACGCCAGGATCACCGCGAGCTGGGCCAGGATGAAGGTGGCCTCGAGCACGCTGTTGACCCCGGAGCCGAGTGGGGACAGCGCCTTGCCGATCACCCAGGAGGCGAACGCCCAGGCGTGCGGATACGGGAACACGCCGGTGTCCTGCTGCGCTCCCCTGTAGAGCAGGAGGGTGGCGATGACCAGGAAGATCATCCCGAGCACGACCCAGGCCGCGGTGGTGTGCGAGCCGAGAAACCGCGACGCCCGGCCCTCCCGGCGCGGGTCGTCGCGCAGCCGGATCACCGTGAACGTGATGATGCCCGCGAGCACCCCGACGGCGAACAGGTCCTCGATGAACCCGATGAACGCCCAGTGCCCGATGCCCGGGATCGCGAACGTGCGGGAGAACAGGTCGCCGTACGCCTCGATGATCGTCAGCAGCAAGACGATGAACCCCCAGAACGTCGCCGCGTGCGCCGCCCCTGGCACCGACCACTTCAGCAGCTTCCGCTGCCCGATCACCTCGGTCAGCTGCGTGCCGACGTCCTTGCCGACATGCTCCTTGGCGTACGCCAGGCGTTCGGGCGCGGGCTGGCCGCTCCTCGCCAGCCGCGTCAGCCACCACAGCCGCCGCCCGGCGACCGCGAACGCGATCGCGGTCAGCCCGAGCCCGATAACCATCCGCAGGACCACGCGGAACCTCCTTATCCGGAGGACCAGCGTAGCCCTGCGGCTCGTGATACCGAAGATCGCGTTGTCAGCCGAGCCCGGGGCCGCCACAGGGCAGCACCTGCGCCGCGAGAACGTTGCGCGCCCAGGGAATGATCCCGGCCGGCGAAAAGTTGAGTGTGATTGACTCAAGTCATTTGACACCGGGGCTTGCCTGGGGCAGGCTTGAGCGCGGAAGACTCAACTTCACACACTACGAGGACTTGCTCATGGCACGTGCAGTAGGTATTGACCTCGGGACGACGAACTCGGTTGTGGCCGTCCTTGAGGGCGGGGAGCCCACGGTCATCGCCAACGCGGAGGGTTCGCGGACCACTCCGTCGGTCGTCGCGTTCGCGAAGAACTCTGAGGTTCTCGTCGGCGAGGTCGCGAAGCGGCAGGCCGTCACCAACGTGGACCGGACGATCCGTTCGGTCAAGCGGCAGATGGGGACCGACTGGACCGTCACCATCGACGGCAAGAAGTTCACCCCACAGCAGATCAGCGCCTTCATCCTGCAAAAGCTCAAGAGGGACGCCGAGGCCTACCTGGGCGAGAAGATCACCGACGCGGTGATCACCGTCCCCGCGTACTTCAGCGACGCGCAGCGGCAGGCGACGAAGGAGGCCGGGCAGATCGCCGGGCTTAACGTCCTGCGGATCATCAACGAGCCGACGTCGGCGGCCCTGGCCTACCACCTGGAGAAGGAGCAGTCGGCCAAGATCCTGGTCTTCGACCTGGGCGGTGGCACGTTCGACGTGTCCCTGCTCGACGTCGGCGACGGCGTCGTCGAGGTCGAGGCGACCAGCGGCGACAACCACCTGGGCGGCGACGACTGGGACCAGCGGATCGTGGACTGGCTGGTGCAGGACTTCAAGGCCGGCTACGGCATCGACCTGTCCAAGGACAAGATGGCGCTGCAGCGGCTGCGCGAGGCGGCGGAGAAGGCGAAGATCGAGCTGTCGCAGTCGATGGAGTCGCAGATCAACCTGCCGTACATCTCCCACTCGCCGGACGGCCCGCTGCACCTGGACGCCCGGCTCACCCGCGCGGAGTTCCAGCGGATGACCTCTGACCTGCTCGACCGCTGCAAGGCCCCGTTCCAGCAAGTCATCAAGGACGCCAACGTCAAGATCAGCGACATCGACCACGTGGTTCTCGTGGGCGGCTCCACCCGGATGCCGGCCGTCGTCGACCTGGTCAAGTCCCTCACCGACGGCAAGGAGCCGAACAAGGGCGTCAACCCGGACGAGGTCGTCGCCGTGGGCGCCTGCCTGCAGGCCGGGGTGCTCAAGGGCGAGGTCAAGGACATCCTGCTCCTGGACGTGACCCCGCTGTCGCTCGGCATCGAGACCAAGGGCGGCATCTTCACCAAGCTGATCGAGCGCAACACCACGATCCCGACCAAGCGGTCGGAGATCTTCACCACGGCGGACGACAACCAGCCGTCGGTGCAGATCCAGGTCTTCCAGGGCGAGCGCGAGATCGCGGCGTACAACAAGAAGCTCGGCATGTTCGACCTGACCGGCATCGCGCCGGCGCCCCGCGGCATCCCGCAGATCGAGGTCACCTTCGACATCGACGCCAACGGCATCGTGAACGTGTCCGCCAAGGACCTGGGCACGGGCAAGCAGCAGTCGGTGCAGATCACCGGCGGCTCGGCGCTGCCGAAGGAAGACATCGAGAAGATGGTCCGCGACGCCGAGCAGTACGCCGAGGAGGACCGCAAGCGGCGCGAGGAGGCCGAGGTCCGCAACCAGGCCGACACGCTCGTCTACTCGACGGAGAAGTTCCTCGCCGAGAACGACGAGAAGGTGCCCGCGGACATCAAGTCCGAGGTGCGCGAGGCGATCGCCGACCTGAAGAAGGCGATCGAGGGCAACGACGTCGACACGATCAGGAACGCGAGCGCGCACGCCGCGCAGGTCAGCCAGAAGATGGGCACCGCCATCTACCAGGCGGCCCAGGCCGCCCAGGCGGCTCAGCACGCCGAGGACAGCGCGGGCACCTCGGGCAGCGAGTCTGACGGCCCGCATGACGAGGGCGTCGTCGACGCCGAGATCGTGGATGAAGGCGAAGGCGGAGCTGCCTGATGACAGCACCCGACGACATGGGCACCGGTCCGGTGATCCGCGATCACCGGCGGATCGACCCTGTGACCGGGCAGCCGAGGAGAGGCAAGCACGCGGCCTCCCAGCCGGCTGGCACCACTGGTGCCAGCCGGCTGGCCGGGGCGGGGGCCAACCCGGCCCGGCACGGCAAGGACGACGGAGAGGACGAGGGCGTGAGCACCGCCGAGACGAAGCAGCTCACCGAGGCCGAGGCGGCCGAGGACGCGGCCACGCAGGAACTGCGTACCCAGCTCGAGGAGCGCACCGCGGACCTACAGCGGCTGCAGGCCGAGTACGCCAACTACCGCAAGCGGGTGGACAGGGACCGGGCGACGGTGCGCGAGCAGGCGGTCGCCATCGTGCTCAACGAGCTGCTGCCCGTACTCGACGCCATCGGCCAGGCGCGCGAGCACGGTGAGCTGTCCGGCGGCTTCAAGTCGGTCGCGGACGCGCTACAGGCCGCGACAGGCAAGCTCGGGCTGGTCAGCTACGGCCAGCGCGGCGACGTGTTCGACCCGAAGATCCACGAGGCGCTGACGCACGGCTACTCGCCTGACGTCACGGAAGACACCTGCGTGGAGATACTCCAGCCCGGCTACAAGGTGGGCGAACGGATCCTCCGCCCGGCCAGGGTGGCGGTCGCGGAGCCCGCCACAGGGCCAGACGGGAGCGCCAACGCAACCGGGTGGCCGGCCGGGGAAGAAACGAACGACTAAAGAGCCCAGCGAGGCCAGATGAGCACGAAGGACTACCTGGAGAAGGATTACTACAAGACGCTGGGCGTTCCCAAGACAGCGAAAGCAGCCGACATCAAGAAGGCGTACCGCGACCTCGCGCGCAAGTACCACCCCGACGCGAACAAGGGCAACGCCGACGCCGAGGAGCGCTTCAAGGAGATCACCGAGGCGTACAACGTCTTGTCCGACGAGAAGCAGCGCAAGGAGTACGACGAGGCCCGCTCGCTGTTCGGCGGCGGGTTCCGGGTTCCGACGGGTAACCGGACCGGAGCCGGCGGCGGGTTCGGCGGCTTCGACCTCGGTGACCTGTTCGGCGGCTCGGGCGAGAGCGGCGACCGGCTCGGCGACGTGCTCGGCGGGATCTTCCGCGGCCGCGGCCCGCAGAGCCGGGCCAGGCGCGGCGCCGACGTGGAGACCGAGACCACGCTGTCGTTCGGCGACTCGATCGACGGCGCTACCGTGTCCCTGCGGCTGACCGGCGAGGGTCCCTGTCCGGTCTGCCACGGCACCGGCGCCAAGGCCGGCACCGTGCCGAAGGTCTGCCCCGACTGCCAGGGCACTGGCCAGCAGAGCAGGAACCTCGGCGGCTTCGGGCTCTCCGAGCCCTGCAAGACCTGCCGGGGCCGCGGCCTGGTAGTCGATGACCCCTGCGCGTCCTGCGGCGGCAGCGGCCGGGCGATGAGCTCACGGACGATCCAGGCCCGGATCCCTGCGGGCGTCGCCGACGGCCAGCGCATCAGGATCGCAGGCAAGGGCGCGCCAGGCGAGCACGGCGGCAAGGCCGGCGACCTGTACGTGCGGGTGCACGTAACGCCGCACGGAGTGTTCGGCCGGACCGGGGACAACCTCACGGTGAGCGTCCCTGTGACGATCTCCGAGCTGGCACTGGGCGCGGAGATCAAGGTCCCCACGCACCGCGGTCCCGCGGTCACCGTCCGGATCCCGCCGGGCACGCCAAACGGCCGGGTGTTCCGCGTGCCGGGCCGCGGCGCCCGCCGCAAGGACGGAACGCTCGGCGACCTGCTCGCCACCGTCGAGGTGGACGTGCCGCAGAACCTCAGCAGCAAGGCCCGCTCGGCGCTTGAGGACCTGCGGATAGCCACCTCAGGCCATGACCCGCGCGAGGAACTGCTCCGCCGGGCCAGGCAGGACTGACCGGGATAGCCAACCACGAAGCTGGCAACCGAAAGGAGATGACATGACCAGCCCATACGAGCTGTCCGACGAAATGCCCGTGTACGTCATCTCCGTGGCCGCGAACCTGTCCGGCATGCACCCGCAGACGCTGCGCGGCTACGAGAGAGTCGGACTTGTGGTGCCCCGGCGCACCGCCGGCGGAGGCCGCCGCTACTCGATGCGCGACATCCTCGCCCTGCGGGAGATCCAGCGGCTGTCCCAGGAGGAGGGGATCAACCTCTCCGGCATCAAGCGGATCCTGGACCTGGAACGCGAGCTCGAACACGCACGGCTGATGGCGGCCGAACTGCACGCCGAGGTGGCGCAGCTGCGAGCCGAGCTCGAGTCCACCCGCGCGGTCGCGGCCCGGCTCGCCGAGCTGCGCCGGACGAAGGCCGACCCGGCGGCCGCGCTCGTGCCAGTCCGCACTACCACCCGAGTCACCTTCTGGCAGCCTCCCGCCGCGCGGGATGACCATCAGGGCACAAGTGAATAACGAACGAGGGGGATTACCCACCCATGGACACCAAGCTCACCAGAAAGAGCCAGGAGGCCCTGTCGGTAGCGATCCGGCGGGCCGCAGCTGACGGCAACCCCCAGGTCGATCCGCTGCACCTGCTGGTCGCCCTGCTCCAGCAGCAGGACGGGACGGCGCAGCCGCTGCTTGAGGCTGTCGGCGCCGACCCGTCCGACGTGCGCAGCAGCGCGACGGCTCTGCTGTCCCGGCTGCCGCAGACCCGCGGCGCCACGGCCAGCGCGCCCGAGCTGTCCAGGCAGATGCTGTCGGTGATCAACACGGCGGGAAGCCTGGCCAGCGACATGGGTGACGACTACGTCTCCACCGAGCACCTGCTGGCCGGCCTGGCTGCCGGCAGCGGGCAGGCGGCCAAGCTGCTGCGGGACGCCGGCGCCAGCGCTGACGCGCTGACCAAGGCGTTCACCAAGGTGCGCGGCAGCGCGCGGGTCACCAGCGAGGACCCGGAAGGCACCTACCAGGCGCTTGAGAAGTACGGCGTCGACCTCACCCAGCAGGCGAAGGACGGCAAGCTGGACCCGGTCATCGGCCGGGACGCCGAGATCAGGCGCGTGGTGCAGGTGCTGTCGCGGCGGACCAAGAACAACCCCGTGCTGATCGGCGAGCCGGGCGTCGGCAAGACGGCTGTCGTCGAGGGGCTGGCGCAGCGGATCGTGGCCGGCGACGTGCCCGAGTCGCTGCGCGGCAAGCGGCTGATCGCGCTCGACCTGGGCAGCATGGTCGCCGGCGCCAAGTACCGCGGCGAGTTCGAGGAGCGGCTGAAGGCCGTGCTCAACGAGATCAAGCAGAGCGACGGCCAGGTCATCACGTTCATCGACGAGCTGCACACCGTGGTCGGCGCGGGCGCGGCCGAGGGCGCGATGGACGCGGGCAACATGCTCAAGCCCATGCTTGCCCGCGGTGAGCTGCGCATGGTCGGGGCTACCACGCTGGACGAGTACCGGCAGCGGATCGAGAAGGATCCTGCCCTGGAGCGACGCTTCCAGCAGGTGCTCATCGGCGAGCCGTCCGCCGAGGACACCATCGCGATCCTGCGTGGACTGAAGGGCCGCTACGAGGCGCACCACCAGGTGCAGATATCCGACGCCGCCCTGGTCGCCGCCGCGACCCTGTCGGACCGGTACATCACCGCCCGGTT
>NZ_JASIAL010000573.1:0-16343 GCF_030042015.1 Trebonia sp. | reverse complement strand
GCTGGACCGGCTCCGCAACCTCACCGCCGAGCTCCAGCAGGTCTACCACAGCCTCGGCGCTTCCACCTCGGCTCCGCAGGACCAGTCCCGCCCGCCGGGGAGCGACGACGGCGATGACGTGATCGACGCCGAGTTCACCGCCAATGACTGAGCCCTCCGGCGGCGAGCCGCCGCCGCCCGAGCGCGCCACCGGAGCCGGGAACGGAGACGGCGCGGCCGCCGTCGCCGGCCTGAAGGCCCAGCTGGCCGAGGCCGAGGACGTCAAGCTGCGGGCGCTGGCCGAGGCGGACAACGTGCGCAAGCGGTGCGCGGCGCAGGTTCAGCGCGCCGAGGCTGAGGCGCGCGCCTTCGTGGCGAGGCAGTGGCTGCCGGTCGTCGACAACCTCGAGCGCGCGCTCGCGCACGCGCAGGCCGATCCGCAGACGATCATCGAGGGCATCCGGGCCGTGCGGCAGCAGGCCCTCGACGTACTGGCCGGCCTCGGCTACCCGCGCCGGGACGACACCGGCGCGGTCTTCGATCCGACCCGCCACGAGGCGATAGCGGCCCTGGCCGATCCCGGGGCGCCCCCCGGTACGGTCGTCCAGGTCGTGCTGCCCGCCTACGGCGATCCAGGCCACCAGCTGCGGCCCGCGCAGGTGGTCGTGGCCAAGGCGGACTGATGGCGAGCCGGCCGCAGACCGAACGCCGCGACTTCTACGAGGTCCTGGGCGTGCCGAGGAGCTCGAGCCAGGACGAGATCCAGCGGGCCTACCGCAAGCTCGCGCGCACCTACCACCCCGACGTCAACTCCGACCCGGGGGCCGAGGACCGGTTCAAGGAGATCTCCGAGGCCTACGACGTGCTGTCGGATCCGGAGACCCGGCGCCGTTACGACGACTTCGGCCCGGACTTCCGGCAGGTGCCCCCGGACATGGACGCGGAGACGTGGGCCCGGATCCGCGCCGGCGCGGGAGCGGGGGGGCCCGGGCCGGGCGGGTTCGGCCAGGGCGGGTTCGGGCAGGGCGGGTTCGGGCAGGGCGGCATCAACATCGAGGATCTCCTGGGCGGGCTGTTCGGCGGCCGGGGCTTCGGGCCGATCCGGGGCGCTGACACCGAAGCCGAGCTCGAGCTGACCGTGGAGGAGGCCTTCCAGGGCGGCCGTCGTTCCGTGACCCTGGAGGGTCCCAACGGCCGGCGGACCTTCGAGGTCAAGATCCCGGCCGGCGTGACCAACGGGCAGCGCATCCGCCTGGCCGGCCAGGGCGGCCAGGGCAGCGAGGGCGCCCCCAACGGGGACCTGTATTTCGTGGTCCGGATCGCGCCGCACCCCAGGTACCGCGTTGACGGCCGCGATCTCTACGTCGACCTCCCGCTCTCGCCGTGGGAAGCCGCGCTGGGCACGTCGGTGGCCGTGGAAACCCCCGGCGGCGAGATGAAGGTCAAGGTTCCGGCTGGTACCTCGAGCGGCAAGCGGCTCAGGCTCCGGCATCGCGGCCTGCCCCACCCGAGGGGCAACGCCGGCCACCTGTACGCCGAGATCAGGATCATGGTGCCGGCCAAGCCCACCGACGAGGAGCGCCGGCTGTTCGAGCAGCTGGCGGATGCCTCCACCTTCGATCCGAGGAGCCGATAGTGGGCTACGCGCTGGTCTGGGTCCGGCCGGTACGCCTCAGCCTCGACGCGTTCGCGCGGGAGACGAACACGCACCCCGAGCTGATCCGCAGGCTGGTCGTCCTGGGCGTGCTCGACGCCGACCGGGACGCCGCCGGCGAGCTGTGGTTCTCCCCCGGCCAGGTGCCGGCCATGGGCCGGGTCCAGCGCCTGCGCGCGGGGTTCGCGCTCAACTACGCGGCCGTCGGGCTCGTCGTGGACCTGCTGGACCGGATTTCAGATCTCGAGGAGGCCCTGCGCAGCTCCGGCCGGCCAGGAGGACGGTTATGGACCTGAACAACCTGACCCAGAAGTCGCAGGAGGCACTGCACGACGCGCAGACGATCGCGCTGCGCTACGGGCAGACCGAGGTGGACGGCGAGCACCTGCTGCTGGCCCTGCTCAATCAGCAGGACGGCATCGCCTCCCGGTTGCTGGCCGATGCAGGCGCTGACCTGGACCGGCTGCGTACCGCGCTCGAGGCCGAGCTCGCGCGCCGCCCGCGGGTCACCGGCCCCGGCGTGACGCCGGGGCAGATCCAGATCTCGCAGCGACTGGCCCGGCTGTTCGACGCCGCCAAGAAAGAGGCGGACCGCCTCAAGGACGAGTACGTCTCGGTCGAGCACCTCGTGCTGGCCTTCCTCGACGAGGGCACCAGCACCGCGGCGGGACGGCTGCTGCACGCGGAGGGAGTCACCAAGAACGGCTTCCTCAAGGCGCTGACCAGGATCCGGGGCAACCAGCGGGTCACCTCGGCGACGCCCGAGGGGGCCTACGAGGCGCTGGACAAGTACGGCACCGACCTGGTCGCCGCCGCCGCGGCGGGCCGGCTCGACCCGGTCATCGGGCGCGACAGCGAGATCCGGCGGGTCATCCAGATCCTGTCGCGCAAGAACAAGAACAACCCGGTCCTGACCGGGGACCCGGGCGTGGGCAAGACCGCGATCGTCGAGGGCCTGGCCCAGCGGATCAACCGCGGCGACGTCCCGGAGGGCCTGCGCGACCGGATCATCTTCAGCCTCGACATGGGCTCCCTGGTGGCCGGGGCCAAGTACCGCGGGGAGTTCGAGGAACGCCTCAAGGCGGTGCTGGCCGAGGTGAAGGCGGCCCAGGGCCGCATCCTGCTGTTCGTCGACGAGCTGCACACCGTGGTCGGGGCCGGGGCCGCCGAGGGCGCGCTGGACGCGGGCAACATGCTCAAGCCGATGCTCGCCCGCGGCGAGCTGCGCATGGTCGGCGCCACCACGCTGGACGAGTACAGGGAGCGGATCGAAAAGGACCCCGCCCTTGAGCGCCGCTTCCAGCAGGTGCTGGTCGGCGAGCCGTCGGTCGAGGACACGATCGCGATCCTGCGCGGGCTCAAGGGCCGGTACGAGGCACACCACCAGGTGCAGATCTCGGACGCCGCGCTCGTGGCCGCCGCGACCCTGTCCGACCGGTACATCACCGCGCGGTTCCTGCCCGACAAGGCGATCGACCTCGTGGACGAGGCCGCGTCCCGGCTGCGCATGGAGATCGACTCCTCGCCCGTGGAGATCGACGAGCTGCGCCGCACCGTTGACCGGATGAAGATGGAAGAGCTCGCGCTCTCCCGGGAGTCTGACCCGGCCAGCAAGGAGCGCCTCGAGCGGCTGCGCGCCGACCTGGCCGACCGGCAGGAGCAGCTCACCGCGCTGACCGCGCGCTGGGAGCAAGAGAAGTCCGGGCTGAACCGGGTCGGCGAGCTGAAGAAGAGGCTCGACGACCTCAAGGGCCAGGCCGAGCGGGCGCAGCGCGACGGAGACTACGAGGCTGCCTCCAGGCTGCTCTACGGCGAGATCCCCGCACTGGACGCGGAGATCGCCGAGGCAGTCGCGACGGATCGTTCTGACGAGGCTGACGGAAGCGGTGCGGCGGGCGGCCATGGTGCGGGCCCCGCCCCCATGGTGAAGGAGGAGGTCGGCCCGGACGACGTGGCGGACGTCGTGTCGGCGTGGACAGGCATCCCCGCCGGACGGCTGCTCGAAGGAGAGACCGGCAAGCTGCTGCGCATGGAGACCGAGCTCGGCAGCCGGGTGATCGGCCAGGCCAGCGCGGTTCGGGCCGTCTCCGACGCCGTGCGCCGCGCGCGCGCGGGCGTGTCCGACCCGGACCGGCCCACCGGCTCGTTCCTGTTCCTCGGGCCGACGGGCGTCGGCAAGACCGAGCTGGCCAAGGCGCTGGCCGAGTTCCTGTTCGACGACGAGCGGGCGATGATCCGCATCGACATGAGCGAGTACGGCGAGAAGCACTCGGTCGCGCGGCTCGTCGGCGCGCCGCCGGGGTACGTCGGCTACGAGGAAGGCGGTCAGCTCACCGAGGCGGTGCGGCGGCGGCCCTACTGCGTGGTGCTGCTCGACGAGGTGGAGAAGGCGCATCCGGAGGTCTTCGACGTGCTGCTGCAGGTCCTGGACGACGGGCGGCTCACCGACGGGCAGGGACGGACCGTGGATTTCCGCAACACGATCCTCATCCTCACCTCCAACCTCGGCTCAGCGTTCATCGCCGACCCCGCGCTTGACGAGCCGGCAAAGCGGGACGCGGTCATGAGCGCGGTCCGCGCCGCGTTCAAGCCGGAGTTCTTGAACCGGCTCGACGACGTGATCGTCTTCGACTCGCTGTCCACGTCCGAGCTGACGCAGATCGTGGACTTGCAGATCGGCCGGCTGGCCAAGCGGCTGTCAGGACGGCGGCTCGTGCTCACGGTGACGCCGGCGGCGAAGGAATGGCTCGCGCTCACCGGGTTCGACCCGATTTACGGCGCGCGGCCGCTGCGCCGGCTGGTGCAGTCCGCGATCGGCGATCAGCTGGCGCGTGCCCTGCTGTCCGGCACGATCACGGACGGGGACGAGGTCCTCGTCGACCTGGACGAGAAGGCGGACGAACTCGCCGTCCGCGCGGCGACCGGTCAGGCTTCGTACCTGGACTCATCGAGCATCCGGTCGTAGTCGTCTTCGTCCAGGCCGAGATCGACGCGGATCCGGTACCGGAGGCGGAGCAGCAACTGCAGCTCCGCGTCGTCGCCGCGCTTGAAGCACAGTTCGACACCGGCCGTCGCCCAGTCGAGCGCACCCGCAAGATCACCTTGCTCCGTCAACAGCTCGGCGACCAGGTCGCAGGTGCGCGGGGTGACCGTCTCCCGCCTGGCGGCCAGCCCGGCAAGCAGCTCCTCGGCCTCGGCATCCCTGCCAAGCGCCAGCAGGGCCCTGGCCAGGTGGATCCGGGGATCGGCGAATGTGGGGCCGCCGTCCGCGATCGCCACGGCGAATTCGTCAGCGGCCCGCTGCGGGTCGTCGGCCATCAGCCACTGCTCGCCCGCGCGTAGATGAGATTCGGCACGCTGCCCCGGGCCGGCCTCCTCGGCGAGCTGGCTCATGCGTACGGCGGCTCGCACGTGGTTGCCTGTCCGTGCAGCCTGAAACTCGATCTCGTCGAACTCATCGACGCCCGCCACTCTTCCCACGGTACCCCAGCGGTCCTTCCCCATTCGGACGGATGACGCGCCCGCATCGGGGGGGTGCGCACGCGACTGGCGCTTAACGGCGTGCCCGCTCCATCGCGTCCCAGAATCCCCGGCGGAGCGCGTGCCGCACCTCATCGTGCAGCAGGTAATCGATTGGCAGCGCCGATCCCTGCAGGAGCCTTGCCTCAAGGTCAGACGGCATGCGCGGCTTCCTCGCCAGCACTGCCTCCAGCCATAGCGCGGGCGCGTCGCGCGCCACCGAGGCGCCGAACTCCTGCCCCTCATCATGTGCCGACTGTACGGCCTCCGCGAGGGCAACCCCGGGCAGTGCGCTCGAATAGGCCGCGCCCACCGGGGCGGCTCCCGCCGGCGCGAGGGGACCCGAAGCGGGCTGGACGAGCGGGCTGCCCGGCTGGCCAACCATGGGAAGGACAGGCTGCGGGCCGCTGTACGCGCCGTTGCGCCCGGGCGCGTACCCGGAACCGGGGCCGAGCGGCATGACCGGGACCACGGGCTGCCCGATCGCCGGCTGCGCGGCCGTCGGCTGTCCTGGCATGTGCTGGCCGGGGGCCTGCGGCGACTGCGGCGGCAGGGGCGGCAGGCCAGCCCCGCGCGTGGGCAGCCGGTGGATCTGTGCCGAGCCCGAGCCGGCTGGGGCTTGGCGGAGGCCGTCCCCGGCCTCGCCTGGCAGTGGCTCGCGGACGGCGCCGGGGCTGTAGCCGGACAAGTCCGCGGCCGGGCGCGGCCGGGTCGCGGCGAGATCGTCGTGCTGGTCCTCGGCGAGCACGGGCACGGCAACCGGAGCGGCGTACAGCTCTTGTCCCGCACCGCGCTCAGGCCACGAGGGCATCTCGGGGCGCGACGGCACCTCGGGCCGCACCGGCACGTCGGCGCGCACCGGCACGTCAGCGTGCGGGCCGAGATCCTGCCTGGCCACGGGCTGCGGCTCCCGCTGACCGACAGCCAGGTCCTGCCACCCGGGCGACTGATCCGGCCTGGCGCCCCAGGCGGCCGGCTGATCCTGCCAGCCGGGCGAGTGATCCGTCCAGGCCGGCACCGCGTCCTGGCGGACCGGCACCGCGTCGGGCTGCACGGCGGTGGCGTCCGGCGGTACGGCATAGAAGGCAGCGGCAGCTGGCGCCGGATCCGGCGCCGCGCCCGGCAGATCCGGCGGGGTCATCGCGACATCCCGGCCGGCCGGCTGCAGGTCTGCGCCCGCGGGCGACTCCGGCGGGGCGGCGGGGTCACTGCGGGAGTCGTCCCTGGCGACCACCTGCTCGGCCGGATGCACGCGCGACAGCTGGGGAGCCGGGCGCTGGTACTCGGCGACGACAGGCGCGGTGTAAATGGACGGCGGTACCTGGTGGACCGTGTCCGGCCCGGCCTGCACCGGAGCGTACGCGGGGGCCCGCCCGGCCGGGGCCGGCCCGCGGCCGTTCGCCGCCGGGTGGAGCGCGATCAGCGCACCCCCCTCCCGCTCCTCGGAGTGCGGCGGCTCGGCGCCAGAGATCAGCTCCACGTACGGCCGCAGGTGCCCGGCGCTGATCTCCGCGATGTCGTCGCACTCCTGGCGCAGCGCGCGGGAGATCGTCCAGTTGCCGTCGACCGCGATATGCAGCAGGCTGACCCGCAGGCCGAGATCCTGGACGTCGGCGATGACCTGGGCGAGGTCTTCTTCGGCGCTGACCACCATCGCGTCGCTGACAGCCCGGTTCCGCGCCAGCGTCGTAAGGTCACGGTGAATCTCGCCCTCGACGCCTTCGCGGCGCCCCGGGCGGATCTTGACGAGTCTCAGCTTCACGCCAGGCAGGTCGGCGAGCGCGTCGTGGTCGGCGCTGCGGCGGCCCTCCACGGTCGCCTCGTACCAGTAGCAGCGCAGCAGCGGAAGCCCGGACCGCTCGGTGGCCAGGCTGCCGAGCAGTTGCAGCAGTCCCTGGTAGTCCCAGGACACAGACTCCCGGCGGCGCGTCCCGTGCACCGCCATGGCGCCGTCCGCTAGCACATAGCCAGCGTCCACGAACAGCGCGCAGCGATCCACGCCACACCGTCCTTCCCCTCGGCGCGGGAACATGCCGTTCAGGGGCCATCGGGGTACGATGGCCGTTTTGTTCCCTGCCTTCCTAGGGTAATGAAGCCGGCCACTCGCGTTGGCCTTTCCGCGCATCTCCCGGCCCTTGGTCACCAGGCCGGGCTCTATGCTCTGGTGCTGTGACAGACCGCGAGGACCTGCTGGCAGGGATCAAGGCCAAGGCCGTGGTGCACGGCGACTTCGTGCTGTCATCGGGACAGCGCGCCAGCAGTTACGTGGACCTGCGCCGGGTGACGCTGGACGGGCGCCTGGCGCCGCTGGCCGGGCGGGTGCTGCTCAACGCCACCGCGGACCTGTCGTATGAGGCGGTCGGCGGGCTGACGCTTGGCGCCGACCCGGTCGCCTGCGCCATGATGCACGCCGCCGCGAGCCGGGGCACCCCGATCGACGCCTTCGTCGTGCGGAAAGAGGAAAAGACGCACGGCCTGCAGCGCAGGATCGAGGGACCGGACGTGGCCGGCCGCCGGGTGCTCGCCCTCGAGGACACCTCGACGACGGGTCATTCCGTGCTCACCGCGGTGGACGCGCTGCAAGCGGCGGGCGCGGAGGTGGTCGGCGTCGCGGTGCTCGTCGAGCGCGGAGCGCGGCAGCGGGTCCTGGATCGCGGCCTGCCCTACCGCGCGGTCTACGAACTCGCCGAACTCGGCCTGTGAGTCCCCGCCGGGCCGCCGGGCCGCCGGGCCGCCGGGCCGCTGCGCGGTCATGGGAAGTGGATGTACGCCGTGGGCGCGGACGAGATCGTATGCACTGCGTAGGCGCCGGTCCGCGCGTAGTTGTAGTGCGGGCTCCCGGATTGCGTGCAGCCGTCCGAGGTTGTCCGGCTTGTCCGCCAGCGGGGACGGCCGATCCCAGGGCGGCGGCTAGCGGCCCAGGGTCTCCCGGGATTCCGTGCGGGCGGCGGCTTGCGCGGCCGACTCCCGCCTGAACTCGCGCAGCCGGTACAGCACGAGGGCGGCGATGGCGATGACGACGATGGCGAAGATCAGGTAGCCGGCGATCGCGAGGCCGTGGCTCACGCTGTTCCAGGCACTGCCGAGGCCGTAGCCGATGCTCGACATCACAACCGCGTAGACCAACGTGCCGATCAGGCTGAGCGCGCCGAACCGCAGCGCCGGGATGTCCACCAGGCCTGCCACGATCGAGGTGAACGCCCGGATGAACGGGATCATGCGCGCGACCGGCACGGCCCATGCGCCGCGGCCGGTGAGGAACCGCTCGGCCCTGGCCACGTCCGCCTCAGTCACCAGCACGTACCTGCCCAGGCGGTGCACCAGCGGGTGACCGCCGACCCGTCCGACCCCGTACGAGGCGTAGGAGCCGGCGAGCTCGGCCAGCGTTCCGATGATGATCACCAGGATCAGGTTGAGGTGCCCTTGGTAGGCGAGCACACCAGCGAAGCCGAACGTGATCTCCGATGAAATCGGGATGCACGCGGCCTCAAGAAAGCCGAACAGGATCAGCGCCGTGTAACCCGCCGACGTCAGGTAGCCCTCCATAGGCTTTCCTTTGTACAGCATGACCGGGGCCGGCACAGACATCTTCACTCTGTGTTCGCGCTGAACCGTGTTCGCGCTCAGCCGGTCTGTCGGGTCGCCGGCCCGGAGATTAGAGTTTTGCTGAGACCTGGATAGAGGACGGATACAGGGAGTACGACCGTGCCCATCGCGACCCCAGAGATCTACGCGCACATGCTGGACCGGGCCAAGCAGCAGGGCTTTGCCTACCCGGCCATCAACGTGACGTCGTCCCAGACGCTGAACGCCGCACTGCGCGGCTTCGCCGACGCCGAAAGCGACGGGATCGTCCAGATCTCGACCGGCGGCGCCGAGTACCTGTCCGGTGCCAGTGTCAAGGACATGGTGACCGGCGCGGTGGCGCTGGCCGAGTTCGCCGGCGTGGTCGCCGCCAAGTACCCGGTGCACGTGGCGCTGCACACCGACCACTGCCCGAGGGACAAGCTCGACGGCTACATGCGCCCGCTGATCGAGCTGTCGGCGGAGCGGGTCGCCCACGGCAAGGAGCCGCTGTTCCAGTCGCACATGTGGGACGGCTCGGCCGTGCCGCTGGCCGAGAACCTCGACATCGCCAGGGACCTGCTCGACAGGTGCGCCAAGGCGCGGATCGTCATGGAGCTCGAGATCGGGGTCGTCGGCGGCGAGGAGGACGGCATCGTCGGCGCGATCAACGAGAAGCTCTACAGCACGCCGGAGGACGCGCTGGCGACGGCGGAGGCGCTCGGGCTCGGCGAGCGCGGCCGCTACATCCTCGCCGCGACCTTCGGCAACGTGCACGGCGTCTACAAGCCCGGCCACGTCAAGCTGCGGCCGGGGGTGCTCAAGGAGATCCAGGACGCCGTCGGCGCCAAGTACGGCAAGGACAAGCCGTTCGACCTGGTCTTCCATGGCGGTTCCGGCTCCGCGCTCGAAGAGATCCGCGAGGCGATCTCGTACGGCGTCGTGAAGATGAACGTGGATACCGACACCCAGTACGCGTTCACCCGCCCGATCGCGGCGCACATGTTCACGCACTACGACGGCGTGCTCAAGGTCGACGGCGACGTGGGCGACAAGAAGGCCTACGACCCGCGGTCTTACGGCAAGACGGCCGAGGCCGGCATGTCGGCCCGGGTGGTGGAGGCGTGCCAGGACCTGCTGTCGGCCGGCACCCAGGCCGGCTAGGGGCGGCCAGGGACAATGCTGGGGAGTTAAGGTCCGGGAGCAGTGGTCAAGGATCGTCGGCGGCGGCTGGCCAGGACCGCGCGGCCGGTCTTGCCCGGCCAGGCCCGGTTCGGCGGGGTATCGGCGGCCGACAGCCGCCGAAGGCCACCGTCCGGTAAGCGAGGCAATTGGGCCATTGGCGCAGTCGGCCCGATACAGCCGGGCCGTTGGCGCAGCCGGCCCAGTCAGGCAGGCCGGGTAGCGGCCGGAGCGGTGGCTAAAGGGGCTAAAGGGCTAAAGGGGGGCTAAAGGGGCTAGGGGCCAGGGGCCGGCCAGGCGATCGGCGAAGACCGCGCCTACCCGAGCGCGGCGTACGCCTCGGCGCTGCTGTCCGCGAGGAACGTCCGGCAGCGCTCGGCTTCGGCGGTCTCGCCGATGGCGCCGGCCGCCCGTGCGAGCGCCGCGAGGCTGCGCAGGAACCCCTGGTTCGGTTCGTGCGACCACGGGATCGGGCCGTGCCCCTTCCAGCCGTTGCGGCGCAGCGCGTCGAGCCCGCGGTGGTAGCCGGTGCGGGCGTAGGCGTAAGACTCGACGGGACGGCCTGCGGCGAACGCCTCCTGCGCCAGCATCGCCCAGGCGAGCGAGAACGCCGGGTACTTCGCCGCGACGTCGACGGCCCGCGCGCCCCCGGCGATGAGCCTGGCGGGCTCCTCGTCCACGGGCAGGAACGTGGGCGCGGGCTCCCCGAGCAGGTTCGAATGCGTGCTCATGCGGGCAGTCTGCCACGCGCCGCCGGCTGCTAGGTTCCACCTGCGCTTTTCGGGTAGCCTCTGATCGCAAGAGCCCCTGTCGCGCTTGCGCTGTCAGGGGTTTCGTCGTCTGAAAGGCGAACAACATGCCCGCCATCGTGCTGATCGGCGCCCAGTGGGGCGACGAGGGTAAGGGCAAGGCCACGGACCTGCTGGGGGACCGCGTGCAGTATGTCGTCAGGTACCAGGGCGGCAACAACGCCGGCCACACCGTGGTGATAGACGACGAGAGCTACGCGCTGCACGTGCTGCCGTCCGGCGTGCTCTCCCCGCAGGTGACACCGGTCATCGGCAACGGCGTGGTGATCGACCCCGGCGTCCTCTTCGAGGAGATCGCAGGCCTTGAGCAGCGGGGCGTGAGCTGCGAAAGGCTTCTGATCAGCGCGAACGCGCACCTGATCATGCCGCATCACCGCGCCCTGGACAAGGTCAGCGAGCGCTTCCTCGGCAACGCCAGGATCGGTACCACCGGCCGCGGCATCGGCCCGGCCTACGCCGACAAGGTGGCCAGGATGGGCATCAGGGTCCAGGACCTGTTCGACCCCGGCATCCTGCAGCAGAAGCTCGACCTCGTCCTGAGGGACAAGAACCAGCTGCTCACCAAGGTGTACAACAGGCGCGGCGTCGACGCGAAGAAGACCGCCGCGGAATACATCGCCTACGGCGAGCGCATGCGCCCCTATGTCGCCGACACCGGGCTGATCCTCGGCAAGGCGCTGGAGGCCGGCGAGGTCGTCCTGCTCGAGGGCGCCCAGGCGACCATGCTCGACGTGGACCATGGCACCTACCCGTTCGTCACGTCGTCCTCGCCGACGGCGGGCGGCGCGTGCGTGGGCGCCGGCCTCGGGCCGACGCGGATCACCAGGGTGATCGGGATCGTCAAGGCGTACACCACGCGGGTCGGCTCCGGCCCGTTCCCGACCGAACTGCACGACGAGCAGGGCGAGTACCTGCGCGAGGCGGGCGGCGAGTACGGGGTGACGACCGGCAGGCCGCGGCGCACCGGCTGGTTCGACGCCGTCGTCGCCCGCTACGCGGCCCGGGTCAACGGGGTGACCGACTTCTTCGTGACCAAGCTCGACGTGCTGTCCAGCCTGGACAAGATACCCGTCTGCGTGGCCTACGAGGTCGACGGCACCCGCCATGCGGAGATCCCCATGACGCAGACCGAGTTCCACCACGCCAAGCCGGTCTACGAGTACCTCGACGGCTGGTGGGAGGACATTTCCCAGTGCCGCTCGTTCGGCGACCTGCCCGCCGCGGCGCAGCACTACATCAAGACGATCGCGGACATTTCCGGCGCTCCGGTCAGCGCGGTCGGCGTTGGCCCCCGCCGCGACCAGACCCTGCAGCTGCGCCCGCTCCTCTAGAAAGCAGGCCAGCTAGTAGGCTCGCCGACGTGCGAGTACTGGTGATCGGGTCCGGCGGCCGCGAGCACGCGATCGTCCGCGCGCTGAGCCGCGACCCCGCGGTCACGGACCTGCACGCGGCGCCGGGCAACCCTGGCATCGCCGAGCTGGCGCAGGTCCATGAGGTGCGGGCTGCCGACCCGGCGGACGTCACCCGCCTCGCCAGGACGCTGGGCGCCCGCCTCGCGGTCATCGGCCCCGAGGCGCCGCTCGTGGCCGGCGTCGCCGACGCGCTCCGCCAGGCCGGCATCGCGGCCTTCGGACCGGACGCCGCCGCGGCGATGATCGAGGGGTCGAAGGCGTTCGCCAAGGAGGTCATGGCCGAGGCGGGCATCCCGACGGCGCGGTCACGAACGGCCGGCAACGAGCACGAGGCCGCCGCGGCGCTCAGGGAATTCGGCCCGCCTTACGTCGTGAAGGACGACGCGCTCGCCGCGGGCAAGGGCGTGGTCGTCACCGATGACCTCGGTGAGGCAAGACGGCACGCCGCGGCCTGCGGGCGCGTGGTCATCGAGGAGTACCTCGACGGCCCCGAGGTGTCCCTGTTCGCCCTCGCCGACGGCACCGACGCGGTTCCCCTGCTGCCCGCGCAGGACTTCAAGCGCGCCCGCGACGGCGACCGTGGCCCGAACACCGGCGGCATGGGCGCCTACGCCCCGCTCCCCTGGGCGCCGCCAGACCTGGCCGCCGACGTGCTCGACCGGGTCATCCGGCCCGCGATCGGCGCGCTGCGCCGCCGGGGGGCACCGTACCGCGGGCTGCTCTACGCGGGTCTCGCGCTCACCAGCGGCGGCGTCAAGGTGGTCGAGTTCAACGCGCGGTTCGGCGACCCGGAGACGCAGGTGGTGCTTGACCGGCTCGCCACCCCGCTGGCCGGCCTGCTGCACGCCGCGGCCGCCGGGGACCTGGCCGCCGCGCCCGCGCTGAGCTGGCTGCCCGGTGCCGCGGTCACGGTGGTGCTCGCCGCCGAAGGCTACCCGCAGGCCCCGGTCAAGGGCGACAGGATCACATTCAGCAATTATTCGGAACGGACCGGGGCTTATCTCCTGCACGCCGGTACTGCCTGCGCCGCGGACCGCGCGCTGGTCAGCGCCGGCGGCCGGGTGCTGAACGCGGTCGGTTCAGGACCGGACCTGGCCGCCGCGCGCGCCGCCGCGTACGCGGTCGCGGCGTGCGTCGAGATGCGCGGCGGCTGGTACCGGCATGACATCGCGGAGCGAGCCGCAGTTACCGTTAGAGAGTGATCGACAGGTACACGCTGCCCGAGATGGGGCGGGTCTGGAGCGAGGCCCACAAGTACGAGCTCTGGTGCCGGGTCGAGACCCTGGTGGTCGAGGCCCAGACGCGGGCGGGAACGGTCCCGGCCGAGGCAGTCGCCGCCGTCCGTTCGGCGCGTCCTCCCACACCCGAAGCGGTGGCAGCGGTCGAAGCCGTGACAGACCACGAGACGATCGCGTTCCTCACCGCGTGGGCGGACAACACCGACCCGCGGTCGGCGGCGGCCTGGGTGCACTACGGCATGACCTCGTCCGACCTGCTGGACACGGCGCTCGCGGTGCAGCTCACCGAGGCCACCGACATCATCGTGGCCAGGGCGGACCGGCTGGTCGCAGTGCTGCGCGACCACGCGCTCGCGCACCGGCACACGCTGCGGGCCGGCCGCACACACGGCGTGCACGCCGAGCCCGACGTCTGGGGCCACCGGGTCGCGGACTTCGCGTTCGCCGCGGCCAGGTCCCGTGACCGGGTGCGGCGGGCCCGCGAGTCCGTCGCGGTCGGCAAGCTGTCCGGCCCGGTGGGCAGCTACTCCAACATCGACCCGGCGATCGAGGCGGAGGTGATGCCCGAGCTCGGGCTGCGCGCGGCCGACGTCGCCACCCAGGTCGTGATGCGCGACGGGATCGCCGAGTGGACCTCCGCGCTCGCCGTGCTCGCCACGGTCTGCGAGGCGGTGGCGCTCGAGGTCAGGCACGGGCAGCGCACCGAGCTCAGGGAGCTCGCCGAGCCCTTCGGGGCGGGCCAGAAGGGCTCGTCGGCGATGCCGCACAAGAAGAACCCGATCCGCAGCGAGCGGATCTGCGGGCTGGCCCGGCTGGTGCGGTCCGCTGTGACCCCGGTGACCGAGGGCATCCCGCTGTGGCACGAGCGGGACATCTCGCACTCCAGCGTGGAGCGGATCGCACTGCCCGACGCCGCGATCGCCACCGACTACGTGGCGCACCTCACGACCGGGCTGGTCGAGGGGCTCGTGGTGGACGCGGCGCGGATGCGGGCGAACATGAACCTGACCAACGGCCTGCTGTACTCCTCGGCGGTGCTGCTTGAACTCGTCAGCGCCGGGCTGTCCCGCGAGGACGCGTACGCGCTCGTGCAGGCCGCCGCGATGGACACGTGGGACAACGGGACGCCATTTCGCGACTCATTGCTCACCGCGGGTAAGAAGCGGAGTGTCGTCATCGACGAGGCGGCCCTTGACCGGGCGTTCCTCGCGGAGCGCTATGTCGCGCGCCTGGACCATGTCTTCGATCGCCTCGCACGTCTTACCTGAGCACCCTGAGCACCCCCATCGGGTGGCATACTGGACATCGCGTTCGCCAGGGCGTGCTCACAGACGTGACGCGTTCTCGTAGTTCCCCCTCGGACAGGAGCACTATCCACATGACCAAGGGCACCGAGATCCGCTACCGCGTCCGTGGCGGCACGAGCCTGCAGGGCACGGTTTTCATCCAGGGTGCCAAGAACGCGGCGCTCAAGATGATCGCGGCGTCGCTGCTCGCGGACCGCGGCCGGACCGTGCTGCGGAACGTGCCGCCGATCGAAGACGTGCGGCGCGCCGTCGAGCTGGCCCAGGCGGTGGGCGCCCTGGTGGAGTTCCACGAGGCGGAACGCACCCTGGTCGTGGACGCGTCACGGCTGACTTCGCCCGTGCTTCCCGCCGACATCGCCCGGCGGTTCCGCGGCTCCGTGCTGTTCGTGCCCGCGCTCCTGCACAGGTTCGGCGAGGCGGTCATCGAAGGCATCGGCGGGTGCAACCTGGGCAGCAGGAACCTCGACTTCCACTACCGCGGTTTCGCCCGGCTCGGCGCGACCGTGGACGAGGGGGGCGCGGTCATCCGCATCACGGCCCACGACGGGCTGCGCGGCACTCACCTGTACCTGGACACGCCCTCGCACACCGGCACCGAGAACCTGATCATGGCGGCTTCGCTGGCGCCGGGAACGACGGTCATCGACAACACCGCCCAAGAGCCCGAGGTGCTCGACGTGATCGCGTTCCTCACCAAGATGGGCGCCGACATCGGCGGCGGCGGCACCGGCTTCATCACGGTGCACGGCGTTCCGGAACTGACGGCCGTCGAGCACACCGTGATGCCCGACCGGCTCGATGCCGGCGTGTTCGCGATGGCCGCCGCCATCACGGGCGGCGAGATCAACCTGGTCGGGGCTAACCTGGACCACTTCGGCGTGGTCCGCTGGAAGCTCGAGCAGATGGGCGTCGAGTTCGCCCCCCAGGGCGCCGTGCTCCAGGTGCGACGGGAACGGCCGCTGCGCCCGATCAACGTGATCACCAGCCCGTACCCCGGGTACGCCACCGACTTGCAGTCGCCGATCATGGCCGTGGCCACGTTGGCCGACGGTGCCAGCTACATCAGGGAGACGATCTTCGACGGCAGGTACACCCTGGTGCCTGAGCTGAACAAGATGGGCGCCAAGGTCGAGGTCGACAGCAACGTCGCGATCGTGCACGGCCCCAACCCGCTGCACGGCACCGAGGTAGTGGCGCCGGACCTGCGCGGCGGGGCCGCCCTGATCCTGGCGGGCCTTGCCGCCGAGGGCGAGACGGTCATCTCGAACGGGTACTACATCGACCGCGGCCACGCGGCGGTGGCGGAGCGGTTCGCCGCCCTCGGCGCCGACATCGTCTGCGAGGAGTACGAGCTGGCGGCGGCCGGCTAGCTCAGCGCCTCGGCTTGCTCGTAGAGCGCGCGGATGTCGTTGTTGAAGTAGGCGCTGTAGGAGATCGAGGGAGTGTCGCCGCCCTGCTGGTAGCCGCCGATCACGCCGACGATCGTGCCGGTCCGCGCCCGCGGGTCGAACCGGGTCCACGAGCAGCTTGCCCGGCGTCGCCGGAACTCCCGCCCGCCAGGCCGCAGCCAGCGGTCAGCGTCACGACCGCGATAACCACCGCGGCCGCGACGGGCCGCCGGGCACGATGAGGCACGCTCGCTTCCCCCGCGTCCCGCGGCCGGCCCGGTAGGCGTCCCC